>DATBQE010000234.1:0-28431 GCA_036561005.1 Burkholderiaceae bacterium | reverse complement strand
GGTGCCGTGATTCCGGCGGCCGTGGGCGTGGATATCGGTTGCGGCATGATGGCGGCGAAAACCACGCTGACGGCCAACGACTTGCCGGATAACCTGGGCCCTCTGCGTAGCGCCATCGAACGCGCCGTGCCGCATGGCATGTCGCCCAAGACGCGCGGCTACAAGGGCCGCGACAAGGGTTCCTGGGAAGCGCCGCCGCAGCCGGTTGATATCGCCTGGGCCGAGCTGAAGGATGGCTTCGATGCGATTTGCCTGAAGACGCCGAAGTTGAAGAACACCAACAACTACCGCCACCTGGGAACGCTGGGAACCGGTAATCACTTCATTGAAGTGTGTCTGGACGAAGTGGGTTTCGTGTGGTTCATGCTGCATTCGGGTTCACGCGGCGTGGGGAACGCGATCGGATCCTACTTCATCGAATTGGCGAAGCAGGATATGCGTACACATTTCATCAACCTGCCCGACCAGGACCTGGCCTACCTGCCTGAGGGTACGCAGCATTACGACGACTACGTCGAAGCGGTTGGTTGGGCGCAGAAGTTTGCGCGCATGAATCGTGAAGTGATGATGCAGAATTTGATTGCGGCAGTGCGTACCGTGATTACGAAGCCGTTCGAGACGCATGTGGAAGCGGTGAACTGTCACCATAACTATGTGCAGAAGGAACACCACTTCGGGAAGAATGTGCTGGTAACGCGTAAAGGTGCCGTTTCGGCGCGCGCCGGAGAACTGGGGATCATTCCCGGTTCAATGGGTGCGAAGAGCTACATCGTGCGTGGCAAGGGTAACGAGGAAAGCTTCCATAGCTGCAGCCACGGTGCAGGTCGAACCATGAGCCGTACCGAGGCCAAAAAGCGTTTCACCCTGGCCGACCAGATCCAGGCAACCGAAGGCGTGGAATGCCGCAAGGATGCCGATGTGATCGATGAGATCCCGATGGCGTACAAGGATATCGACGCCGTGATGGAAGCGCAACGTGATTTGGTGGATGTGGTTCATACCTTGAAGCAGGTTGTGTGTGTGAAGGGCTAGCATCAGTGCAGTACCAGGTTCGGGGCAAAGGCCCCGAACCAACAACAATAAGAAATAGAGAAAGAAGAAAATGATTGAATTGGACGGATCCACCGGCGAAGGCGGTGGACAGATCCTGCGCAGCGCGTTGACACTGTCGATGATTACCGGAACCCCGTTTCGTATCAAGAATATTCGCGGCAACCGACCCAAGCCGGGCTTGATGCGCCAGCATCTGGTGGCTGTGCAAGCCGCGGCACGCGTGTGCGGTGCGGATGTCGATGACCTGGCGGTTGGCGCGCGCGAACTGGAATTCACGCCCGGGAAAATCCGCGGCGGGAACTACGATTTTGCGATCGGCTCGGCCGGCAGCTGCACCCTGGTGCTGCAAACCATCCTGCCTGCGCTGCTGTTTGCCGATGCGCCGGCGCAGATCCGCATTACCGGAGGAACGCACAATGTCAAGGCGCCACCGGTGCAATTTCTGCAACGCGCATACTTGCCCCTGCTTTCCAAAATGGGCGCATTGATCGATGTGCGCTTGACGCGCTACGGATTCTATCCGGCAGGTGGCGGCGAAGTGTTCGCCGGCGTCGAACCATGCGAGAAATTACAGCGTCTTGACCTGATGCAGCGCGGCGAAAAGGTGTCGGCTTATGCCGAGAGCTTTGTTGCCGGCATTCCCGCAAACGTGGCCAAGCGCGAACTCGAGTGCGTGGGCCGCGCGATGGGATGGGATGAAACGCAACTGCTGGTGCGCGGCCTGCCGGACAGTCACGGGCCGGGGAATGCCTTGCTGCTGACCTTCGAGCACGAGCAACTGACAGAAGTGTTCTGCGCATTCGGTGAAAAGTCTGTATCGGCCGAAGCAGTTGCCAAATCGGCGATTGCGGAAGCGCGGCACTACATGGCATCCGGTGCGGCACTTGGTGAACATCTGGCCGATCAGGTCATGTTGCCGATGGCGCTGGCGGGTGAGGGATGCTTTACCACCAATCGTATCTCGCAGCATGCGAGAAGCAATGCCGAAGTGATCGAGAAGTTTCTCCAGCTGAAGATTGAGTTTGCAGAAAACGGCCCTCTTTGCGAGGTGAAAATACAACAGCGCTAAAAAGGTGAAGGGCAAGCCATTGACAGCGCGCCTGCATTTGCCTCAGAATCGCGTCTCAGATTCGCAATGCGTTTTTTTGCGGACCAATTTTATCAACCGAATAGTTAGAAAGGACGAACCATGCCGCGTAAGGCTAGCCACAATTTGAATATCAACTAGCCCCGTGCGGCAGCTCGGGGCACGGCATCCATGCCGACCCGAGCCGGTCGTTCCAATTTGAACCCCGGTGAGGAAACTCGCCGGGGTTTTTTGTTTTCTGCGCGGATCGGATTCGTTTCGATCCAGAATTCTGCACAAGACGAATGCACCGGCATAACAAGTTTTGGACGCCTCTAGAAATCGTAGCGAGCGGCCTGGCGTGGCCCGAATCAAGGTCGGGCCGAGAAGCGCAACCGTACGGCTGTACGGTGAGCATCGCAGGCCTGAGATTGAGACGCGCAGTAGATTTTAGAGGTGTCCATATAAAGAGAAACGTTATGCCAATTTATCAAACATTGCACAAGGGCTTGGTCCCGGTGCATATTTATACCGACGATATCGGTCACGACGCCTTGCAGCAATTGCTGAACGTCGCAAACCTGCCTATCGTCCACCCGCATGTGGCAGCCATGCCAGACGTCCATTTTGGTGCCGGTGCCACCGTCGGGAGCGTGATCCCGACGCGTGGCGCCATCATACCGGCGGCGGTCGGTGTCGATATAGGCTGCGGCATGAATGCGGTTTGCACGACACTGACGGCAAGCGATTTGCCCGACAGCATGGCGCGCCTGCGCAGTGCAATCGAGGCAGACGTGCCGGTCGGTTTCGAGCAGCATGAATGGAACAAGGTACGCGGTTCCGCCCATGCCAGGGTCGGCCGTCCATTGAACGACAGGCTTGACCGCATCGTGGCCAAGCATAAAGGCATCATGAAGATGCAGCACAAGTTTGCCCAGACCTGGATCTGCCAGTTGGGCACTTTGGGCGGCGGCAATCACTTCATTGAAATCTGTCTCGATGAAGCACAGCGCGTGTGGATCATGCTGCACTCCGGCTCGCGCGGCATCGGTAATGTGATCGGCCGTTACTTCATTTCGGCTGCGCGCAAGGACCTGATGCGGCACAAAGTAAGTCTGCCGGACAAAGACCTGTCGTATTTCAGCGAAGGTTCGGAATGGTTCGACGACTATGTCGAAGCGGTCGATTGGGCTCAAGACTACGCCATGATCAACCGACGTGAAATGATGCGCCGCGTGGTCGACGTCATGACGCAGCATTTGACGTCCTTCAAGTTGGTAGGCGAGGCGATCAATTGTCATCACAATTATGTGTCGAGGGAGACGCATGCCAACGAACATTTGTTCGTCACGCGCAAGGGAGCGATCTCTGCGCGTGAAGGCGAGCTTGGCATCGTCCCCGGCAGCATGGGTGCGAAGAGCTACATCGTTCGCGGCAAAGGCAACCCCGATTCATTTTGCTCGTGCTCGCACGGCGCGGGGCGGCGCATGAGTCGCAGTGCGGCCAGGCATCGTTTCAATCGCTTTGACCTGGCCGAACAAACGCAGGGAATCGAGTGTCGCAAGGATGGTGGCGTGGTCGATGAAATTCCCGCCGCGTACAAGGATATCGATCAGGTCATGGCGCACCAGACCGACCTGGTCGAGGTGGTGCACACCTTGCGCCAGGTTGTTTGCATCAAGGGGTGAAATCATGAAGATCAAGATTGCAACCCCCAAGCCACGCAACCCGGTGGCGCTGCCCGCAAGGCAGCGCAAGGCCGGCGCCCACGGCGCATTCAACCAGGGGCGTCAGCAGCGCCGTGTCGAAAAATACAATCTGCGTCTGATGCTGATGGGGCGCAAAGGAGAAAATGATGCGTGACGATATGTTCAAGGTAATCGTCGAGCGGCCTCGTCTGGTCAATAGCAATGGCTATAGCGGCGACGGGCGCCCCTATCGCGATCGCGAGGACGGGCCGCTTCGACTCGGGATGAAAAAGGGGTACAACAGTAAAAAATATCTCAACGAAAATCTGCGTCCTTTGCAGCGATTCCTTGAGAGCCGGGTGAATCGCCCGTGGAACAAGGTCTACAGCGAGATTTGTGAGAACATCGATACGCGCAATACCGTCAAGCAGCATATCCTGCAACACATCGAGGACTTTGTCATCGTCAAGACAGGCTGGGAAGATGATGGCGATGGCGGGCACGTCACGGCGTATTTGGACTATGGTGGCCATTCCCGGCTCGAAGAAGTCAATCGTGCGCTCTACGTTCACCCTTTGACCGGCATATTGCTGCGCAATCGCAAATACCTCTCGCGTAGCGCAAAGAATCGCAAAATTAGAGAGGCAGACGATGCGGCACGGTCGACTACTCATCGCGTTATTTCGCGCCGCGTGCAGTTGCATTGCATTGAAGGTATCTGGTACGAGCTCGACCTGCGGGAAATCCCTCCGGCGCAGCGAATTCCTTATCACCATAGTGGCGAGGCGCGGATCAGAACGGTCTACTCGCCGGTTTGGGATGTCATGCGGCAATGCCGGGTTGACGGTGGGTCGTTATCCGTCGATTGGTCGGTCCCGCGACGCTATCGCGCTTTCTATGGCGACCCCAATCTCTACGCGGCGTCCAAGCGCCAGCTTGGTGCAAAGGAACTCAGGAAACATGGTTTGACAAACAAGGCCCGCGCGGGCCTTGTTTCATTTTACCTGGCCATAGCTCGAACCATCTGGCAATGTCTCTTGTGGCACGCTACTTGCTCCAAAAAGGCAAGGCAGAAACCGGCATGATCGGCGCACGCGAAGTTGGTCCCGGATAAAAGCGATACCATTACGAGCATGATCAAATTAATAGCTTAAGGAGCACAATTGAAGACACTGACCCGCCGCACCATTGCATTCTTGAGCCTTAACCTCGGCCTCACCTTGACGCTCGTCGGTACCGCCTATGCCGCCAAGCCGGCAGCAGTTGCACCGAAGGCGGTCAAGGTCATGATCGTTTCCATGTTTGCGCCGGAGGGCAAGACCTGGCTGGATCACTTTGGGCCTACGCAGGACATTACCGTTCCCGGGCTCTCACCGGACTATCCGCAGGTGCATTGCACCCGCGACGACGTGTGCCTCGTCACCACCGGCATGGGCCACACCAATGCCGCGGCCACAATGGCTGCCCTGGTCTATTCAGGGAAATTCGACCTGCGCAAAACCTACTTTCTGGTGGCAGGCATTGCCGGCATCGACCCGGCCCAAGGGACGCTCGGCTCGGTCGCATGGGCGCGCTACTTGGTCGATTTCGGCATGCAATGGGAAATCGATGCGCGCGAGATTCCGGCGGGCTGGAAATCCGGCTTCCTTGGCATCAATACCAAGAACGAAAACGAGAAACCGGTTCTGGAATACCGCACCGAATTGTTCCAGCTAAATGAGGCACTGCTGCAAAAAGCATTTGCGCTGTCGCGCAATGCCGCGTTGACCGATTCGCCGGCAGCGCAAACCTACCGGGCAAAATACAACTATGCACCGGCCAACCAGCCGCCATCTGTCATTCAGTGCGACACGCTGGCAGGCGACACCTGGTTCTCCGGCAACATCATCGGCCAACGCGCGCGCGACTGGACCAAGCAACTGACCGATGGCAAGGGTACCTATTGCACCACCCAACAGGAAGACAATGCGACCTTCGAAGTCATCAAGCGCGCTGCGGCGGCCGGCCTGGCCGATACGGCCCGGGTAGCCGTGCTACGTGCCGGCTCGGATTTCGATCGTCCGCCGCAAGGCGTGTCAAGTGTAGACAATCTGTTGAACTACCAGGATCAGGGTGCCTTCGGCCCGGCGGTCGACAATCTTTACCGCGCCGGTTGGCCCGTGGTTGACGCAATCGTCAAGGATTGGAAGCACTGGAAAGACGGCGTGCCGGCGAACTAGCGCAAAAGCACACGCTATTGCACAACCGGAGGCGATGACACCGGCGCGCGCGCACTCGTCAAGCGACAGACAGAATGCTTCAGGCGGCGTGCCGGCGTTGCCAAAACGGGTGCGCGCGCCAGCGCGTCTCGTAGCCATAGAAAATGGCCCGGTTGCCCAAGTAGGCGGCATAGATCTGCGTGAGATGCCGCTGGTAGTGCTCCAAAGCTTCAAGACGGCAATCAAGCGCCGCGTCAATTGCGCGGGCACCGAGTATGCCGGTGTACAGCGCATTCGATATCCCTTGGGACGACAAGGGATCGAAGGATAGGGCGGCATCGCCGACCGCCAGCCAGCCATCACCGGTAAAATATTCAAGACGCCCGCTTGATGCATCCGCGCCTCGCGGTGTGCAGATCGGCCGATAGCCATGGACCAGACACAACTGCCGCAGATGCGGCGCGGCGTGCAACTTCGCGATGAATCCTTCTGCAGAAAGCAAGGCGGCACGTTCCGCTGGTCCGATATCCTGGTCGCACAGATAAACCACCAACCGCTCGCCCGCCGGCAGCAATACGCTATACCACCAGCCGTCCACGCCGGCTTCTATCATGGTGCGCCCGTCGAAATCGGTGGTGCCGTCGGCATGCAACAAGACGTGAAATGCGATCAGCCGGTCGGTCTGGCAACGTGCCACACCGCAGCTGCGCAGGGTCGCGGCTGCCCGGCCCCCTGCATGGATCAGCCAGCGGCATTCGATTTCACGGGATGCGTTCCCGCTCGATAGCTGCAAGCGCATCGTGGGATCAGCTTGCGAACGATCTGCTGCCTGTTCGCGCATCGCAACCCTTAACCTGGTTTGATCGCAGATTTGCACGCCTGCCTCATCCGCAGCAGCTTTCAGCATCGCGTCAAAGCGGCGGCGATCGAGCTGGTAGCCGTGGCCGTGCGCCTGGTGCATGAAGTCGACGTACTGCGGATCGTTTATTCCCCAGACCGATACGGTCCCGTGGCTGGCTCGATGCCCATCGGCGCGAAATCGCTCCAACAGGCCCAACGCCTGCAACAAGGAGTGAACCGAAGGCGGCAAACCCTCGCCGACACGAATGGCATCGGCGGGTGCGGCGTCCGCCAGTAGCACGCTTCTTCCAAGACGGGCCAGCGTCAAGGCCGCAGCGGCTCCGGCCGGGCCGCCGCCCGCGATCGCCACATCAAACCGCTGCGCCATGATCGATCAGCGCTTGCGATGCATGCCGGGACGCGGCGCGTTGCGTGCTTCCTCGTGCGAATCGAAGTTGGCGCCGCGCGGCAATTGCCGTTGATCTGCCGGAGCAACCGGTGCACCCTGGGCGGCTTTCAGTAATGCCGGCTGCGGCGCCAGATTCGCCGTTTCGGCCGCATCGGCCGGCGCCACGTCGGGCCCATAGCTGGCCACCATCATGACCGGCGGAAATGCCGGGTTGTCTTTCACGCCCTCACGCACTTCCACCAACCCCATTGAGCCGAAGATACGCACCATCTGATCCATCTGCTGCGAGGTCGTGCCATGGAGTGGTTTGTTCCAGCTGGTCCGCTGCGTGAACGCCTCGATGCGGCGATCCAATGGCTCGGCCGGATCGACCACGATGGCATAATCGCGCTCGGTCAATACCTGGTTCGGTACACGCGCCGGCCAGAAAGTCGGCGTGAAGGGATCGTACGTTGAATCGTAACCACCGCGGCAATAGGCCGTGTCGGCCTGCCAGGGCAGGCCCATCCAGCGCGTAATATCGCCCGGCCCCTGCAGGTGCAGCGGCCCGTTGATGGCCAGGCATTGCTGCTGGTCGAGCGTGCTGCCGTAATTGGGCGCCGGCACGCCGGGCGGACGGTGACGGATGCGAAACGGCTTGCTGTACATGCTCAGGTGGCGCATCGGCCAGGTCATCTCGCAACCGGGGTGAAAGGCATCAGCCAGGCAGAATTCCATCGCGGCGCGTGTCAGCATGGCCGGCTGCTCGGCCAGCGGCACAGCATCGATGGAATGCGGCGGCGCAACGTTGCCCCAGTCGTTTTCAAAATCACCGGCCACCCATCGTTGAAGAATGGCGAACTGCAGATCGGTGATGGTGGCATTCTGGCGCGGACTGTCGCCCGCCGGCACCTCCATCGCATCGCCGTAAATCCAGGGCCACGGCAACTGGTTACTGTCGGTCTTGACCGGATTGCGGAAGCTGTTGAGCAGTTGGCGCCGTACTTCGGTATTCGGGTCATAACCGCCGGGTGCAGGTTTGGCCGCCAGTTGCGCAATATAGGCCGGGTCTTCAAAATTGTAACGCCCGTGTGGGCCATATTGTGTGGCATAGCCCTGGTTCACCCATTGCAGGCCGGATAAGCGCTGCAGGACGGGATACACGTCGCGCGAGAACGACACCGCCTGTGGTGCTTCGATCCAGCCGGCCTGCACGAACAAGTCGTTCATCAGGTCGTACATCGTGCGCTCGGCCTTGGCCTGCGGCGCATAATTGGGCGGTGTTGTGATCACCCAGGCGGCCTGCACCGGAATTTCGCGCCCATCTATCTTGACTTCTGCCGTCACCGGGCCGTCGCATGTATCGTCATACCAGCCATCGGCATTGATAAAGGCGTTGGGCGCATCGGTGTAAATCGGGCTGCCCGTGGGCGATGCGGAAACACCGCGCGCCGGCAGGAAAAGCAAGCGGCCGACATTGTCTGTGCGCAGCTCGCCGAGATATACAGGGTTGCCGGTGAAACTGCCGACAAAACTTGCCGCCTGTGCATTGGCGCCCGAAACAGACTGCGCTCCGCCGTCGATCACGAGCGAGGCCCGCGCAGCGGGCGTCGTCATGTTCGGATTGCGCCGCTCCAGTACCGTGCTTGCCGCTTCCGGAATATCCATCGCGATCACCCACTGATACCAGGCCGCCTTTTGATTGGCCACATGTGCCGTCCATTTGATGTCGGCATCGCCCGCCGTCAATTCGCGCACCACTTCGCCCGCCGCGTTGTAACCATAGAGCCGGAATTGTGCAGCCTCGCGCTTGAGTGCGCCTTGTGCGTCGCGATAAAAACCGGCGGGCTCGGGGGCGGGGTCGACGACCTGCGGGCCGATGAAATAGTCGTCGAGGCTGGAGCCGAGACGGGCCACGCCGATTGCAGGGTGGATTTCGGCGCGGACGATCAGCTTATCCTTGGCATCGGCGCTTGCGGTAACATTTTCAGTGCTTGGCATAGGATAGTCTCGTCTGGTCATTCTGCATGCAGCTATGGATGGTCTATAGCGGCGGCCCTTGCGGCTACCACCTTCAGCGATGCTGGCATGTCCGAATGCTCCATTCAACCTGTCATAAGTGACAGTGCGAGCGAAGATACTAAGGCCGATGCAAAATCCAGGTTGTTTCCCGGCCAGCCGCGACAAATCCGAGACTTTCCAGAATCGGACGACTGGAATCGGCTGCCTCCGTGCTCAGATAACGCAGACTGCGCTCTTGTGCCGCCTGACGGCGTGCCGCAACCATCGCGCGATAGATTCCTCTGCCGCGCCAGGCCGGTATGACGCCGCCGCCGTACAGCTGCCCGAAAGAGCCGGCAATCTCCATGCGCGACGATGCGACCGGTATGTCGCCCACATAGACCACGAATAGCAAATGGTCCGGATTGCCAAGTTCGTCTTGGTAGGCCGCGCGCTGCCGATCCGTATGCCGCTCACCAAATGCCTGATCCGTTGCGGCAAGGAAGTCATCGACGGCCGCAGCCGATGCGACTTGGCGCACCTCGAATGTTTCGCTCCTGGGAATTTGCAGCGACGCGCTCGTATCGGCAAGCATGAACATGCCCGATGGTTCGGCCACGAAGCCCTGTGCGCTGAGCGCCACCGAAATCACATCCGTCCGGTCGCGTTGTCCATCGTGTTCATAAAGGCGCCATAACAGTTCCTCGCCCCTGGAGCGAAAGTGCCCAGCGACCTGCGCCACGGCAGTGTTCGCTTCACCGGGTGGAAAATCCCAACTCGATACGTAGTTGTAGATGCCTGTAAGGCAAATAACTTTGTCGAACCGTTCGACGCGCAACCCGGCGCGCGCTATCGGATGGGTGCGCACTTCGTGATCGAAATGTTTCAGCACTTCGTCGACGATCATACCAATCTCCCAAAACTGCCCTATTGCATGACTCAAGGAACATAGCCTATGAGCGAAGTATTGCCAAGTACTACCTGGCGGCGAACGCCGAGCTACCGCATCCTTTTTTCTTTCCGCCGCAAAGGGAAACTCGCATGCTGGCTCATGCATTCAGGCCCTTCACCGATTATCGAGGTTCATCATGAGCAGATCGTTACGAAGTATTCCCGTCATATTCTCGCTGGCAATACTGTCGATCATGTTGTTCCACGGCCCAGTCCAGCAATTTTCCGGCTATCACGCATTTGCCGACCAATCCAAATTCCTCGGCATTTCACATGCCGCCGACGTATTGTCGAATCTCGGTTTTGCCGTCGTGGCATTGTGCGGCATGTTACGGCTCTGGCCGCTCGATTCGTATCCTGCACTGCACGCCGGTCGCCATGGCTACGCGCTGTTCCTGGCGGGACTGCTGCTTACGGCATTCGGCTCAGCCTATTATCATCTTGCGCCCGACAATGCGCGGCTGGTTTGGGACCGGCTGCCGATCGCGCTGGCCTGCGCCGGCTTGCTGGCAGCAGTGCGGGCGGAGAATGTGGATGCGGCGCACGGCTTGCGCGATGCGATCTTGCTCGGGGTATTGTCTGTAGCCGGCGTGTTGTGGTGGCGCTTCACTGATCTGCGCGGTGCGGGTGATTTGCGTTTTTACCTGTTGTTCCAACTATTGCCGCTGATTCTCGTACCCTTGTGGCAAGCCATCTACCGCGCCCCGATCACCGACAGGCGCGCTTTCGCGGCGGCGCTTTTGCTGTATGTAGTGGCCAAACTGGCCGAAATCGGCGATCACCGGATTTTCGATGCGTTGCACTTTGTCAGCGGGCACACACTCAAGCATTTGCTGGCCACGGCTGCGGCCGCCGTCATCGTCGCCCGCCTGGTTGCGCGCACAAGCAGCACAAACGAGGTTGCAAGGCTTGGCGCGGTTGCGCCAACAATCAATTGAAGCGCGGTACGACTGAGGCGTCAAGCGCCTGATTCAATTGCACGTGCCACCAGCGCGGCAGCAATTGCCGCACCTGGGCCGCAGCAAAGCGATCGTCGATCAGAAAGACCGTTCCGCGATCCGACGTGGTTCGTATCACGCGCCCGGCAGCCTGCACCACCTTTTGCAATCCGGGATAGAGATAGGTGTATTCATAGCCCGCACCAAACATGTCCTGCATGCGTTGCTTCATTTGTTCGTTGACGGCATTCCACTGCGGCAGCCCGAGCGTCGCAACAAAGGCGCCAATCAGCCTGTCGCCGGTGAGATCAATGCCTTCGCCGAACGCGCCACCGAGCACCGCGAAACCGATGCCGCAACCGCCCAACCGGAAGCGCGCAAGAAATGCATCCTTGGCGGGCTCATCCATGTCGCGCGACTGGCTCCAGATCGGCAGCGTGGGATGGCACTCGGCCAGCAATTGCGCGACGCTTTGCAAATAGTCGAAGCTACTGAAAAACGCCAGGTAATTGCCCGGCTGTTCGGCATATTGCCTTGCCATCAGCTCCACGATCGGCTGCAGGGATGCAGCGCGGTCGCGCCAGCGCGTCGATATGCGTGTCTCGATGCGTACGGCCAATTGTTCTGCGCGAAACGGCGATTCGACCTCCTGCCACGGCGTGTTTTCCGGCAGTCCCAGCATGTCGCCGTAAAACTGCCAGGGGCTCAAGGTCGCGGAGAACAGGACGCTGGCATGCGCTGCCGCAAAACGCGGCTTCAAGAAAGGGGCCGGCACAACATTGCGCAGTGAAAGCATCGCCAACTTTTTGCCTTGTTTGCCGTATTTTTCCGCAAGCTTTTCTATTTCGAACAGCGAGTGTTCCCCGAATACCTCTCCCAGGCGTGTAAAGAGTCCAAGGTCGAAATAAAAACGTTGCAAGTCCGCGTCCACTTCCGCCGGATGGGCTGCAAGATAATCGGCAATCGCGCCGCAAGTCTTTTGCAGCGCAAGTAAAAACTCTTCCTTGATCTCGGGATAAACCTGGTAGTCGTTTTCCTGTTGCTTGCACAGAGCGTTCCAGCTTCGGTTGAGCCGCTCAAGCGGGTTCTTCAGTTCTGCCGGCGCGGCGGTCCGCAGCGCCTTCAAGTCGCTCTGGTACAACTGCGCCGAATACATCTTGCGCCCCCGCTCGACCAGATTGTGCGCTTCGTCGACCAGCAAACCGATACGCCATTGATTGAGCATGGTCATGCCATACAGCATGGCGCTGATATCGAAATAATAGTTGTAGTCGCCCACCGTGACGTCGGCCCAGCGCGCCATTTCCTGGCTCAGGTAATAGGGGCAAACTTCGTGTTCGAGCGCGACCTGGCGCACACTGACCTTGTCGAATCGCTCTTGTACAAGCATGGCGCTACGTGCCGCCGGGAGCTTGTCGTAGAAGCCGCGCGCCAGCGGGCACGATTCACCATGACATGCCTTGTCAGGATATTCGCAGGCCTTGTCGCGTGCCACCAGTTCCAGCACACGCAGCGGCAATCCGGGTGCGCTGTACTTGATGAGTTCAAGTGCGTCGAGCGCAAGCCGGCGACCCGAGGTTTTTGCGGCCAGATAGAAAATCTTGTCGAGCTGCCTGGCGGGCTTTGCCTTCAACAATGGAAACAGCGTGCCGACCGTTTTACCGATACCGGTGGGCGCCTGCAGCATGACGGCGCAGCCAAGGCTGGCCGATTTGTAGGCGGCTTCGGCGACTTCCCTCTGCCCGACCCGAAACGCCGGGTAAGGAAATGCGAGGTCCTGTAGCGCGGCGTCGAGTTCGGTGCGATGCGCCATTTCCTGTTCGGCCCAGGCCAGGAAGCGACGGCAGCTTTGTTCAAAGAACAGCTTCAATGCGGCGGCCTCATGCTGCTCGTTGATCACTGTTTCGCTCTGATCGCCAATGTCGTAATACACCAAGGCCACGTCGATCTCATCGAGGCCCAATTGTCGGCACAACAACCATCCATACACTTTGGCCTGGGCCCAATGCAGTTGGCGATGATTGTCCGGCATGCGCGACAGGTCGCCGCGATAAGTCTTGATCTCTTCGACGCGGTTTTTCTTTGCATCGTACCCGTCGGCGCGGCCGCGCACCTTCAACAGGCCATACTCGCCTTCCAGGGCAACTTCGGCCTTGTAGCCGGCCGGCCGGCGCCCGCGCACAGTCGCATGGCCGGCAATGCCGTCCTGCGCCGACGGCGCCGGTGTGAAGCGCAGATCGAGGTCGCCGCACTTGGCAGTGAACTCGCAGAGCGCACGCACGGCCACGGTATACATCAGGTTTCGCCCTCCCAGGCAACGTAACAAACGGCGAGCGGCATCTGGTGCGACAAGGCGAAGTCGATGAGGCGCAACTGGTTGTCCTGCAAACGGTCACCCGGTCCCTTGACTTCAATCAGGCGATACCGCTGCTCCTGCGGCCAGAACTGGATCAGATCAGGGAAGCCGCTTCGATTGGCCGGGATGTCTTGCAGGATGCGATCGCACCAGCGCGCCAGGTGTGCGGCAGGAATGCAGTGCAAGGCCGTTTCCAGCAATTCTTCGTCGAGAACGCTCCAATACACGAACGGTGACTGAATGCCGGCCTTGCGCACGAAATTGCGCCGTATCGTTTCGAGATACTGCTGCGTTTCCAGTTGGCGCAGGCAGGCCTCGAATAGTTCTTTCCGCAACTTGACGAAATCGGCGCCATGCAAATCGGCCGGGCCGCTCTGAAACGGATGGAAGAATGCGCCGGGCAGGGCATGAAAAATTGCATCCCAGCACAGCAGGCCGAACAGAGAATTGATCAGCGCATTTTCGACATAGATCACCTGCGATGCAGGGTCTGTTGTCGCAACATGCAAACGCGCAACCTCTTCGACATAGGTCGGCTCGACCGGTTTCGGTAAGACCACGTCGAGCCGTGGAATGGTCCACCGTGCTGCACTTTCGCCGCGCGCTTGGCAAAGCTTGCGCCGCAGGCGCGGCATGACGCGCAACAATTGCTGGCTTTCCGCTGCATTTTCCGGCGCCGCCCACGCCTCTTGCGCCAAGGCCATCGATGCGGCCACTTGCTGGCTTTTTTCCAATACGCGAATGCGCCGCAGCCGTGCGCCTGGGTAGTCGCACTGGGCGTAAAGACGCAAGGCGCTGTCTGCATCGCCCAATTGTTCGTGGCGCTGCGCAATCTGGAATAGCAGTCGCGAGCGCCGCTCGCGCAGCCATGGGTTGTCGCATGCCGGGGCAACGATGTCGCGTTCGATATCGAGCAGGCTCTCAGGCGCAGTATCACTCGCGGCACTGTCGGCCTGGGTCGCATGAAAGCGTTCGCGGCAATTGTGATAATGCAGATAAAGATCGATGTCGTCACGCGTATGAAAGGCGCGCGACGCGGTGGAAAACTCGACCTTTTCGTAGGTGAATACGCCAAGATCGGACAAGATGAATTCCGACCAATCCTGATACAAATTGCCGAAGAACATCAGACGGATGCGGTCGCACAAGGGACCGACACAGATACGGTAGGCTCGGTCATCAAGCGCTGCGCACCATGCCGAGAACGGCTGCGCCGGCAAAGCCAGCCCGACGGCTGTTTGGTACAACTCGCCCTTCCTCGCGTTCTTGTTTGCCGCCAAACCGAGGCAGTCGGCAAACTCTTTCCTGGTCAGCAATCCATAAAGTTCGTCGAGCGTCAAAATCGGATTGGCAGTTACCCATCCAAGTTCGATCAGCGCTTGCACCGCCTGCCCGGTCGGGCCGATTTCATCGTAAGACAGTTTGCTGTCGCGGAACAAGTCGCCCTTGCGCATCACCATGCGCACCAGCAGGGCGCAAGATTTCTCGGGCAGGGTGGAGAACGTGGCGATGAAGGCATTCTCTTCCGCATTGAGCAAGTCGCGATAGCGCAGCGCGACCCAATCGAGCACGAAGGCGAAATTCTTCAAATAGTAGAAAGGGTGATCGAGGTTGCTTCTCATGGCGCTGGCCCGGATGTTTCTTTGGAATACGGGTACCGCACCATTTTACTGGATAAACATACAGTTGACCGTGGGAAGAATCAAACACGCAAGGTGAATGCCTTCGAAGCCACCCGTTTCGCCCAGGCCGCCTATTTCAGCCTGGGGCGTGCCGGAATCGGTCGACATTGACAAGTTACCTCATGAACCACCAAGTTGCCTGGGAGACAGCAGGAGACCGGAAGAATATTGCCGGTAATTTGGAACCAGCAAAATCGAATCCCTCAGGGATAAGCCTGCACGTCCAGCGCCGCGCCTTCGGCAGTAAAATCTTTCGCCAGCGCCATCGACGCGACACCCATCGTCACCAACGCATCGTGAACATCGGAAAATTCCTCGTCCAGATCGCGACCCAGAATGCAGGGCTTTTCGCAAGATGCGAGCACAGTGTCGTCGCTCGGCAGGTAGAGATTGACGCGCAGCGCCAATCCGTCCAATGCTTCAACCGGTCCGGCAATTGCTTTTAATCCGTCTGCGTTTTTGCCGCTCTCTTCGAGTTGGGCATTCAGATCGGACATCATTTGCAACAACAGGTATTCGGCGATGCCGCGCTCCTTGGCACCGTGGAACAGATCCTGGTAGAGGAAGTTGATATCGAGTTCGGCGCCGCTTTTGGCCAGGCAGCGCTTTACCACTGCCGCATACTGTTCGGCCCAACGCTCGAAGCGTTCGGCGCGCGCCGCAAAATAGGTGTCGGCTGCCTCTTCGCTCTCTGGTATGCGGTAAAAGCTGTCGTCGGTTGTCTTGGAAGCGAAACCGAGTAAAAAACGCAATTCCACCGCTTGATCCTCGGGACCAAACCGGCCCGGCGGCCATCCGCCTATGCTGCGGTCGATCTCCGGTGTCGGCGCAAGACCTTTTCCGCTCATAGCCGTATGCGCATCGCGCACCATGCCTTGCAAATGGCTGTAAGTGATCGCATCGAATTCGTCGAGGTGATAGGCATGGCTGACCAGTACCACCTTGGCGTCGGCGCTCTCCAGCCCCGCCTGTTGCAGACTGGCAGTCAAGTGCTCGAAGGCTTGCTGGTCCTGAAAACATTCCTCACGCTGCAATCCGCCCGTCGAACGCACGAACACGGGAATGGCAAACGCGTTGATTTCAACGTTCTTGCCATCTGCTCTGGCCGTGACCAGCACTTCGGCCGCTTCCTCGATACGCTCTTTCAGCAGACGGCAGGCAGTATCATTCTCCTCGCCGAGGCGCAGCAAGGCTTCGTAGAGAATTTCGTCCTTCTTTTGGTGTATGCAACGTTTGGCGATCTTGTTCAGATCGCCTTCGAGCCGTTTCGCGGCATCGTGCGCAGCGTCGGTCTCGATGAGATCGACGGCCAGTTCGCACAGTTTGGCAACCAAGGCATCGCCGTTGTCTTCTGCGGCGGCGCCAGATTTTTGCGGTTTTCTGGCGACGGGGCGTTTATTCTTTGGCATGGGATTCTTTTCACAATTCGTTTGGCCCGGCGTTCGCACGCGCTCGGCCCGCGCAGCCATCGACAGCGCAGATCCAGGGTCGCCGTAGCGTGGAATAGGCTACACTTTCGCGCAATGCGCAAAAATGTGCGGGCAAGACGCGAGTATAGCGCATGAGGTGCGCGACACTGAATACCTGGGCAATCGGATCAAACACATGCAACTCGGAAAATCTGAAGCACTAAAAACACCAAACGGCAACAGCTACGTCTGGCGTTACATGTCGATGAAAAAATTCACGCGCTTGATCGATGATCAGGCGCTGTATTTTTGCAATGCGAAGCGTTTGTCGGATCAATATGAGGTGACGATTCCCGATTCGACCCTGCAAAGCTGGCGCCAACAGCTCGTCGACAGTGGTTTGCGTGCCGATGAGATCGAACCGGTGTTGACGCAGCGCCTGCAACAATTCGTCGCCACGCGCGAGCACACCCTGATCAATTGCTGGTCGCTCACGCCGCACGAATCCTACGCGTTGTGGAAAATCTATCTCGGCAATCAGCCGGAAGGTGTTGCCATCCGCACGACCGTTGCGCGCCTCAAGGGCGCGCTGCTCATGGACACTGCCACCGCGAGCGAGCCGGTTTATATCGGGCAAGTGCGTTACCGGAATTACCTCAATCCCTTGAATCTGAATCCGTTCGACATCATCACGACGAAAAAGACGTTCTACGATTTCGAACGCGAATTGCGCCTGTTTGTACTCAACCAGACGGCATCGGCAGCGCCGGGCAAGCCTGGTCTAGCAGGCATGAATCTCTCGGTCGACTTGAAGCGGCTGGTCCAAGCGGTTTATCTCTCACCCTTTGCCGGACCAGGCATCGGCGCCGAAGTGGAAGCCTTGCTCGCTTCGCGCGGCCTGTCGAAAGGCTGTGTGAAAGCATCCGAGATACGCGACCTGTAAGAGCGACACGCGTTGCCCAATAAAAAACCGGCCCTTGCGGGCCGGCTCAGGCACTTCAAAACAAAGACTGCATCAAAGTCCGAGGTCCTTGACGAACTCGTTGGTGTAAGACAAGCCCGAGTCGCGGTCGAAGGACCAGAAATGCACGCCCGCGATGCCGTTCGCCTTGGCCCATGCCGACATGGCATCGGTATCGGCAATGGTAAAGGTTTCGCCACCGGTATCGTTGGCGCCGCTCATCGGCGTCAATTCGATCTGGCCGTATGGCACCTTGTAGAAGCCGCGCAGATCCATCGCCGCCTGAATGGCCGATTGCCCCATCTGACATTGACCGCCCGAGAGCACGCAGTTCGCCACCGAAGGAGAGCCGTAGTCCATGGCCATCAGGTTGACGTAGTAGTTCGACAAACCGCCTTGCTGGATGGCCTGCATCACGATCTTGCCTTCGTCACCGAGCGGATTGGGCGAATTGGCACCCATGTCAACCGCCACCGACGAACCGCTCTGGCTGGAGCCGAGCGTGGCGATGGTAAACGAGAAGCGCATGTTCGGATACTTAGCCTGTGCCACCTTGACGCGCGCCACCAGATTGGCTACGTCGGCCAGAGTTTGTGCATATTCGATATCGAAATCAACGCCGACCATATTGGCAGAATAATAGCTGTTGATGAAGGTCTGGAAGCCGGCATCGGTCGTGCACGTAAATGCACCATTGGCACCACCGGTCGAGACGATGTATTTCTTACCGGCCGACACGAAGCGCGCCACGTTGGTTGCCATCTGCGCAGGCGTTATCCCGGCCCAGTTTTCCGAACCGCAGGCACCGGTGGCGAATGCCCACGTCAAGGCATTGTCGTGGCTGGGCATGGCCGTGGTGATCGGGCTGCCGAAGCTGTTCATCGAACCATCGCCGAGGTTATAGCCGGCCGTGACATCCTTGTAAGGGCTGAAGACGAAAGGCGTCGGAGTCGGAGTCGGTGTTGGAGTAGGCGTTGGCGTTGGGGTGGGAGTTGGTGTCGGCGTTGGCGTCGGAGTAGGCGTACCGCAGGAGCCGCCGACTTTCCACAGTGACGGAGTCGAGGCAGGGTTCCAGCCGGCTCCGGCGTAATCCGTTTGGTTGACCAGGGCTGTGTAGGCGACGCCGTTGTAGCTCACAACCTGGCCAGCCGTGTAGGTACCGCCGTCAGTCCAGATCGTGCAGCCTGGTGTTGGAGTAGGCGTTGGAGTAGGCGTTGGAGTCGGAGTCGGTGTTGGCGTCGGAGTAGGCGTTGGGGTCGGAGTGGGCGTCGGGGTGGGCGTCGGGGTGGGCGTTGGTGTAGGGGTAGGAGTAGGCGTTGGCGTCGGTGTTGGTGTCGATCCGCACGAGCCGTCCGAAATCCATGGCTTCCCGCTGCCAGCAGGCCCGCTGCTGGTCGAAGGATTGTTACCCTGCGTCCAATATGCAGCCGTATAGTTCACGCCACCGTAACTGGCTGTACCGCCGCCGTTATAAACGGCAGTCGACGACCATGGCGTGAAGCAGGCCGGCGCACTGGCTTTGACGCTATGCGACAACTGCTTCTGCGAGCTGTTAAGCGAATCCTGCGAACTACCGCCGCCGCAACCGGCCAACATGCCACCTATCATGCCCAATATCAGGGTGCTGCATACTTGTGTTTTCATCTGTCTCTCCTCGAAGTTTATTGGTGATCGAGGAGTGAGATTGGAAGCCGAGGCTGTCGCCACCGATTCACTGGAAATTTGTTGCCGAGACGATTTACCGCTGCAAGCGGCGCACCACTTGCCCCCAAATTCGTCCAAGAACCCATTTCAGATGCAATCGGTATTGCGATTCTCCTCAAGCTTGCGGACTCCTCGTTCGCATTGGCACTGCAGCGCTGTTGTTACGGTCTACTTGCAGCAGTTGATGAGAATGCAATTGTAAAATTGGTCCGTCAAGTGGTTTGCAATTTCAATAACCAGTTGCGTACCACTATCACATATTGACTGATCAGTTCACTTCTAAATTTTGGATCGCCACATGAGAGCAGCACCAAATCTGCCGCCTCAAGTTGAAGTGGTAGGGCCTCAGCGCCGGACCACTTTGTGGAGAATTTGCAGGTGGTCTTAGTCAGATTTGCCGGTGATTGGGTGGATTGGCGCACATCGCAACGCCTGCCCGCGCACTGCGCTCACAGCGAACCGTCAACGTCATTTTCCTGCCAGCACAAGTTGCACCCGCTCTTTCAAGACCGGCAGCACTTCTTGAGCGAACCAGGTATTCTGTTTCAGCCAGATATTGTTACGCGGACTCGGGTGGGGCAAAGGTAACATTGCAGGCCACACGTCTCTCCATGCGCGCACCTTGTCAGTCACGTTTGATTGATCGGCGTCCTGCATGTGCCAGGCTTGCGCATATTGGCCAATGATCAAGGTCAGCGCGATATTTGGCATCTGCTTCAGCAACGGCACGCGCCATGCCGGCGCGCATTCTTTTCTCGGCGGCAGATCGCCCGATTTTCCTGTCCCCGGAAAACAAAATCCCATCGGCAAGATCGCGATGCGCTTGGCGTCGTAAAACGTTTCCTTGTCGATTCCCATCCATTCGCGCAAGCGGTCGCCGCTTGCATCGTCGAATGGAATGCCGCTCTGATGCACTTTGCTGCCGGGTGCCTGGCCCGCAATCAGGATTCTGGCGTCGGCATGCACTTGCAATACGGGTCTCGGACCGAGCGGCAAATGTTCCTCACATAGCGTGCAGGCGCGTACCGCGTCGAGAAGGCCCGTCTTCAGTGTGCGTCTGGAAGTGTTTTTTGTCGGCAGCGTCATGGTGTCGAGCCATAGTAGGAGAGAAGATTTCACATGCTGCGGTATGGCGCGATGCAGGCGATTCGATTTGTGTCACGAGATGGGCCGATATCGCGTCGGCCCATCTTACCGCAATGCCGCACCACGTTCGCAAAGGGCGCACGAGCCGATTTACGCTGTCTGCTCCCCTGGATCGGCAATCAAACTGGATCAGGCTGCCAGTTTCAGATCGACGACGGGAAAGTCAATCGCCGTGCGCGCCACGTTGTTGGCATAGTTGCTGAAAATCATGGTGCTGACGTTGGCGATAATTTCCAGGAAGTCGGACTCGGTCAGACCTGCAGCCTTGAATTGGTCCAGGCTGGCAGGATCCACATGGCCGCGCTGCTCGACAAGGGCGATGGCAAATCCGGCGATGGCAGCACTGCGAGCGTCGCCGCCATGGCCCGCGCGGGCGGCGGCAATCTGTTGCGGGTTCAAACCGGCATTTTTTCCCAGCAAGGTGTGCGCGCTGAGGCAATAGTGGCAGCCGTTGACTTGCGAGGTCGCAAGCGAAATGATCTCGCGCTCCTTGGCAGACAAATTGCCTTTGGCTGCTGCTTGATTCTGTGCAAGAAAACTGTCCAAGGCTGAGGGCGCTTTGGCCAGCGTCGCATACAGATTGGGAATCATGCCGATTTTTGCCTTGACCGCATTGAGGGTCGCTGCAGTGGTGGTATCGGCTTCGGTCAGGTTAAGGGGGGCGATGTAGGTCATGGTAGGTTCCTGTCAGGTTGGTCATTCGGGTTGTGCGACAGAACAGAGAATAGGCTATAGTTTGAGCACTTAGTTAAACGAAAATCCGAATTTAAATGCCAATCGTCCACACAAATCCCGATCCCCTCGCGCCACTGCTGACTCACTTCAAGGCGCAGGCGCGCCTGTTTTTTTCCGGGAATCTCTGTGGCGATGCCACTTTCGGCGATGAGCAAGGCACCGGTTTCCTGCACCTTTTGCGCGCCGGAACAATGAATTTGAAGGATGCGTCGGGGTATGCGGCTACCTTGAGCGAACCAACGATTGTTTTCTACTCGCGTCCCCTCGACCATACGATTCAAACCGACCCCGTTGAGGGGGCTGATCTGGTGTGCGCCTCGATGCGCTTTGAACACAAGGCGTTCAATCCGATTTCGTTTGCCCTGCCGGCGCGCTTTCAGTGCCCGCTCAGCGCGTTCAAGGGAGCCGATGCCTTGCTCGGGCTTCTCTTCAGCGAAGCCTTCGATGACAGGCCGGGGCGCCAGGATGTGCTTGATCGCCTGTTCGAGGTATTGCTGATTGATGTGCTGCGGGTGGCATTGTCGCAGCGCGATGCCGAGCCCGGCTTGTTCCGCAGCCTGCTGCATCCGCAATTGGGCAAGGCGCTCAATGCGATTCACGCTGACCCGACACACGATTGGTCGCTCGATACGCTGGCGCAAGTAGCGGGCATGTCGCGCAGCAGTTTTGCCGGCACGTTCAAGACCGAGGTGGGCGATTCGCCGGGCAACTACCTCACCCGCTGGCGCATGACGCTGGCCCAAGCCCTGATACGCGAAGGAGTTTCCTTAAAACTGGTCGCCGAGAGGGTCGGCTACGCAAGCCAGGCAGGGTTTCTCAAGGCGTTCAAGACCATCATTGGAGAATCGCCGACAGCGTGGCGCAAGGCGATTTCGACATAGCCGGGAATCAGTGAAATTGGGAAATAAGCTGCGCCCGCGATTCCTGACCGGACCCACGTAAGGATGTAATTCTTCTTGTTATTGGTTCGCTGGCACGCCAGGCAACCCAACAAATTAATTGTTGAAATACTATGACCCATCCCGTTTTGAGCTGCAAGATTCACATGTTCCAGTCCATCAGCATGAGAACAAGGCGATCCACCGAGCGCGTGCCTGTGGAGTAGAATGCATCAATGGCCTAACGCTCGACGGCAATATCTGCCGCGAGCGGCATACCGGGCTTGCCTTCATCAATTGGGAAGAGTCGGCATGAAAACATTGCAGTTGCGGCAGGAAAGCGCTCCCGCCGGACAAGGCGCGCGCAAACAACCGGGAACGGCGCTGAATGGATCTGTCCGCCATGAGACGCTGACTCAGGAATTGATTGCCGCCAGTGCACAGGTGGGGCAAATGCAGGCATTGCAGCGACGGCTTGATGGCAGTCCGCGCGTAATGCAGCAACTGGCGCGCATGCCGGGTTCCACCGCCCCTGTGCAGCGCTACGCAATTGGCACCGGAGCGACGCGCAATGTGACCGTCACCGGCGCCAACGGCAGCAAGACGTTCGAAGAATGCACCAGCAATTGGGTCAAGTACAACGCAGGCGACGCAATGAGCACGGACGGCTCGACCACAAAGTCGCCGGCCGCCTGGGCCAATTGGCTGGTAAACAAAAAAGGCGGTAGAAACGCCACGCAGCTCCACGTCGTCAATGCCCGCTGGGGCGGCCCCGGCGGGCAGGACGACAAGAATATCGTGCCAGGGACGCCCGCTGAAAATAGCCACCATCTCCACGAAGGAGAAAAGAAATTCGATGCGGATTGCTTCAGCGATACCAAAACCGCGCAAGAAACAGCAACCTATACCTGCACCGCCACCCCGAGCTATGGCAATGCCATTGACGTGAGCGGGGGCTCCAAGGATTTTGCCGACCCGACGCTGACCGTGTCGATCACGACCGGTGCCGGCACCAAGACTGCCAATATCACGCCCGGGAGCGAAGGATTGACGTTCAAGGACGGAAGCTGACACTGCACGTCGCAATTGGTGGAACTGAAGTAGCGATGAATTTTGCGTCGAACCGGACGGTGGAGCGCCCCGCGTAGACCGCCGTGCTTCGGTTAGGCCACGTCAGTATCGCCGACCCGTTGCATGTCCGAATCGTCCTTCAGCGCCACGCCCGACAACCGTCTACGCCGGGCTTCATGCATCAGATACATTAACCGATGCGCAGCGATGGCATAGCTGAGCCCTTCGACGCGAACATTGGAAATGCAGTTGCGATTCACATCGCTCAGGCCCGGCGCCGGCGCATAGGTGAAATACAAACCCATGCTGTCGGGCGAACTGAGGCCCGGCCGTTCACCGATGAGCATCACCAGCATGCGGGCACCAAGCAGCACGCCGATCTCGTCACCCAGTGCGACGCGCCCCTGTTCTACCAGGCAAACCGGCGCCAGCGTCCAACCGACCAATGTCAAATGCGTATGCAGCTGTTGTAGAAATGGAAGGGCGTGACGCTGTACCGCCAGTGCAGAAAGGCCGTCGGCAACGACAACAGCAAGATCGACGGGGGCAGGGTGGGTGGCACGGTGCGCCTGAAGGGAGCGAATCGAGTCCGGGTGCAACTTGCGGCCCAGGTCGGGACGTTGCAGATAGCGCTGCCGCTCACCGGCGGCACTGGAGAGGTAAAGGCTGGGCAATCCCTGTTCATTCAATTGTGCGGCAAGCGCAGCGCGATCAAATGGCAGGTGCACCGCATCGCGTGCGCGCGCATGGGCAAATTGGAACTCAAGATGCGCACGCGTCGGCAGGCTGACGCCAGAGCGACCGAGGCCGATGCGCGCCGTGGTCAGCTTGCGCAGCGTATCCCACAGAGCGCCTTCTTCGGCAGGCAGCTCATCCTCGCTCATGGATGCCGTCTCATTTCAGTTGCGCCACCGCGAGGCGCAAAGCTGCCGGCATGCCTTCCTGCAAGCGTAGTTGCCCTCCTGACTCGGCGAACAATCCCATGCGCAACAGCCAGTCCTCGAATTCCGGAGCGGGGCGCAAGCCCAGCGATTTACGCAAGTAGAGCGCATCGTGGAACGATGTAGATTGGTAGTTGAGC
Organism: Burkholderiaceae bacterium; assembly: GCA_036561005.1. GTDB lineage: Bacteria > Pseudomonadota > Gammaproteobacteria > Burkholderiales > Burkholderiaceae_D > PKWO01. Next base: position 4,285 of record DATBQE010000234.1, on the reverse strand, counting down.
ATGATGTCGTCCGCTCCAGGCACGCCCATGATGAAGTTGACACCGGCTGTGCCCAGTAAGGTGAGCAGGGCGTCCATGTCGTCCTGGTCGGCCTCGGCGTGGTTGGTGTAACAGATGTCGCAACCCATCGGCAAACCCAGCAGCTTGCCGCAGAAATGGTCTTCCAGGCCGGCGCGCAGGATTTGCTTGCCGTTGTACAAATACTCCGGCCCGATGAAACCGACCACGGTGTTGACCAGCAGGGGCTGAAAGCGGCGCGCAACCGCATAGGCGCGCGCCTCGCAGGTTTGCTGGTCGACACCATGGTGGGCATTGGCAGAAAGTGCGCTGCCTTGTCCGGTTTCAAAATACATCAGATTGTTGCCGACGCTGCCGCGCTGCAGAGACAAACCCGCCTGATGGGCCTCGTCCAGCAGGGCCAGCGAAATGCCGAAACTCTTGTTGGCCTGCTCGGTTCCGGCGATCGACTGGAATACCAGATCGAGCGGCGCTCCCTGCCCGATCAAATCGATCGCGGTCGTCACATGAGTCAGGACGCAGGATTGGGTCGGTATGGCAAATCGCTGGATCACCTCGTCGAGCATCTGCAGCAGGACGGCGACGGCGGCGCTGCTGTCGGTTGCAGGATTGATGCCGATCACTGCGTCGCCGCTGCCGAGGCAAAGTCCGTCGAGCAGGCTCGCTGCAATTCCCCGAGCGTCATCGGTCGGGTGATTCGGTTGCAGGCGCGTAGACAGGCGTCCGCGCAGGCCGATGGTATTGCGGAAGCGCGATACGACGCGAATTTTTTGCGCCACCAAAATCAGGTCCTGCACCCGCATCAGCTTCGACACTGCCGCCGCCATCTCGGGCGTCAATCCGCCAGACAAGGCCGCCAGCGACGCTTCGTCGGCGGTGTCGCCAAGCAACCATTCGCGCAATCCACCCACGGTCAAATGGGCAACAGGCGCAAAGGCGTTCCTGTCGTGACCGTCGATGATCAGGCGCGTGACTTCGTCGTCTTCGTAGGGGATCAGCGCTTCGTTGAGGAAGGTCTGCAATGGAAGGTCAGCCAGGCACATCTGGGCCGCAACACGCTCGGTATCGTCCTGCGCCGCCACCCCCGCCAGAAAGTCACCCGAGCGCGCGGGCGTCGCCTTGGCCATCAGTTCGCGCAGGCCGGCGAAGCGGTAAACAACATTGCCTATGGTGTGGGTGAAATTGGGCATGGATGCCGGGCAATTGCCAGATAAGCCTGTCTAATATGGGGAGGGGTCTCCAGTTTCATGACCTTAGCGTATCACAGCAGGCTGACACGATTGTGACTCAGCAAGGTCTGATGGTCATCGCAAGAGTCGGAAGATACAACCAGAAATAGCGCTTCGACCCATCGCAGGACCGAAGCGCCTTGGTATTGGCTACGCGGTACGCCCCTTCAGTTGCAGGCTGCGTGCATCGATGCTGAAAGCACCGGCACCGAAGGCCGCGACTTGCAACAGGCCGCCTGCCATCGCCACATTCTTCAGGAAATGAATCATCTGGTTCTGGTCGCCGAAGGCATGATGGAAGATCAAACCGGTCACGATAGAGAAAGCGGCGAGCACCAAGGCCACGATACGCGTCTGATAGCCGACTGCCAACAGGAGACCACCGCCCAACTCGACGATAACCGCCGCAGCAAAGCCGAGAGTCGCGAATGGCAGGCCGGTCGATGCGATATAGCCTATCGTGGCAGCCGGCGCGGCGATTTTGCCGACCCCGCTCAGGATGAAAATAAGTGCCATCAGCACGCGCCCGAAGGCGGGAGTGAAGGAAGGTGTATTCAGTGCGTTTGTCATGATAGCTCCAGTAAAGTAAGAAGTTAGTGCCGCGGCCCTGTGTGTCGTAAGCGTCAAACGGTATGGGCACATCCGCCTGACAAAAGAAAACCGGAATTCGAAAACTAAATCTCGCCGCGTTCGCGCAATTGCGCGCCGATGCGCTGTATCTCTGCCTCGCCTTTTTGCAATGCCTCGGGCGACGTATGCACGGAGTAGTAACCGAGCACCAGTTCATGCGGATGCTTGGCGGACGAACCCAGCACAAACTCCGTTTCGCCTTGCGCCACAAACTCCAGGGCCGAATTGGACTCCGTGTTGGGTCCCGAAGCAGATTCTTCAAAAATTGCAACTTCCTTGCCGAGTACCGCGCCGGAAACGTGCAGCAGGCCCTTGCTGTTGGCCACCCAGGCAACCGGATGATCAGCCGGCGGCTGATAGCGCCAGCGTTCGCCATCCTGCAATTTCACGTGCAGGTAATTGATCGAAGCGCGCGTTTTGATCGCGCTTTGCGCTTGTCCGTATTGGCCGATGATCACGCGCACCGGCCTTTCGGATTGCACTTCGTCGGGCGCCAGGTACAGACTTTGCGCCGGGCTGTTTTCATCCTCTTTGGGCAATGCCAGCCAGAGCTGAAATCCTTCTACATGGCCGGCCTCGCCGACATGGCCGCCATGCCAGACGCCACCGCCGGCCTGCATCCATTCCACGCCGCCTGTCTGAAGGGTGCCTTGGCGCCCCGTAGTTTCAATGTATTCGGTGTTGCCGGCCATCACCACAGTCACGGTCGAGATTCCAGAATGGGGGTGCATGCCCATGCGCGGTCCGCTGGCAGTCATCTTGAACAGGTCGAGAAAGACAAAGGGCTTGATCAGTTCGCCCATGCACGACGGGCTGATCAGACGTGTGATACCGCCGCGTGTTGTTCCCTCGGTGCGGTAAAGCAGCTTGCGCCCGGCAAATTCCGCTTGTTGTGCAACCGGGCTAGGGTCGATTGTGGTTTGCATGTTGGTTTCCTTTATCTGTTCGTTGCTGCTGTGACCGAATAATAGGCGCTCGACACCCATCTTGAAAGCCTATATATTTAGATGATATATATCCAAGGATCAGATACATGCTCGACGCGATGTCGATGGACCAATTGCGGACCTTTATCGCCGCAGCCGAAGAGGGCAGCTTTTCCGCCGCCGGACGCAAACTGCGGCGCGCGCAATCGGTGGTCAGTCACACGCTGGCGAATCTGGAATTGCAGGTGGGCTTTGCCCTGTTCGAGCGCACCGGGCGTTATCCGCAGTTGACGGAAGCGGGGCGCGCGCTGTTGGCCGATGCCAAGGCTGCAGCGGGCAGCATGGATGCGTTCAAGGCCAAGGCGCGCACGCTCGCCGAAGGGTTGGAACCGGAGTTGGCAGTGTCGGTGGACGTGATGTTTCCCATCGCCCGGCTGACCGAGGCGGTGCGGGCATTCCATGGCGCGTTTCCGAGCACCCCACTGCGCCTGCATGTCGAAGCCTTGGGTGCCGTCGTGCAACCGGTATTGGATGGACGCTGCCGCATTGGCATCATCGGATCGCTGCCGGAAGTCCCGCAAGAGTGCGCCTCCGACTATTTACTGCGGGTGCCGGTCGTGAGCGTGGTGGCGGCCGATCATCCCATGGCGAAAATCAACGGCCCGGTGACGCCGTCGGAAGCCGCACAGCATGTGCAATTGGTGCTGACCGACCGCTCCTCATTGACCGAGGGGCGTGACTTCGGCGTCATGTCGTCGCATATCTGGCGCCTGGCGGACTTGGGCGCGAAACACGAATTTCTCAAGGCTGGGCTGGGATGGGGCCACATGCCGAGGCATATCGTGGAAGAAGACTTGCGGCGCGGCAGTCTGGTGCAATTTGAATTGGAAGCCAATCCGGCGCAGGGGTTCGCTTTCATCATGCGCGCGATACACCGCAAAGACTTGCCGCCCGGGCCGGCCGGGCGTTGGTTTGTCAGCAAGTTGAAGCAGTACTAAACTCCGCGTCTCAGCTCAACTTCCAGTCATATTCAAACTTGGCCCACGATTCCTCAGGCTTGCCATCCTTCACCACCGGCTTGAATTTGCACTGCGCCAGCTTCATTGTCGCGCGATCAAGGTTCTTGTAGCCGCTGCTCTTGTCGACCTTGGAATCCATCACTTTGCCGTCGACACCGATTTGCAACGACAGGATAACCGTGCCTTGTTCTTCGTTGACCAGCGAGGCGCGCGGATATTCCGGCTTGTCGCACGGCGCTTTGGCATCGAGCATGGCCAGCGATTCGGCCATGGCGGTATTGGCAGCAAACGGAGCGAACAAAGCGGCTAGGACGAGGAGTTTGCGTGTGATGGAGGACATAGGCGTATTGTAATGAGCGAGTTGGTTGACGTTGATTTGATGCCGATAGATCGGGATATGCAAACGACGAAGCCGAAACTTAATTGCTGAGGAGCAATTTTCAGGCTAGTCGACATTTTGCAC
>DATBQE010000233.1:0-64749 GCA_036561005.1 Burkholderiaceae bacterium | reverse complement strand
CAGCAACTCGCGCTACGCAATGTCGAAGCGCGCATGCACAACGGCTTGCGCGTTACCGATCCTGCTGCCCTGGAATGCGCCAAGGAAGCCGCCGGTGAATTGCGTCTCGACATCGAAGCGGCATTCAGCCAGGGGTTGCCGAATACGCCCATGGCGCATGCGGCGATTCGCATCATTTCCGGCAATTTCATCACCGCGCGCCCGCTTGGCGTGATTGACGGCGTGGATCTGGGTTTTACCGGTGTTGTGCGCAAGATCGCGTCTGAAACCATCCACTCGATTTTGGCAACCGGCGGCCTGATACTCTTGTCGCCGCTAGGGTTCTCTCCGACCGGTGAGGCATTCAATCTGACCATGGAGGACGTCGCCGTCTCGGCCGCCATTGCGCTGCACGCGGAGAAATTAATCTTCGTGAACGAGACGCCGATGTTTGTCGATCTGGGTGGGGAAGAGATACGCGAAGTGTCGTCGCATCAGGCAGAAGCGGTATTGCAAGCGGGATTCCTGCCGCCCGAATCGGCCTTTTATCTGCAGCATGCCATCAAGGCTTGCAACAATGGCGTGCCACGTGCGCACATCGTGCCTTTTGCCACGGACGGCTCGTCGCTGCTTGAGATTTTTACCCACGATGGCGTCGGTACGATGATCAGTTATGAAAACCTCAACAGCCTGCGCGAAGCCACCATCGAAGACGTCGGCGGCATCATCCAGCTGATCGAACCGTTTGAAGACGACGGCACACTGGTCAAGCGCGGTCGCGAACTGATCGAGCGGGAAATTGAATATTTTTCCGTACTCGAACACGATGGCGTGATCTTCGGTTGCGCCGCGCTCTACCCTTTCCCGAGCGAGAAAATGGCGGAATTGGCCTGCCTCACGGTGAACCCGGAAGTGCAGGAACAGGGTGACGGCGAATGTATTTTGCTGCACATTGAAAACCGGGCGCGCGCCGCCGGCCTGACCAAGTTATTTGTCCTGACGACGCGCAATGCACACTGGTTTCTCAAGCGCGGTTTCGTACAAACCACAATCGACGCCCTGCCCCAGGACCGTTCCCACATGTACAACTGGCAGCGCAAATCGCTGGTGTTGCTAAAGCAACTGTAGCGGAGATAAGCTTCCGTTGCGATACTCAGTTCGCAGCAAACACTGCAACGAGCATGTCCATACTGCAATACCGGAATAATTCACGCGCAGTACTTTCGCAACTACGCTCCAGTTGATTGGGGAGACCGGTTGCCTGCCAACTTCATGGCCTGTCCGCACCTCCGCCAAATCGGGCCAACTTATTGCATACCCCCTGTGCAAGTCAAAGGTATTTGGTGATTTCCTTGAACTCCAGCACGGTCTGGCCCGCATTGCGCGCGCCTTTCTTGACCGCCCGCTCAAGGCAATGATCGATGTGATCGTGCACCAGAGTTTTTTTCGCGTTGACAATAGCCTTCTCGACAGCCTGCAATTGCTGGGCAATTTCCAGACATTCCCGGTCGTCCTCAAGCATGGCGATGATGCTTTTAAGGTGACCGGCAGCGCGCTTGAGCCGTTTGATGATTTCGGGGTGTGATTGATGTGTATCCATTTCCATATCGTATCCTCCTGGAGGGGATATTGCAATAACCGGCGAACGCGGACATTGTTACAATTTTTATGGTCAGACTTCCTTGACAGCCCCATCAACGATCTCTAAACTCCGCCGCACTATGCCGATGACGGCGTCATCATAAACCGAACCTCTCCCGCCATTGTTACCGCTCTGTGACTTGTCATGAAGCCGTCAACATTGACGCGGATAATCAGTTCTCAGTGCCGAAGGCCGTGCCTTTCGCGAAAACCATAACGACCACCCACGAGCTGCGCCGCACGCTCAACAGGAAATCGGAGTACAAAAATGGGGACTCATACCTCACCAGGCTTGCGCCTTGCCTCGCTCACGGCCACTCTCGCATGGCGCCATCGCGTTGCGCTCACCTTGCTGTGTGCGGCCCTGCTTGGAACGGCCGGCCTCACGGCAAAGCTTGGCGCCGTCCATGCGGCCCCGGCCGGAACGGACGCGCCCGGCCCGACCGTTTCAAGGCAAGGCGAGAAACTTGTGGTCCCCGCCAATTCGCCGTTGCGCACGCGCCTCGTTGTGGCCGCCGTATCGAATGCGTCCACGCCGCATCTGCTGAGCTTGCCCGCAACTGTGGAAGCCGACCCGGCACACACGGTCAATATCCTCTCCCCCGTGACCGGGCGCGTGAACGATCTCAAGGTAAAACTGGGAGATACGGTCAAACGCGGACAGATATTGGCGATCATCAGCGCACCCGATCTTGACCAGGCTTATGCAGACGCGGACAAAGCGCGCGACGCACTGGAGCTGGCCAGGAAGGCACTCGATCGCGCACGCAGTGTGCATGATGCGGGCGCCAACGCGGCCAAGGATTTCGAGCAGGCCAACAGCACGTATATCCAGGCGCAAGCCGAGTCGCAGCGTGCCGATGCACGCCTGGCAACGCTGGGAGCAGGGCCGGGCAAGGAATCGAAAATTCGCTTGCTGAGCATCACGGCACCGATATCGGGCACAATCACCGCCCTCAATAGCAGCGCAGGTTCCTATCTGAACGATCCCACAGCGCCCCTGATGACGATTGCCAACCTCGACAATGTCTGGGTCACTGCCAATGTGCCGGAGGATTTACTGTCGGCTGTCGCCAAAGGGCAGAACGCCGAAGTCGAGCTTTCGGCCTTCCCGGGTCAAAAGTGGAAGGGCCAGGTCAGTTTCGTCAGCGCCTTGCTCGAACCCGACACACACCGCAACAAGACGCGTATTGCCTTTGCCAATCCGGACGGCAAGCTCAAGCCGAATATGTATGCCACGGTCAGCATCGCCGTTCCGCAGGCTACCGGTCTGTCGATACCTACTTCGGCCCTCCTGATGAATAATGATGCCGTGTCGGTATTCGTCGAAACGGCGCCATGGACTTTCGAGCGGCGCACCGTGGATACGGGACGCGAAGACAACGACAGCGTGCGCATCCTTGCCGGATTAGCCGCCGGCGAGCGGGTTGTGGTGCGCGGCGGGGTTCTGCTTAATGATTAATCAGCTGATCGCCCTATGTTTCCGGCGCCGCCATCTGGCCTGGGTACTGGCAGTATGCATTGCCATCTATGGATATGTATCGTGGACCAAAATGGCAGTGGAAGCCTACCCAGAACTGTCCGACGTGACGGTGCAGGTGAGCACCCAGGTGCCTGGCCTGGCGGCGGAAGAAATCGAGCAGCAAATTACCACGCCGCTGGAACGCAGCTTGAGCAATACGCCCGGTTTGGTCACCATGCGCTCGTCGAGCACTTTTGCATTGTCACTGATCACCCTGGTATTTCAGGACGGCACCGACGATTACTTTGTCCGGCAACGTATCCTCGAGCGGATCGGCGCCGCACAACTTCCACCGGGCGTGCAACCCGGGCTCGATCCGGTCTCCGGTCCGGCCGGCGAGATCTATCGCTACACGCTGGAATCCGACAGCAAGAATCTGATGGAACTGTCCGAACTGCAGCGCTGGGTGGTCGTGCCGGCATTCAAACAGGTGCCGGGCGTGGCAGACGTCAATAATTTCGGCGGCTTGACCAAGGAATTCGAACTCGAGCTCGATCCGACGCAATTGCAGCACTACAACCTTGTGTTGAACGATGTCGTAACAGCCATCAATGCCAACAGCGCCAATGCCGGCGGAGGGCGCATCGCGCGCGGCGAACAAAGTTATGTCGTGCGCGGCATTGGTCAGATTCACTCGCTCGACGATCTCGGCTCCGTCGTGGTGGCGCAATCGGGCGGTGTGCCGGTATTGTTGCGGCAGTTGGGCAAGCTGCAGTTCGGCCATCAGGAACGCGAAGGCATATTGGGCAAGGACAATAACCCCGACACGATCGAAGGCATTGTGCTGATGCTCAAGTATGAAAATCCTTCGCGCGTTTTGGAGGGTGTGCATGCCAAGGTGGAACAGTTGCAAAAGCGGCTGGAGCCGATGGGCGTGCGGATCGTGCCTTATATCGATCGCGACGATCTGGTGAAACTGACGGTCAGCAAGGTCAGCCACACGGTACTGGAAGGCATCGGACTGGTGTGCATCGTGTTGATCCTGTTCCTGGGCAGTCCGCGCAGTGCGATCGTGGCTGCGGTGGCCATTCCCATTGCTTTGGTCACCGTCTTCATCGTCATGGCAGCGACCAAAATGCCGGCAAACCTGTTTTCCCTGGGCGCGATCGATTTCGGCATTATCGTGGACGGCGCCATTGTCGTGATGGAGGCGATACTGCGGCGGCGCGAGGAAGAACCGGATGTGGAATTGCACGAGGAAGACATTCTCGAAACCGCCGGCCACGTGGCGCGGCCGATCTTCTTCGCGACGCTGATCATCATTGCGGCCTACCTGCCGTTGTTCGCATTCCAGCGCGCAGAAGGCAAATTGTTCACGCCTATGGCCTACACCGTAGCGTATGCCTTGATCGGCGCCCTGATCTGCGCCCTCACCTTGATTCCCGGCTTGGCTTATGCCGCGCTGCGCATGCCGCGCAAGATATTCCATAACCGGCCGCTTGTCTGGCTTACGCAGCGCTACCGCGATGTGCTGGGGAAAATGCTGCTTCGCCCTTCGACCGCTTATGTCGTCGGTGTATTCATTCTTGTTGCCGTGGCGTGGCTGGGCGCGAGCGCCGGTCGTGAATTTCTGCCCGACCTTGACGAAGGCGCGCTCTGGCTGCAGGTACAATTGCCCAGCGGCTTGTCGCTCGACAAGGCAAACGACATGGCGGCGGAATTGCGCCGCACCTTGCGCGAGTTCCCTGAAATCTCCTACGTTGTCACGCAACTGGGCCGATCCGACGAAGGCACCGATCCCTGGACGCCTTCGCACATCGAAATTCCGGTCGGCCTGAAGCCATACGGCGAGTGGACTGCCGGCGAAACCAAGGCGGACCTGGTGGCACGATTGAATGCCCGACTGGCCACGATACCCGGCGTGTCAGTCAGCATCAGCCAACCCATCATCGACGGCGTCAACGACGCAATCGGCGGCGCGCACAGCCCTCTGGTCTTGCGCGTCTATGGCGCCGACCTGAAGGAGTGCCGCCGTATCGGCAACCGGATCGTCGACATCCTGCAAACCATACGCGGTACGGCCTCCGCCTCGCTTTTTCAGGAACCACCGATTCCCCAGGTCGTCATCAAGGTTGATCGTGACAAAGCCGCACGCTTCGGCATCAATGCTGCCGATATTGCCGCACTGATCCAGACCGGCGTGGGCGGCGCGGCTGTCTCCAGCGTGTATGCCGGCGACCGCATCTACAACGTCACTGTCCGCTTCCCGAAAAGCGCAAAGAACAATACCGAAGCGCTGGGCAACCTTTTTCTCAATAGTAGCAGCGGCGCAAAAATCGCGCTGTCGCAAGTAGCAAGCCTGTCAATGCAATCCGGCGAGAGCACGATTTCACATGAGGCCGGCGAGCGCGAGATCACAGTGCGGATCGACAACCGCGGACGCGACCTGACTTCCTACCTCGCCGAAGCGCAAAAGCGCATCGATGCCGAGATCAAGTTCAACCCGCAGCAGTATCGGCTCGAATGGGCCGGACAATTCGAAAACGAACGCCGCGCGCAGGCACGCCTGGTATTTATCCTGGGCGTGGTGCTGGTCCTGATGTCTGTCCTGCTGTTTTTTCAGTTCGGCAAATTGCGCCAGGCGGCGTTGATACTGGCGGTCGTGCCGATGGCGACACTCGGCGGCCTGATCGCCATTCACGTCACCGGCGAAACCCTGAACGTTGCCACGGCGGTCGGCTTCATCGCCTTGTTCGGCGTCTCAGTGCAAAATGGCATCATCATGGTTGCCAACTTCCGCCGTGTGCGCGGCGAAGGTCTGCCGCTCGATCAAACCGTGATAGAAGGTGCCGCCGAACGGTTGCGCCCGGTTTTGATGACGGCCACCGTGGCGTCTTTCGGCATGCTGCCCGCTGCGCTGGCAACCGGAGTGGGCACAGACGTTCAACGTGGCCTGGCGACGGTGGTCGTAGGCGGCCTGATCGTGTCGACGCTGCTCACCCTGTTCATCCTGCCGACTTATTATTTCGCCATGGAACGCTTCTTCGAAAGCAAGACCTGGGGCAAACGTTCGAGGAGGGATCGCTGATGCGCGCTGCGCGTTTGCTGATCTCAGGCTGTCTGTGCGCGCTTGCCGGGTGCGCAGCAGGGCCGGATTTTGCAAGGCCGCATGATCGTCTGCCGGCAAGCTATCTTGAAGGCAACGGCCAAATGACGGTGCCGCAAAATGGCCCCGATTCCCCGCGCGTTTCGCGCAAAGATCTCCCCGCGCAATGGTGGGAACTGTTTCATTGCGAAGCATTGAACCGGCTCGTTGAAGAGAGTTTGAAGCACAATCCGAATGTCGATGCAGCACAGGCCGCTTTGCGTAGCGCCCAGGAAAATGTCTACGCCCAGCAAGGCGCTTATTTCCCCGGCATCACCGCCTCGTATGCGCCGACGCGACAAAAGGTTGCCGCCGCGTTGGCAAGCCCGGCGGCATCCGGCGCGAATTATCTGACGCTTCACACTGCGCAAGTTTCAGTGTCTTACACCATCGACGTATTCGGCGCCAATCGGCGACAGGTCGAGTCGTTGACAGCCCAGGCGGAGGCGCAGCGTTACCAGGTAGAGGCCACCTATCTGACCTTGACTTCAAACGTCGTTGCGGCAGCGATCGAAGCAGCCGCGCTGCGCGCCCAAATTGACGCCACCAAAGAAATCGTCGCCGACCAGCAAAAAATCATGCGCATGGTGCAACGCCAATTTGAAGCCGGCCAAGTCGCCGACGCCGATGTCGCAGCCCAGGAAGCCGCGCTTGCTGCGGTCGAAGCGACTTTGCCGCCATTGGAGAAGCAGTTGGCGATACAGCGCGATTTGCTCAAGGCGCTGGCGGGCCGGTTTCCGGACGCGCGCCTGGATACCGGTTTCGAGCTGAAGCAGTTTCAACTGCCCGGAGAACTGCCGCTCTCCCTACCATCTGCCTTGCTGGAACATCGGCCTGACATTCTCGCCGCAGAACAGCAACTACATGCCGCCAGCGCGCAAATCGGTGTAGCTGCCGCAAATCGGTTACCCAATATCTCCTTGGGAATCTCTGCCTACGGATCGGCCGCTTCAAATTTGGCCGACCTGTTCAAGTCGGGCAGCGGATTCTGGGAACTGGCCGGCGGACTGACACAACCGATATTCGACGGCGGCACACTCAGGCATCGCGAAAACGCAGCGCGCGCAGAATACGACCAGGCGGCAGCGCAATACCGCGCCACGGTCTTGAACGCCTTCCAGAACGTGGCCGACGCCTTGCAAGCGATCCAGTCCGATGGTGCCGCCCTTGCGGCAGCCGACAAGGCGGAGCATGCCGCAGCCAGGAGCCTTGGACTGGCGCAGCGCCAACTGGAATTGGGCGACATCAGCACGCTGGCGCTGCTAAGTGCACAGCAAGCGTATCAACAGGCAAAGATGAACCAGGTGCAGGCCCAGGCGAATCGCCTGTCGGATACGGCGGCCCTGTTCCAGGCGCTCGGCGGCGGATGGTGGAACGCCGCCGAACTCGATGCGCAACCAAAATGATTGTATAGGCGCTATGCTGAGACGTTGAAATACAATGCAACCTTGCCGCTCACGGAGAAAACCAGAATATGGACATTACCCGCTTCGAAATGGGACCGCGTTTCAGCGAAATGACATTGGTCGACGTGGGCAATGCCAAGCTGATCTACATCGCCGGGCAGGTTGCCGAGAACACCTCGCTCGACGTGGTCGGACAAACCCGCGAAATCCTGCAATTCATTGACCGCCTGCTGGCCAAGGCCGGTGCCGACAAGACCAGCGTCGTCTCGGCGCGCATCTACCTGTCTTCGGTTGGCGACTATGCCGCGATGAATGCCGCCTGGGACGATTGGGTTTCACCTGGGCACACACCGGCGCGCTCCACCACCGGCGCCAAACTGATTCACCCTGAATACAAAGTCGAAATCGAAATGACTGCCGCTATCAAGGCATGAGCACACCTTTTTTTTGCAGATCGAGATGCAATATCTCGCTGACCAGGCGAAAACCGATGCGCCGATAAACGCTGTTGCTGGTCCGATTGGCCATGTCTGTATTGAGAAAGATCAGGCGGCATCCCTGCGCCTGCAATTGCTTGCAAAGCGTCCCGACCAAGGCGCCTGCATAGCCGCGCCCACGTTGCTCCGGCGCGCTATAAACCTGCGCAATGCGCGCAAAATGATCCAAGGGCCGGCCCATCGTTTTCGCCACCGGCCTGCCATCGACCACCCATAGCCATTCTCGCGGTGCCGGGCCTTGCACGCGCTCTCGCACTGAGGCCGCAGTAGCAACCGGGTCGTAGGGCAAGCCACATTCGTCAACAAATGCCTTTTCCCAAGCGAGTACCAGGTCGAAATCGTCCGTCGTGGCCGTCCGCATGTTGCCGGCGCATTCCGGTATGACAGGGGCGCAATCGAGCACGTGGTTGCCCATGCGCATGTGCAAGCGCGCACCCATGCCTAAATGGCGTGCCATACGCTCTGCCGCCTCAACGGTGCCGATGATGCCATCGAAGTGCGGGCCATCTGCGGCCAACGATGCCGCGACCAGGGCGGCAGCGTCGTCATCGAGATCGGTAATCGACAACGGGCGCTCCGACATTGGAATGGCAATGGCGGCGACACCGCAGGTAACGCCTTGGCGATGCAGGCGCGCGAGCCACAAGCCGTAATCGGCGACCTTTTCAGGCGTCAGCGCGCGCGCCTGACCATACAAATGGCTGAAATCCTCGATGTGCGAGAGCAAATAGCCATCAGTTTCACGGCGAAACGCGTCGAGGTCGTCAAATCGTTGCAGTTCCAGCGTCATTTAAGCGAATCCAGGAGCTGAGTCTATAAAAAAAGCCGCCTGAGAGGCGGCTTCGGGTTTGAGAAATTCCCGGTTAGTTGTTTAGAGGCTTCAACTCGCCTTCCCACGGCTCGATTGCGAAATCCAGAAAGATACCTTCGCGATAACTGTCCTTGCCGAACAGTTTGTCTTGCCGCGCCTGCCCTATCGCGATACGCGACAGGACTTCAGCGCCGGGCATCGCGGTTTGCCGGAATGCCGCCGGGTCCATTTCAATGTTGATAATTTGTCCAGGTTTGTCGGCAGGGGCATCCTGCGAAATGGAGAATTGCCATAGCTTGCCATCCGGAGCATAAACCGGAGCAATGAAGTAACGACGGTTGCCCCCTTCAACTGGAAGCTGAAATTCAAATGTTGTCATATACCCTCCATCATGATAGCCGGCGCACAAAAGTGCGGTTCAAGACCCTGTCTTACAACTTCCCTTGATCAAATTGGTCGGTAGCCACTACATTATCATCATAGTATATGGCACGGGAATTATTTGCATAGGTTGATACAATGACATCAATCAGTTGCGCCCCTCCGATAACCATTGCACGTCAAAACAGATTCCGCTAAATGAAATCCTATCCTCCGAGAACGCAGCGTGCAACTGGTTTTACACTGATTGAAGTCATGGTCGTGATTGCCATCGTTGCCATACTCTCGCTGATGGCGTTGCCGTCCTATTTATATCGAACGGTGAGCGACCAGATTGCCAGCATCAATCCTCTGTTGGCAGTTGCCCAGGCACCGGTAGCCGCTTCTTGGACCCTGACGCAGACCCTGCCGGCAGACAATGCGGCGGCCGGTTTGCCGCTACCGGAAAAGATGGTGGGAAATTACGTCAGCGCCGTGCAGATTCAAAACGGCGTCATCAACATCACGTTCAGTAATCGCGCCGCGCGCGCCCTGAGCGGAAAGACACTGAGCTATCGCCCGGCAGTCGTCGACGATGCGCCGGTAGTGCCAATCACCTGGGTTTGCGGCAACGCTCATGCGCCGGACAAAATGACAGCCAAAGGCAACAATCAAACCAACATCGAGACATCTTACCTGCCGCGCAGCTGCAGGTAAGATGTCCCTCCAGGCGCATTACATTCCGCTCAGGCGGCGTATGTACTTGGTTGCAATCGAGCCGTGCGCCAACATGGCATCATGCACTGCCTGCGCATCGCCGCCCGTCTTTGCTTGCAGATCGCGCGCGAGGGCATTCAGTTCAAGGTTACCGACGAAATAAGTCGAGAGCTGGGTCGATGTCAAGAGCGCACGCCGCCATTTTCCAGCCGCCTCACCATCTTCCTGATAGCCCTCCTCCATCATCAGCTTCATGGCTTGCTGCTCATTCATGTCGCCGGCATGGATCTTTTGATCGAGCATCGAATTGATGATCAGGCGCAAGCGCATTTTCAATTGTTGCATTTTGGTTTCGGGGCCACCGAATCCTGCGTCGGCCATGAATTGTTCGCTGTAGGTCGCCCAGCCTTCGACAAACGTGCCGCTGTTGAACAAATCGCGCACGTGGGTCGAAGTCTTGACTTTGTTGGCGATGCTCAGCTGGACGTAATGGCCCGGCATTGCTTCATGCACCGTCAAGTCATTGAGCATGGCGTCGTTGTATTCGCGGTAGAAGGAGGTCGCGCGGGCAGCAGTCCAGTCGGCGGGTGTCGGCGATATGGCATAGAAGGTTGCACCGTTCTTTTCCAACGGCCCTGCCGGGTCACAATAGGCAATCGCCACGCCGCGCTGGAATTCCGGCATGACGATGACCTGGATCGGATCTTGCGGCAAGCTAAGCAATTTATGGCTGCGCACAAACTCGGTGGCTTCGGCCAGTTTTTGCTTGGCTTTGGGAACGATATTGGAGTTGTCCGAGCGCGCTTCGGCAATCTTGTCGAGAACGGCACGCACGATGATCTTGCCATCGACGCCATCGGTCGGCTTGCCCGGAAAATAACTGCGGTAAAGCGGCAATGCGGTTTCCAGCATGGCTTGCTGGGTGCGTTGCAATTCCGTTTCCGCCCCGCTCATGATCTGTTCCGGCGTCAAATCGGAATCGAGTGCAAAGCGCAGTTTTTGCCGAAAATGCTCCTTGCCTATCCGAAAGTCGCCCGTGGAGCGCGGCAGCAGGTCGTGTTCGAGCCAGGTGCCATAAGCCTCCAGTGCGGCAATCGCCTTTTTGCGCGCGGGAGCAAGCTTCACGCGCATGTCTGGCGCATCCTTGAGATATTCGTCCAGTTCCTCGCGCACCAAAGATATGGCGCCCTTGTTTTGGGAAATCGCTGTCTCGGTGAATACACGCGGCGGATTCTTCAAATTGTGCCTCGCTGCAGCCAGCACTGCAGGAAAGGCCTGCAAGCGCGCATTGACTGCTTCGAGACGTTGCGTGAGCGGCGCGTAATCGCGCGCCAGCAGCAGATATATGCCCTGAGACGGGCTGTAGTTCAAAGGTTCGCGTGCCGATACGTGCATCACCTCGATGTCGAACAGGCGCGCATGCAGTTCATTCTCCAGAATTGCTGCATCGACAGCATTGTCTGGCGACAGTTCCTTGACCGGAATAGTCTGTAACGCCGCAAGCGTCTTGCGGTACAGGGCCAGATCGGCAGCCTCGCCACGAGCGCTGTAGTCGGTGGTGCGGCTGTCATAGCGGTGGTCACCCATGGACGTGGCAGTCTCGGGGTGCGTGGCCAACAATTTTTCGATAAAACTTTGAGCGACTTTTTCATAGCGCGCATCGGCGACGGTTTGTGCCCAGGCACCGTCGGCCAGGCCGGCCATGGCGGCACCGGCGATCAAGCCTAGTGCGCCTTTCATCAGTTCCCTGCGTTTGAAGTTCAACATGCCTTATTCTCCGGGTCGTTATGGTTGATTATATTTTTTTGCAAACATGGCATGGTAGCGCAAAAGACCCGCGCTGACGGGATGCTCAAGGATGCTCTGATTCCGCTGCGATTGCCTTGCCGGCCTGATGGCGTATCAAATAAATGCCGCTTGCGATGATGATGGCGGCGCCCACCAGAGTAAATCGATCCGGCAAGGTATGCCACACGACCCAGTCGATCACCGCGCCCCACGCCAGGGCCGTATATTCGAGCGGCGCGATGCCTGACGCTTCGCCGTGACGGAAGGCAAATGTGACGAGCAATTGCGCAATGAAACCGGTTGCGGCAAGCCCGACCAGTATGGGCCAATCCGCCTCACGCAGAGGGACCCAGTCGGGCATGGCCAGCGCGCCGGCGCCGAAGGCCAGCGAAGCTGTCAGCCAGAAAACCATGCTTTCACTGCTATCGGTTCGGCTCAATATGCGCACCGTAATGGCAGCGACCGCATAACAGGCCGCGGTGCCGAGCACCGCGCAGGCGGCCAAAGTAAAAACGCCACCGGCTCCCGGGCGCAGCACTACAATGACACCGACCAACCCCAGCAGGATTGCCCACCAGCGAGATGCATCGACTTTTTCTTTTAGCAGCGGCACCGACAATGCCGTGATCATCAGCGGTGCCACGAAAAAAATTGCGTAGGCATCCGACAAAGGCAGACTGCGCAGGGAATAGGAGAACAAGAACAGCATGACAATGCTCAAGCCCGCGCGCAGCAGGTGCAGGCGCCAGCGCACCGTAAAGAGACTGGGCAAGGCGTGCCGCCATAGCGTGTAGGCTAACACCAGCGGCAGCGATGTCATGCCGCGCAGGGCGGCCACCTGCATCGGCGGATACAAGGCCGACAGAAGCTTGAGCTCCATGTCCATGAAGGAAAAAAACATCACCGCGCCGAGCATGGCCAATACGCTGCGCAAGTAAAGCGCGCGGCGTTCGACTGCCCGGGCAGATTGCTGCATCATGGAGGTCGCCGAAAAATCAGGGGCGGCCGCTGCGGGCCCGGATACGCGCGCGCCACTCGCCGAGGGCGGTCAGTGCGCCCTGAAATTCGCGTTCGATCAAATCCGCCTCGGCATGAGTGATCACGCCGTCGAGCAACGCGTCGGACACGACTTCGGCCACACTTCCCACCTGGCTCATCACACGACAAACCGTTTGCGATAAATCATCACTACTGATTTTCTCGGGCTCGGGCACGACAAAGGCCGCCATGCCATGGCGGCTCAGCAGCGCATGCAAGGGCAACAAGGCGTCCTTGACCTGCGCCTCGCAACACAATTGCACAATTTGCGATACTTCCTCAAAGGACGGGTAGTGTGATTCGATACCCGGCGCAAGCTTGTTACGCAGTACGTTGGCAGAGATGTCCATTTTTTGTGCCAGTGCTTCCAGTCCGCCTGGGTAAGCCCGCGCAACCTTGTACAAAGCGTCATGCTGGTTCATGTCCGAATATTTGCGCGTCATGGTAGTTTTGTCCTTTTATTTGACTCGTCGAAGCCGTTCGGAAGTGCGCGCGGTGAATTGAGGCCAAACGAGTGAGAGACGATGCCCATGCAGCTCCGTTTTTGAGGGCCGTAGCCGTAGATACAGGAAAACGGTACTGAACAGGGAAATTTCTCCGCCCATTGGGCCAACTTGCTTTTGTCGCACAGGCTCCTCCGCCCAAGGCGGACATTGTACTCAGAACTCTTCCGAAAGCACCGAGTAAGGGTCAAAAAATGTTGACAATGTGAAATTTCCTGAAGGAAATGTGCTCCGATGCGACCCATGTTTGGATGTACACAAGGCAGCAATTTGATCGAGAAGCACAATATTTTACCTAGTGTGTCTAGCTGTCAAAATATACAGGGTGCGTTTTGTACAGAAAACATTCAATATACCCACTTGGGTTTTGTGCACCTCAATTTGCCGGTGCCATCAATGCAAGGGGCGATGCTGCAAAGCCTTGCCCTTGCCCGAGTTGACCCCTTGCTCGATTCCAGAGCCAGTTTCCTTCCGGTGGTAAAGCATGCGCCATTTCGATGTTGTTATTATTGGAGCGGGACCAGCAGGTGCCGCCACTGCCCTCGCGTTACGGAAAAATCACCCTTACCTGTCGGTATTGATCCTCGAAGCCAGTGATTTCCAAAACCCCCGTCCGGCAGAAACGCTTACCGTGGACGCGATTCCCCTCATGCAGCAGCTCGAGGTTTTCGACTTCTTCCTCGAGCAAAATCACCGCGCTGTCTGCAAACATGCAAGCGCATGGGGCTCGTCCACTGCGACGACCAAGCTTTTCGATGGCAGGGAGGCCGACAATGGTTGGTTCATAGATCGCTCACGCTTTGACAGCATGCTTGCGGGTTATGCCGCTGCTTCCGGTGTTTCGTTCATCCGCGCCACCTTGACCAAGGTTCAGGTTGCGTCAAACGGTTCCTGGCAGTTGACCGCGCAATCGGCCAGCGTCTCGCACGTTCTGAACGCGTCCTTTGTCGCCGATGCGAGCGGCCGCAGCGCCCGCTTCGCTTCCGAGATCGGCGTATCGCAAGTGGCACAGGACACCATGGTGGGTGTGGTAAGGGTAATCGAACTTGATCGCGACGAACAGGCCGGTTCGGGCTGCCTGATCGAGGCATTTGAGCACGGATGGTGGTATTCCGCGCCTATCAGCGTGCGGCGCATTGCCGTCGCCGTCATGACCGACGCCGACATCAGCAAGCGCCTGCAACTGACGCAGTTGCCGGACTGGAATGCCCAATTAGCCAAGGCACCGCAAACACGCAAGCGCATTGAATCATTGGCAAATCATGGCGATTTATGCGTGCGCGCCGCGCACACGCGCAATTTGTGCAGTTATGCCGGTAGCAATTGGCTTGCAGTTGGCGACGCAGCGGCGAGTATTGACCCCTTGGCTTCACAAGGAATCTTGCGAGCCTTGCGCTTCGGTTTGCATGCCGGCAATGCGATCGGCGAGCAATTCAAAAGCCGATTGCCGAATCTGAAGAGTTACGAACAATTGGTGCACGCGGAATTCGAAAACAATCTTGCATTGCGCATGGAAGATTACCGCGCGGAACGCCGCTGGAGCGACGCACCCTTCTGGATGCGCCGCCAGGCGGAGCCAAACTGCACGCCAACAAGCAGCGGCGAGAAAAGAATGACTTTAACGCTCGGCGCGCGCTCGCCGCACTCAGGCCCCTCAGCGCGCGCACGCTAAATTCCCCCGGGAGTCCGCGGCCTGGCGTTAACAAGGCACGCGCGTCTCCCGAGCAATTTCCGCAGTATTGTTAGCCGTGAGTCGCGGACGACTCTGTCGGTGTCGAACCTTGCAATTTGCGTTTGTCGGGATATTTGTCGCTGATGCGATATTGTCCGCGACGATCACCCATCAAATTGCGCAACTCGGCAATGCTCATTTCGCTGAACTCATGCATGCGAATCAGCAACGATGCGCCAATCGGCAATTTGTTATGCCGAATCTTGCTGATGACCGGAGGGGTCACTTCCAAAGCACGCGACAAGGCGGCGTCATTTTTCAAATGAAAGCGCTCGATCAGTGAATCCAACAACCGGTTTGGGTTGTATTCGTTTTGATTGAGCAATAGTTCAGCATTCATATTTCCTCCATTCATTGGTCACTGGTCTGGTTGTGACCTATGAACCGGCGGAAAAGTTCACAATCAACAACTGTGATGTGCAATTTTATTGTGACGGCAAAAGAAATAACGAAACGAAACTAATCGGTCTCTCGCACGGCAGACGAGGTCACAGCCATGATGGCAATGATGACACTCATGCTCAAGCCGAATACCGGCATGATCAAGGCGATGGAAGCGCCTCCGGCGAGCAACGCCGAAACGATTGCCATCGAAACCGGTGACAGACCCATCGACGTTACGGAGTTGATGCTCATGACCCGTCCAAGCTTGTCGCGGTCGGTGAATTGTTGCAGAACAGAAAGCATCGGCACATTATTACAGGCGACGCAAAAGCCCAGCATGATCTGCAATGCCACCGACAGCGGCAGCGAGTACGAACCGCCCTGCAGTGCGATCAATCCACCCTCGATCACAATCAGGAAGCAAATCAGCGCCAAACGCTTGCGCTTGGGCGGAAATTTCATCAGTGTGACAAAGCCCGACACCATGCCGATTGCATACGCGCTTTGCAAGTACGACAGCCCGCGCGCGCCCTCAGTGAGATGCTCGCTGGCGATGATCGGAATGCCCACGCTGACGGCTCCGGTGAATAACAGGTTTGCCACCACGTAGATCAGCATCTGCGTGCGCAGCACCCTGCTCCCAATCACATACCGCAGGCCTTCCTGCAATGCAGCAAGCCGATTGAGGGCATGCGCCTTTATTGCCGATGGGCGTTCCCTGACCGAACCGATCATTAACGCACCCGACGCCATCATGACTGCCGTGAACCCATACACGACTTCGAATGACGACACCGCCAGCATGGCGCCACCGATGGTCGGTCCGATCATCAGTCCAACCTGATTGGTTGCCTGCATGATCGAATTTGCCCGAGTCAACTCGCTTTCGTTGACGATGGAAGGCACGATTGCATCGCGCGAGGGCCAAAAGAAAGCATCAAGCATGCCGAAGCAAGCTGCAACGACAACCAACGCCCATATCGACATCCAGTGTGCCCAAAACAGCAACGCACCGCAAATCATCACGAGCATGCGCAAAATAAATGTCGTGGTCATGATCCTGACCTTGGGCAGACGATCGGCAAAGACGCCGCCCAACAGCATCAACCCCAAACGGGGTACGCTGGAGGCGATCATGACCCAACCGAGTTGCACTTTCATGTGCAAGGTGTTGACGACATACCAGCTTTGCGCAAGCAAAATGGCGGAGAGCGAAATGTTGTCGGCAATACTGGTCAGCCAGACGAGCAGAAAGTTTCGGTTGCGAAATAATGCGAGCATGTAATCAGGAATGGCGACACGGATGACCGCAACCGTTTTTTACTGGTAGCGGCGCCGGAGATGGAAAAGATGATTCGAACAATTTGTTTCTCTTGTGGAATCAACGACTCTAACATTTCTTTGGTATTGAAGTGGTATCAATCGAGCGTTTTTTTCCCGGGTTAATAACGCAGGGGGCCTTAACGGGGTAAACTAAAAAAAGAGCAGTCAGTATCGCGACTTGGTTGGGTGGTGGCCAAAGGTCACAAAAAATGCACACTTAACAATTGTTTGCACTCTGGAATTGCAACCCTGTTATCATTTAGCCAATCTGAGCGGAAGACTGCCTGCTTTCTAACCAGTTTTTGATGGATCCCAAGCAAACATGAATGCGGTAATACCCCCAGCGAAATCCGACGCCGGCAGCCGCCGTTTCGTCATTGAAATGATCGGATTTTCCGACGCCGAAAAATCCATGTTGTCATCGACGTTTCGCCTGACGGGGCGACGTGTATTTTCCTATGCCGAACCCACGAACCCGAATGATCGCACTGACATTTATCTTGCCAATGCCGACAATGCAGATGCATTGCAGCAGTTGCAGGCGCGTTCGCCAAACGTTCATGCGCCGGCAGTGCTGATCGGCCGCACACCGAGTGAATCCGGCTGGCCGCAGGTCGACCGCCCTATTCACTGGATGCGGCTGTTCGAGCAAATGGACAATAGCATGCAGGCTGCATTGCTGGAACGCGCGCGGCGCCAGTTCGGCACCGCGACGGAAGTGCAGTGGGACGGCCGCACCTACCGGCGCAACGGCGACCGCGATTCAGCCCCACAGGAAGAATTGACCGAAGCGAAGCCGACGGAAACCGTGCTCGTCGTCGATGACAGCGCCACGGTGCGCGCCTTCATGCGCGCCAAGCTTGCGCCATTCCGTTTTGATGTCGACTTCGCGGAAAACGGCGAAACGGCAATAGACATGGCGCAAGCGAAAGCCTATACCTGCATCTTCCTCGACATCATGATGCCGGGAATTGACGGTTATCAGGTGTGCAAACGCATCAAGGGCAACCCGTCGACCAAGGAGACTGCGGTCGTTATGCTCAGCAGCAAATCGTCGGCGTTCGACAAGTTCCGCGGCAATTGGGCCGGCTGCGACGCATATCTGGGCAAACCGGTAGGAGAAGATGAGTTGTTGACGACCATCGCCCGCTTCCTGCCCGGAGCACGCAAGATAGTCGACGCGTTGTAATTTTTATCGATCGAGGATGGCAGTGGCGATGTTGAGCAACCGCATCGCTGCCGACCTGTCGATCTTCTTGATCAACGCGCCCTCGACCAGCGCATACAATTGTTCAAGTTCCTCGCGCGTTTCGCAAGCCACCACTTTTTGCCTGAGCACGTACGCCTCGACTTCGAGAAATTGATCGAGCGCCGCGGCCAGATGCGCCCTGGCCGACATGAGGTTCATGCGCAACACGGCCGCCGGCAACACCAGTTTCGGCTGTGGGACGCCGTCCGGCTCCTGTTCGCGGTATTGCTCCCGATTTTGCTCCCGCTTTCTTTCAAGCTCCTGTTGCGCGCGCGCCAGCGGCGGCAATTGCGCCGGCTGTGAGAGCGGCGCCTTTACCGCCGTCATGGGTGCCATCATCTGAGTCGGCGTCAGTTCCAGCATGGTTGCAACGCCGAGTATGGTCGCCACTTCCATTTTTGTGGCCTCGCCCAGAATGGTTTCTAGCTCCAGAAGTGTCACGACTTCAAGCGGTGCAGCCAGAACGCGCTCACTCGGTGGCTTGGGCCTGGCAGCATGATTGTCCGACAAGTTCGGAGCGATCCTGTCGTCATCGGTTTTTGGAGCAGCTTTTGAACCAGCCACATCATGCAGCGCGCGCACTGTTTGCGAAGGCACCTGCTGGATTGGCGATTCGATCAGCGTCGGCGGATACTCCGCCATCTCGGACAGATGTTCTGTATGGTTGGCGGCCAATACCGTGTGAGCGGCATCATGCAAGGTAACCGGTGCGGTAGGCTGGTCGGACTCCTCGGCGAAGCGGATAAGGCCCTTGTCGAGCAACAATTGCAGCGCTCCCGGCGTCACACCGGCGGCCTCCATCAAGCGCTCCAGTTCAGCGGTCGACTTGACGCCATCGACCAAAAGCAGCGCGGTTCGAATACGCGGAGCCAGGCCCAAGGTTCGCGCACGAATCTCCTGGGTCCCTTCCTTTGTCTTGACCGGGACGCTTTTCCGACCCATTGTTGCCTCTTTTCCTCGTGTTATCGAGAAAGCAAATACGAACGTTGCTGCATATCAAGTATGAACCGCGATAGTAACAAATATTGCGTCTTCGAATCCACAACTGTGCGTTCCCAGATAAATGCGGCGGCCGCGCAGTGCCGCATGAGATTTACGGAGCCAAGCGCGCCGAACTTGAGCGCCTCACGGGAAACCCCTGGCGAACGATGCGCCTGCAAATTACCTTATAACCGAATTTCGCCCCTGGGCGAAGAGCGGATTGTATCCGCATGTTTCTGCTGCCAGGCGTCGCCGGAGTCGAGCGGCACGAAGCTCATTGCGTTATTATCAATCGAAACCCCTGCCCTGTCAGGACTTTTCGGACATGAAATACCATGAAGGTGCATAAAGTTGCGGTCATCGCGGGCGATGGAATCGGCAAGGAAGTCATGCCGGAAGGTCTGCGCGTGATCGCGGCTGTGGCGCGCCAATTCGACATCGGGCTGGCGTTCCAGGAAATGCCCTGGGCCAATTGTGATTATTATCGGCAACATGGCGCGATGATGCCGGCCGACTGGTTTGCCCAATTGCAAGGCTTTGATGCGATCTACTTCGGCGCAGTCGGCTGGCCGGCTGCCGTGCCGGACCACGTATCGCTGTGGGGTTCCCTGATCAAATTCCGGCGCGAATTCGACCAATATGTCAACCTTCGACCGGTGCGGCTGATGCCTGGCGTGCCCTGCCCGCTGGCAAACCGCAAGCCGGGCGATATTGATTTCTTTGTTGTGCGGGAAAATACCGAAGGCGAATATTCGAGCGTCGGCGGCCGCATCTTCGAAGGCACGGACAGGGAAATCGTCCTGCAGGAAGCTGTCTTCACTCGCAAAGGCGTTGACCGCATTCTGAAATTCGCATTCGAACTGGCCAACAGCCGCCCGAAAAAACATCTGACGTCGGCGACCAAATCGAACGGCATCGCCATCAGCATGCCCTACTGGGGCGAGCGTGTCGAAGCGGCCGCGCCGGCCTTCCCGGAAGTACGCTGGGACAAATACCATGTCGATATCCTCGCAGCACATTTTGTCCTCCACCCGGAGCGTTTCGATGTCGTGGTCGCTTCCAACCTGTTCGGCGACATCCTGTCCGACCTTGGTCCGGCCTGCACAGGGACAATCGGCATTGCACCATCGGCCAATCTGAATCCGGAAAGAAACTTTCCCTCCCTGTTTGAACCGGTGCATGGTTCCGCGCCCGACATCTACGGGCAGAATGTCGCCAATCCGGTGGGCATGATCTGGTCGGGCGCCATGATGCTCGAATTCCTCGGCTGCGGCAGGGCAAATTACGCCGCGGCGCACGATGCCATCCTGCGCGCGATTGAATACGTGCTGGTTGCCGGACCATGCACGCCCGATCTCGGCGGCACGGCAAGCACCACGGAAATGGGCACGGCAATCGCCGCCGCGTTGTGCAAATGAAGACGTTCAATGTGCATTATTACCATTCGCAATTGGTCCAGTATGCGAAAGCACAATGACTCTGCTACACTCCGAACAGAAGAGACAATCCCTATTCATGATACGCCCTGCAACCGCCGCCGACGCTTCCGCGCTGTGCGCGATTTACAACCACTACGTCAAGACTTCGACCATCACGTTCGAAGATGTTCCTGTGTGCGCGGACGAAATGGCGCGCCGCATTGTCGACGTGGTGGGTCATTTACCCTGGTTGGTGTTTGAACAGGAAGGGCAGATCCTGGGTTATGCCTACGCAACAAAATGGCGCGCTCGCGCGGCTTACCGGCATTCAGTGGAAAGCAGCGTCTACGTATCACATCGTCACGGGCGCAGCGGCATAGGTTCGAAGCTCTATGGGGAGCTGTTCCCGTTGTTGAAGCAACGCGGCGTGCATACTGTGATTGCCGGCATTGCGCTGCCGAATGAAGCGAGCGTAGCCATCCATGAGCTTTGCGGATTCAAAAAGGTCGCGCATTTCAGCGAGGTTGGAAGAAAATTCGATCAGTGGATTGACGTCGGCAGCTGGCAATTGATGCTGTAGACACCCGCATGTGCAGTAACAATGACTGTCGGTCGCGATTGCCGCCGAACCTGGAGCAAAAGATATTGCCATGAAGCCAGTTTATGCAATAAAGCTTTTGGCGCCGTTGGCGTCGGTGGCATGCTGCCTGTTTGGCGCGTCGGCAAACGTCGCAGCGGCGCCGGCAGATTGTCACGGCAACTGGCAGCATCCGGTAGAACAGCACGTTGAAATGCGAGGCATGTCCCTGTCGCTGGAAGAATATGCCAACGACGAGCGGCATTTCTCGATCAAGCAGGCGGCCCACGTGCTCGACATTTATTTCCTCAAAGAAGCACTGCTGATCAAGGGACCCACTACCGGCGAGATTGAACAATATTCGGAAGAAGAACTTTCCTGGTTTCCCATGGTATTGGCGATTCCAAATTCGGTTCTGTCCTCTCTCTCGCCAAAAGGACCGTGCTCCCTCAAGGGAAAGACGCAATTCTCGCAACATCTCGACGGCAACCTCGGATTCGGCCAACACAAGCTGACCTTTGTTGAGGGCAATGTCTCGCCCAGCGGGCCAAGCGAACTCGCTTACTCCTTTGCGGCCACGGTAACGCCGCCGCTGGAAGGCGTCAGCTCGATTCAATACAGCGGCTCAATGCGCTTTGCGAGCAAGGCCAAACCCCTGGCTGCCACAACCAATCTCACCGGCTATACGCTAATCGGTTCGGAGAGGCCCCTCCCCGTCGTCGGCGACGCCAGCCTGCGCCTCTCGACGGTAGGTGAACTGCGCACCTTGCTGGCACAACGCGAGCCGATGGACGAAGACAGCGGCGCCGAACCGCACTTTTGAACGTACGGTGCGATGAAGAGATGCGACGATTTGTCGCATGACTACGCAGCAAACCGCACCGGCGGGCCGCTATAATCGCCCGATGCCCTCCCTCACTCCGGTCAACAGCCTTCCGCAACACTCGACCATGAGGACTTTGTTTCTCATGCGCGTGGTTGCGCTTGCCTGTGTGACATTGGCGCTGGGCATGGCCGTCAAGTGGCTCGGCATCGCCATTCCGCTTAAACCGTTTTTTGCGGTCATCGCGGCCATCCTTGCCTTCAATGCATGGGTTTGGCGCCGTGCGACAGGCAACGCGGTCATCGCGGACGCCGACGTGTTTCTGCAATTGCTGGTCGACATTGGCGCCCTGTCAATCATGTTGTATTTCTCCGGCGGGGCTACCAACCCGTTCGCCTCGTTTTATCTACCCGTACTGGCGGCGGCCGCCTCGATGCTGCCTAGATATCAGGCGCTGATACTTTCATGTTGCGCGGTGGCTGCCTATTCGCTCCTGACGACCAGTTATGTTCCGCTGCAACTTGGTGATCCCGACCGTGCCGTAAGCTATCACCTGGCCGGAATGTGGGTCAATTTTGCCGTTTCTGCGGGCCTGATCACCTGGTTCGTGGCAGCACTTTCCAACACGGTCAGGCAGCGTGACGTGCAACTCGCCCGGGCTCGCGTTCAGCACGCAGAAAACGAGCGCCTGCTCGCACTAGGGATTCAGGCCGCCAACGCCGCCCATGCGCTCGGCACGCCGTTGTCGACGATTGCAATCATCGTCAGCGAATTGCGGCACGAAATCGGCAACCTGCAAGGTGAAGCAGGCGGGACCATGCATCCCCTGCTCGACGAAGAACTAGCCATCATCGAAACCCAGATACAACTCTGCAAATCTGCCCTTGATCGCATGGGAGAAGAATATTCCGGTTCACCTTCCGATGCCGGCAATCACACATCGGACATGGCGGCTTGGTTCGCGCATTTTCTCGACCAATGGCGCCTGCGTTACCCGGCAACGCGATTGGATTGCAACTTGCAATCGAGCGCCGCACTTGGAGCCAGGCGAGATGCGCTGGCACAAATTCTGACAACCGTGCTGGACAACGCGGCGCGCGCGGTTGCACAAAATGGCGCTACTGTTTCAATCAGCCTCTTCGACGAACCGCAGCACGCAGTATTCCGGATACACGATGGCGGCGACGGCGTTCCGGCAGCACTTTTACCGCGCCTCGGTTCCGAGGTGGTTGCAGGTACATCGAACGGGCGCGGCATCGGGCTGTTCCTGGCATTCGCCAGCGCGCGCGGCATCGGTGCGGAGATTCACCTGGCGTCTGCCCCCGGACAGGGGACCTCGGTTATCGTGCGTGTGCCCTTATGAGCGAACGATTTCTCGTTCTCGACGATAACGAAATTTTTGCCGCGACACTGGCACGCTCTCTTTCGCGGCGAGGTTTTGCCGTCACCCTCGCCCATGCCGGGGCGCATGCCCTGTCGGCGGCGCAGGCGGCGCAATTCGACTACGTGACAATCGACCTGCATCTTGCGCAAGACTCCGGCCTGCAGTGGATTGCGCCAATTCGCAGCCTATTGCCGCACGCACGCATCCTTGTTCTCACCGGATACGCCAGCATCGCCACCACCGTGCAGGCGGTGAAATTGGGCGCCGATAATTATTTGTCCAAGCCGGCGAACGTCGATTCGATCCTGTCCGCGCTGCGAGAGGCGCCTGTCGCCGCCACTGGCGACATGGCACACGAAACCGTGCCGTTGACGGTCAACCAACTGGAATGGGACCATATTCAACGCGTGTTACTGGAGCATCGGGGCAATATATCTTCCACCGCGCGGGCATTGAACATGCACCGGCGTACCTTGCAGCGCAAGCTCGGTAAGAAACCCAACCCGAGATGAGCCCGGTTGACCGATTACAGGTCAAGTCGCTCGTTGAACATGCTTTCGAGATTGTGCGCGGCCAGCGGAATCGATATCAGATATCCCTGAATTTCGTTGCAGCCGCCCTCGCGCAAAAAGTCCACCTGCTCGCGCGTTTCGACGCCTTCAGCGATGGCCGACAGGCCAAGATTTTTTGCCATGGCGACAATGGTGCGCACAATTGCACAATCGTCGCGGTCCTCCGGAATGTCCTTGACGAACGTGCGGTCGATTTTCAAACGGTCGATCGGCAGTTGTTTCAAATACGAAAGCGAAGAGTAACCGGTGCCAAAATCATCGATAGCAATGGTCATGCCCATCATTTTCAATTGCTGCAACTTGCGCACAGTCTCCTCGAGATTTTCCAGGATTGAGCTTTCAGTGATTTCCAGTTCCAGCAATTCGGCAGGCAATCCGGTCGAGGTCAGGGTTCGTGCTACCTGTTGCACGAATTCCTTATGGTAAATCTGGCGCGCGGAAATATTCACGGCCATGCGCAGGTGCAAGCCATTTTCCCGCAGCCATTTCGCCGCCTGGGCGCAGGCCGTTTCCAGGACCCAATTGCCGATCGAGACGATCAGCCCGGATTCCTCCGCAAGGGGAATGAATTCCAGCGGCGGCACCATACCGAGGTTGGGCCTATTCCAGCGCAGCAACGCTTCGACGCCAATGATTTTCCCGCTGTCGAGGGCAACTTGCGGCTGATACATTAGCGCCAGTTCGCCGCGCTCAACGGCGCGCCGCAAAGCCGATTCCAGTTCCAGTTTGCGCGCGACGGAGCGCGCCATCGATTCGTCGAAAAAGCGCCAACAATTGCGCCCCGAGCTCTTGGCTTTGTACATCGCAGTGTCGGCATTGCGCAGCAGCGTTTCGCTGTCTTCCCCGTCTTGCGGGAACACGCAAATACCCATGCTCAACTCGACAAACAAATCGTAACCATTGATACTGACCGGCTCGGCGACCGATTTTGCCAGCTTCGCAGCGACCAATTCAAAGCTGTCGGCCGCCTCACTGCCCTGCTCCAGCAAAATCACGAACTCATCGCCGCCTATACGCGCAACGGTATCGCTCTGGCGCAACACGGCGGCAAAGCGCTCGGCCACCATGCGCAACACCCGGTCACCGGCCTCATGCCCAAGGCTGTCGTTGATGGTCTTGAAATGGTCGATATCGACGAAGACCACCGCCAGACTGCTGCGGCGCCGCGCGGCAATCGCAATCGCATGCCGAATACGTTCCGAAAAGGTCTGACGGTTCGGCAGGTTGGTAAGGGAGTCGTAATGGGCAAGTTGAAACAGGCGCTGCTCGGATACCTTTTGCGCCGTCACGTCCACCATCACGCCGCGCAAACGTGGCGTGCCGTCCGTCTCCACGGATAAGGCGACGTTGCTGCGCAACCAGATTTCACGGCCGTCTGCGGCGACGATGTGGTGTTCGATCGGCTGCAGTCCCGCCTCGCTCGTGCCATCGCCGGCGCTACGCATCATCCTCTGCGCATCCTGCTCCGCACTGCCGCTCACCGATAGAACCCGCTGCCAGAACTGCGGGTCGGCAATCCATTCCTGT
Organism: Burkholderiaceae bacterium; assembly: GCA_036561005.1. Taxonomy (GTDB): domain Bacteria; phylum Pseudomonadota; class Gammaproteobacteria; order Burkholderiales; family Burkholderiaceae_D; genus PKWO01. The sequence continues at coordinate 39,432 of DATBQE010000233.1, read as the reverse complement.
GCTGCGTGGCCGGTCACGCTTGCGGCGTTTGCACTGACGTAGGTGAAACGCAGGGTCGGCAATTCGGCCTCCCAAACCACACCGTCGATGCCGTTCACCAAACCCTGAAATCGGGTCTCGGCACTGAGCAACGAGGCATTCTTGCGTTCCAGGTTGGCCTGCATGGCGTGCACGGCGCGCAGATATTTCCACAACACGGCCACCAGCATCAACATCAGGCCTATCGTGACGGCGCCGATGAGCGCAGTCTGCCCGACTCGTTCGCGCCAGGATACGAGAATATCGCGGCTGTCGAACGATGCCACCGACACCAGGGGATAACTGTTCGCGTTGGCATACCCGATCACACCTGCGAGGTCATCGTGGACGGCATGTAATTCTTCAGTGTTCCCCGACTTGGCCAGTTGAGTCTGCCTGAACCATTCGCTGCCGGCCACGCTCAATTTGCGCAAGTCGGGCGGCTTCGGGTTTTCCATCAGCACCGCGCCGTCACGGCGCAGTAGCCATAATCGCTCGCCATGCGCAACTTGCAGAGAGTCATAAAAATGCCCGAAATAATCGAGATTGATGCCGATCTCGAAGATCATCTTCAGCGTGCCGTCGGCATTATTCAGGCGCCGCGAAAGCGGAAACAGCCATTTATTGGTATTGATTCTTCCTGTGAAGGGCGTGCCGACCATCAGGCTGCCGTCCCCGTGCGCTCGCTGCTCCTGAAAATACTCGCGGTCGCTGACATCGATGGCCTGCATCGGATATCCGGCGCTGCTGGCAATGAGCAAGCCCTTGGCATTGATCACGTTGATGTTGATAGCCTGCGGCAATCGCTTACCGTAGGATTGCAAAATTGCGTGCAGGGCAGCGGTGTCGCGTCCATCCGCATTCAATTGCGCGCGCGTCACGTCGTCGATTGCGCCAACCAAAGCACCGTCCGATTCATCGATCACGTGCGTCACATTGTTGTTCAATGCGGCAGCCATGCTGCGCGCATCAGCACCGGCCTCGCCTATGATCGCCCGGTAGTCATGAACCATGAAAATCAGCGCCAGTCCGACATAGAGCGCAGGAAAAATCAATGCCAGCGCAAGCAGTCTGTTGCGCAGCCGGCGCATGTTCTTGGGTGCCGGGTAATTGCGACTTTCTGTCATCTTATTGGCAAAGTTACCCAAGTGGAGTAGGTGCGCTCGATCATATCTTGAAAAAGCACAAGATCGCAAGTCACGGTGCAACGCCATGACCGACCAAAGCCGCCCTGCGGACGACGCTCTATAATGGAGGCTATCACCCATCACGATGGCGGTATGTGCACATGGCGGCAGGCAACTCACTGGGACTGTTTGGCGAAGACGGAACATTCGAGGCCATAGACCTGCCCGATGCGGATATTCGCTTGATGCGCGGTTTCTACACAGAGGCCGAAGCAGATCGCCAATTTGAAATTCTGCTGCGCGACACGGCGTGGCGCGCCGACACGATTACTGTCTGGGGTAAGGAATATCCGCAGCCGCGCCTGACGGCGTGGTACGGCGACCCGGGTGCCGACTACACTTACTCGGGCCTGCGCATGCAGGCGTTGCCCTGGAGCCCTGCATTGGGCAAGATCAAGGCCGATATTGAAGCCAAGAGCGGAACACGCTTCAACAGCGTATTGATCAACCTGTACCGCAATGAACACGACAGCGTCGGCTGGCACAGCGACGATGAGCCGGAATTGGGGGCGATGCCGCTGATCGCGTCGCTCAGCCTGGGCGCGACGCGGAGGTTCAAACTAAAGTATAAAAAGGGGCACCGCAACAAACCCTTCGCTCTGGATCTCACGCATGGCAGTTTGCTCCTGATGGGCGGCGACACGCAGCGCTACTGGTCCCATGCGGTGGAAAAAGAACGCTTGTCTGTCGGGCCAAGGATCAACCTGACGTTTCGCACGATTTTTGCGCCAGCACCGCCGGCGCCATAAGCCCCTCAGGGCGTCGGCAATCAATCCTGCTCGTCGTCGAATATGCCGCGCGCTCGGGACGAACTCCCGCGCAGCAGGCGCGCGAGGATCAGTTCATCCTCGACAGACGCCGTCAGCGCCGATGCGCCATCTGCCGGCACAGGCTTCAAGCTGTCTATCATGTCGATGAATGCCATACCGGTTGCGAGCATCTGCCCGGTCAATGCAAGACGGATTGTGACTTCGGTCGTGCCAGGTTCGATCAGCAACGCATTGGCACTCGCGTCCACTGCGACCAGAATAGGCACTTGCTGCTCCAGCGCGAGATCATCTGCAGCAGAGATTTCGTGCACGATAAAACGAAAACCATCGACATCAATGGCAATGTCGCCCTGCACTACCCTGCCGCGCAAGCGCTGCAGCAGGGCTCTCCAGTATCCTTTGCGCATCGTGCATCGCCTGGCGCGTCGCTCGATTTCAATCCAAGCTTGCGCTTAGCTGCGCGTGCCGGAGAAGATCACGCCATCCGTCCGAGCCTGGTTCGGCGCGAATGTATACAGAATGTTGGTCTTGGCATTGAGATACATCAGGCCCGAGAACTGTTGATTCGGCAACAGGCAGGGCGACGGGCCGCTGGTGATCAGAACCGTGTAGCCGTTACCCTTGTAAAGTGGCGAAACCGAGCCGGTGTAAGCGCAACCGCTCGCGCCCGTGCCGGCCAGGAGGGATACGCCGAGAGCGTTGCCGCCATTGGCAGGCACACTCGGCGGGCTGATGGTGAACGTTGCGGCCTCTTTTTTCTGTGATGTGCCGACCATACCAGTGTAGGTGCCGGCCAGCGTCGCGAGGTTTTGCACGCCCTGATAGTCGATATCGTAGACCATCGTCGTTACAGGCGTTGTTGCACTGTTCAACGTCGTTGTCGAATTGGTCCAGCCGTTGGCATCGGCGGACGGATAAATCAGTGTCTCGGTGAGGGTGGACCCAACCACATAAGTGCCGTTCATACCATAGGAATATACGCCGCTGGGCGTTATCGCGCCTGGACATCCGAGCGTGGTGGAACCAGGGAGATTGAGTTCCAATGTGTTCGCCGATGCCATCACGCCGCCCGAAAAACTGAGTGATCCCTGGTCCGCCGTCGTCACCACCGCAGGGTCTGCCGCCGATGGATAAAACGTGTAGACAGTGCCCGAGGCTTCAACAAAGGTAAGGACATTATGGGCGCAGGTGACCTTATTTGCGGACGACGATTGCGTCATGGTGACCGCATAAGTACCGCTAAATAACCCCTCCGGCGTCGATTGTTGCGTCTCGGCTACGCTGTTTCCTCCGCAAGAACAGAGAATGGCGGCACTGGAAAGCGCAACAGCGACACGGATAAAAGTAGAAAGCATGAATTCCCTTAGAAGTAATGGGTGACCGAAAGCTTTCGGGCGCCAATTCTTTGCGCAATCCGGTTAGGCATTGGCTCTTGAATTGCGTTCCCCGATAACGGACAAATCAGACAATGCCGGGTGTCCGACATCTGCTTGGCCAGAACGCGATATTGTAAATCGGCTCAAGTATAGAGTAAGGCACGCTATTGTTGCAAAATGTAAGCGTTGAAGGCACTCGAAGTTGCATTAATGACATGTGTTCGACTTTCCATGGGGAAATTTTCACCTCCCGAGCATTTATTTCCCGCAAGCAGGCCGCCAGCTTTGATCACAGTGCCAGTACAAATAATTGCGCGCACTGCGCTTCAGAAAAATAAACCGATGTCGTTAATCAATGTGGGGAAGTGGATTCTTGACAACTCAGGCAACGCCATGTCGATCAACGGAATTGGGAACTATCAAATTTCGGCCAATGCGCTGTATTCGGGACAGAATGCCAATCCCGTGGACAGCAGCGGAGATGCCGATCGCAGCCGCGTCACGGCACCCACGACCACCGGCGGCAGAACGGGGCTGTTCAGTTCGGCAATCAGCCAAACACTCTTTCAAATCGGCGTGACGCCTACCGCGTCCAATGTTGCAACCGGCGCTGCGCCAACGAACACCCAGCAGCAGGCCTTGAATGTCTTCGCCCAGGACCTGTTTGGCGCACTGCAATCGACCACGCCGCAAGCTTCGACAGGCGCCGGCACACGCTATTCGACGTCGTCGAAAAAAGATGGCAAGCCAGGCAGCACCACTGCGTCTGCCGATTCGGCCAAGGCAACACAATCGGCCAGTACACCCAATGGTGCAGCAGGGTCCGGCAACAGCCTTGAAAGTCGTTTGCGGGGACTCATTCAACAAATCGGAACAGGAACATCGCCGGAGTCGTCGGGGCAGGAAGCTTATTCGGCCCTGCAGCAGAGCTTTGGGGCACTCGTCGCGGCCCAAGGAGGCACCGGCAATGGCGCAACGCTCGGCAAGTTCCTGCAGGCGCTATCAGGCAATCTGCAGGATATTCCGCCTACCGGGAGCCTGATAAGCACGAGCGCCTGATCTAACAGGCTTTGCGAGGCGAGTTTCTAAGGCTGGATAGATTCGCGCTTTCCCATGCGCATAATCAACAACGCCAATACCCCGGCCAATAGCCCCCAGAAAGCCGATCCGACGCCATACAGAATGACGCCAGAGGCGGTGACGAGAAATGTGATCAGCGCCGGTTCCCGGTCAGTTTCTTTGGCCATCGCAGCGGCCAATCCATTCCCGATTGTGCCCAGCAGCGCAAGACCTGCAATTGCCGACACCAGTTCCTTGGGAAACGCGAGGAACAATGCGCCGACGGTGGCGCCAAATAGTCCGACGAGCAGGTAAAAGGCACCGGCAGCCACTGCTGCGACGTAGCGGCGCTCTGGGTCTTCGTGTGCTTCGCGTCCCATGCATATTGCAGCGGTAATGGCCGCGAGGTTCAAGGCAAATCCACCAAACGGAGCGAGCAGGAAATTGGCAATGCCGGTCCAGCCGATGACCGGTGAAACAGGCGCGTTATATCCCGAAGCCCGAATGACGGCCACACCGGGCACATTTTGCGAGGCCATTGTCACGACAAACAGCGGCAATGCAACACCAATCAGGCTCGATAGCGAAAACACGGGCGTCGTCCAGATCAATTGTGCCATTTCGAGATGTACACTTTCCATGTGCAACAAACCCAGAATCCAGGCGAGTATCAAACCAGACAAAAGTGCACCGACCACCGCGTAGCGCGGCAACAATCGGCGCAGCAAGAGATAAACGCAAAACATGGAAAACGTCAGGGCAAACTGCGCATTCATGGCGACAAATACGTTGAGCCCGAAGCGCAATAAAACACCTGCCAGCATGCCGGCCGCAATGGAAGTCGGGATTTTCTTGATCGCACGCTCAAAAACACCCGTAAAACCGACTAACGCGATCAACGCGGCCGAGACCAGGAACGCGCCAATTGCCTCGGCCATGCCTGCACCACCGCTGCCGGCCACGAGCATCGCTGCACCCGGGGTAGACCATGCGGTCACGATGGGAATGCGATAATACAGGGACAGCAGGATACAGGTCAGCCCCATGCCCAAGCCCAGCGCACACATCCAGGAACCAATTTCCGCCTGAGTGGCACCCAACATGTGGGCCGCCTGAAATACGATGACCGCCGAGCTGGTGAAACCAACCAGGACCGTCACGAAACCGGCTACCAGCGCCGAGACGGAGAAATCGCGTCCCAATCTCGTCATTTGCAATTCTGCGTAACCTGTTCGTTGAGCATGTCGATGGTGGCCTGCCGTTGGCTGTCTTCCATCGGAACGTGTTCGCCGGTTACGGGATCGACTCGCTTGGATTGCTTGCCAGTTTGCATGGCTTCCAGGCGGCTGCGAGCGTCCGTGCACGCCTGGGCGGACGGCTGTTCAGCGCTCGGCCTGTCGTGCGCTCCGTCACCGGCGTTTTGCCTTGCAGCCCTGCGCTGTTCGTAGGCCGCATTGGCCGCACGTATTTTCTCCGGCGACATGGCACTCGAAGTGCCGGGACTGACCAGGGCCGGATTTTCCAGTTCCCGCTCTTTCACGGTATTCTCCGGACATATTTTGGCATAGGTCTTTTTGCCTTTTGCGTCAATGCATTCGAATACCTGAGCTGTCGAACTCAACGAATAGATGAGCAGCCCCAGTGCGCAGATTATTTGCCTGGCTTTCATATTTTCCTTGCCGCACAAGACCAACTGTCGCCCTTGTGCTTGCGTATCGAGTGAAGTACCTAATATACCTCAGAAATACCTCAGAACTTTGCCGGAAACTTTGCGCAGTTTTTTCGCGCAGTTGAAGATGTGCTGGTACTTCGAGAATGCAACGAATATTGCCGTGTGAGGCAATATTCGTTCATTGCAGGGGCAGCTTAGCCCTTGAAGAAGCGTCTGGCGCGGCCTGACCCGGAGTCGCGGATCTTCTTGGTTTTTACCAGCGCGTTAATCGCAAATATCATGCGGCCTGACAATTTCTGCCTCTCAGTTTTTGACGGCGAAATGCCCAATGCGGCAATCGCCGCATCAAGAATCTCGGGGAATGAACGCGGTTCGTCGAGCACAAGATTTTGCCAAAAATCGCCGCCTGTGAAGGGCAAGCCGCTGCTGCCGGACTTGCGGCCTGCTTTTGCTTTGGGCGCTTTCTCAGACACGGCCAATTTTACGGTCGAACCTGGTTTGCGGCCGCGCTTGCCGCGTGCTGCAGCTGCCGGGGGCAAAGCCGCGCCTTGAAAACCGGCTAATTGGGCAAGCATATTCTCCAATGCACCGATGCGCGAATGGTAGTACTCAAGACCTTTTTTTGCGTGGGACAACTCTGCTTCAATAGCCGCTCGAGCGGACTCTAAATTTGACATGATTTTCTCCAAGGTGGATGTGGTACTGCAGATCGAATTGTAACAGCAGCGCTCAGTAGTGGGCGGTACTGGCGGTTTGACGGGAGTATCGACAATTAGTTCTAATGCCCTACCGGCGTTCTGCTATCAGGAACCTCAACATGAGAAGTCGCCGTGTCAACGCGCACAAATCTATCTACAGCGCAGATATCTATGCCGCCTGTCTCAGGAAGGCGCGGGCATTCATGCCGCTGAACCGGCGGGGCGCGCAGGATCTTCGAGCGGCAATAAAATTTCCACGCATAGGCCTCCGCCCTGGCGGTTGCGCGCAATGATAGAGCCGCCATGGGCGGTAACCACGCGCTGGGCAATGGCGAGACCCAGTCCGTGCCCGTCGGTTCGTGCCATTGCATTGCCGCTACGAAAAAAAGCCTGGAAAATGGCCTGCAGCTCATTGTCCGGTACGCCCGGGCCACGGTCGAGTATGGATATGTGGAGCAATCGGTGTACGGGGTCCGGATTCACTTCCAGGATCACCGTGCTGCCGGCAACGGTTTGTTTGATGGCGTTGCGCAGCACGTTTTCGATAGCGCTATGCAGAAGCTCGGCATCGCCCTTGATCGCAACGGCGCCATTGCCGACGAATTCAAAATTGACTTCCTGCGCCTCTGCCTCAAAGTGGGCGTCCTCGCGCAAATCGGCGAGCAAATCTTCAATGTTGATGTATTCCTCTGCCGGCTTCAAGGCGCCGGCTTCCAGCTTTGAAAGCGTCAGCAATTCACCGACCAGTTTGTCCATGCGCATGCTTTCGCGTTCAATGCGCTCAAGCGACGCATCGATCCGGTCCGGCTGTTGGCGCGCCAGGCCGATGGCAACCTGCAGACGCGCCAATGGAGAGCGCAATTCATGGGAAACGTCGTGTAACAAGCGCTTTTGTCCGCTCATCAACGCACGCAGACGCTCAACCATGACATCAAAATCGCGTCCCAGATCTGCCAGTTCGTCGTGCCGGCGCCCCATCAACGAGCCCGGCTGGACGGCAAGATCGCCACCGGCCACAGCTTCGAAGGCGGAGCGCAGGTTGCGGATCGGCTTGGACAGGTACCATGCCAACATGGCGGCAAAAATGAGGCTGCCGAGTACGGCCGAAACCATGGGGAGAAAAGGCAAAAATGGCGGCATATGCGGGAACTGTTCGTCATGTCCTGGTGGCGGCGATCGGCTGCGCCCGGCAAAAGGCGGCCGCTCACCATCGAACGGCGGTGCGCCCTCATGCATCGCTAGGCCTTCGGGCGCAACCGGGCCGCCCATGCCGAAACCTTCTTCACGGTGCAATGCAGGGGAAAACAGCAGGTAGCGCTGGCCGTCGGCAGTTTGCACTTCGCGCACGAAGCGCCGCGCCCCGCCCGTATGGAGCAACGCGCGCGCCTCCATGATCAATTGCCGGGCCACGGCGCGGTTCAATATATCGCGATCGGCTTCATCAATTGCCATGACTTCATGTCGGCCGTCCATGTTTTCCAGCAATTGACGCAAGGCAGGCACGCCACCGTATTGCAAGGTCGATGCAGCCGATTCGATGACAAACGCGGCCGGCGGACTGGAATCGATCTTGGCCGGCTGGTCCGCGTCGCCGCTATGCTTGAGCCAGATCGCGGCGCCGATTCCCAGAGCGGCAATGCACTGCGCGAACAACGTGAAACCAAAGACTTTCCAGAATAAACGTCCCACGCACTACTCCCGGATAAACTGGTAGCCGAGGCGGTAAACCGTCTGGATACACGACCGCCCATCAGACAGGGTTCCCAGCTTTTGTCGCAGACTGCTCAAGTGCACGTCGATGTTGCGATCGAAGCGTGTCAACGGTCGCCCCAGGCCGCGTTCCGACAGATCATTCTTGCTCACCGGCTTGCCTGCATTGCGTAGCAAAACCTCAAGCAGATTGAATTCGGTACTGGTCAACTCAAGCGTCTTGCCGCCCCACTCTGCACGCCGTTGCTCCGGCCACATGGTAAGGGCATTGACGGTCAGCACGGAAGCCTGCGATGCGTCATTTTCCGCCGGGCGCGTGCGGCGCAGGATGGCGCGCAGGCGCGCCGTCAATTCACGCGGCGTGCAGGGTTTGGGGACGTAGTCGTCTGCGCCCAGTTCCAGTCCCACGATACGGTCGGTGTCGTCACCGCGTGCAGTGAGCATGAGAATGGGCATTTGGCTCTTGGCACGGATTCGCTTCAGGGTTTCCAGACCGTTCAGTCTGGGCATCATGACGTCGAGCACGACAATGGCATAGGCGCCGGACAAGGCTTCTGCAACGCCGCTTGCGCCGTCATGCACGATCTTGACGCCAAATCCTTCCTGCACCAGATAGTCGCGCAACATCTCAAGCAATTCCACGTCGTCGTCAATCAGCAATACTTGGGTCATCGGCTGTCTTCCTCAATGAGAAGTCGTTTCGAAATGGGCGTGGCCGGGCACCTGCGCCGCGACGATGACAGTGCACCCGGATGACGACGAGCGGCAACAACGCCAAGGTCATTTTGAAACGGCTTCTTGGAACGCATTCATCCCGGCATGCGCTCCGAAGCGTCAATGATACCGGTGCCAGTTCTAACCGCATAGCAAACGGGCATGCTTTTACCCAACTTTACATCGCCTCATTGCTGCAAATGAAGCACGCTCTTTACTTAACTTTACGCCTCGTTGACGGCGCTTAACAGGACTGCGCCCGACAATTGCCTTCATCGCCGGGAAACATTGAGCGGCGAGCCAACAACTCGGAATAAGGGAATTGAGCATGATAGAAAGAACACTACGGCGCCTGCTGCTCGCCGCCGGACTTGCGTTCGGCCTGGCCACTTTGGCATACGGCGAACCGCCGCAGGAGCAGGGTAATCGTTGCGCGGTCGATGCTTCGCCGCCCGCGAGGCACGAGCATGAGGGCCGTCCCCACGAAGGCGCACTTCCCCCGGGCCCGCCGGGCATGTTGCCGTTGCTCGAAATGCAGCCGCCGCTGTTTTTGCACGAGCTGGATTTGAGCGAAGCGCAACAGGACAAAATTTTTTCCGTTTTGCTCAGTGCCGCACCGCAGTTGCATGAACAGGATAAGGCGGCACGCAGGAGCGCCGACGAGCTGCATCGTTTGATGTCTTCCAGTCAGTACGATGAATTGAAGATCAAGGCACTGGCTGAGGCGCACGCCCACGCCATGGTACAAGTCCTGATATTGCATGCGCGCAGTGCGCACCAGATCATGGCCGTACTCACCCCAGAGCAACTCGCAAAATTCGAATCCATGAAAGCAGCGCATCACGGACCCGGCTTGCGAGCACAGATAGAGGAAATGCGGCCGGCCATGCAAATGTCGGAAACACCTCTCAAGAACTGAAACAAGCTGCGATTGAGAGAAGCAATTTTGCTGCGCTGTTGATATCCCGAATTGTACCAACACGCGTGTTTGAGGCTGTTGCCAAATTAATGCGGCGGCGTGCCGGGAGTGGAACGACGCCGCGGCAAATTCGCCACAGCGTCTCGGCACTTTATTTGAGCAATCCCTGCAATCGATGCCCCAAACGAAGCAACACTCCCCCAAGCCTTTGGGTTTCCCCCGATAGCGCAAACTATCGGGGGTCTTTTAGTATAGGGATTGTTGTTGCTGCGCTTTTTCAGCGGCGCCGGACGTAGTGCGAAGCCTAATCCGTCGTCGGTTCATCGAAGAAAAATTCCACTGGGGCAGAAACGATTTGCGTCTGAAGGGAGCCTCCCTGGATCAGGTCTTCATAATTGCAGACCCGATTTCGCCCATTCGCCTTGGCGTAGTAAAGGGCCTGATCCGCGTGGCCGAGGATGACCACAGGCGTTTCGCTAGGATGGATGCTGACGAAGCCGACGCTGACGGTGACCTGTCCCACTTGAGGGAAATCGTGCTTCTCGACATTCGAGCGGAAACGCTCGAAGATACGGTGCGCATCTTCCCGCGTTGTCGAACGCAGCAGGATGACGAATTCTTCCCCGCCGAAGCGGAATACGCGGTCTTGCGCCCGAAACGACAGACGCAGTAAATTGGCGACCAGAATCAACACTTCGTCGCCGTACAAGTGGCCGAATTGGTCATTGACGCGCTTGAAATGATCGATATCGACAACTGCCAGCCACTGCTGCTGCGTTTCGCACTGATGGCGCCGCTCATGGTCGACATGGTCGGCCTGCTCGTCTTCCGACGCGCCGCCCGATACCAGTTTGGAAAATTTTTCGTCAAAGGTCTTGCGATTCAACAGACCGGTCAGGGAGTCGCGCTCACTGTAGTCGAGCAAACTCTGATAGTTACGATAGACCCCGAGGATGCCTTCGATAATATCGCGCGTGTGGGTCGAATATGGTGTCAGGTTGGTAATCTGCAGGCAGGTGGTGACCTTGTCGTTGAGCCAAACCGGCAGCCACAATACGAAGTGACCGTCTTCGGTCGTTTCTTCCGCGCTGTTGATGTGCTCGGCGATACAGGCGACGAGCGACGGGTATTCGCCGATCAATTCGCCGCCATGATCGCTGCCCAAGGTTTCTTCGGATGAAACGACACGGCCGTCCTGTATCCATACGCGCGGGCGGACATAGGTTTCGTCACGGAAGCGAAAAATTTCCAACGCCTTGACCTGTAGCGCGCCGACCAGATCATAGAGTGCACCGACGACGGAGACATCGAGCAAGCTATGGTCGCGATGACCGGTAATGCCCACCAAATGCTTGATTAGCGGTTCCATGGCATCCAGATCAGAGGTGGCGATACATCGACACCGCACGTGTTGTGCCGGGAGCAGGGAAAATCAGGCAGCGCGGTTGATCAGGACACAAGTGCATTCGGTAAATTGGCCAATTGACAATAATTTCAGGATGATATGATATCGCGAATGGCCTATCAACGGGCGCTCGAATGTAAAATACGGCGCCGTTTGGCCCTATCCGAAGGAAAATTGATGAAAATACGCCTGATTTCACTTGTTTTCATCCTGACAACAGTCAATTTCGCACAGGCGGCACAGCCAAGCGACGAGTCGGTGGAAAAACTGTTGTCCCTGCTGGGCGTCGACAAGACCCCGGCGCTGATTCTTGCGCACATGGACGCGATGACGGCAAACACCTTGCGCGAAGCAAGCATGGGCCATCAAGCGTCGGGCGAGGAAGAAAGAGCCATCCACACCTTCGAACAAAAATCCCTTGCGGTCCGGTCAGAACTGCAGGAGCGCGCGAACTATCAAGCGCTCAAGCCAGGCTACATTGCCACCTACCGGGAAGTTTTCAGTCAGGACGAGATTGATCAGTTGATTGTGTTTTACCAGACGCCGACTGGAAAGATGCTGCTCGCGAAAATGCCCCAGGCTACGCAGCTAGCAACGGCTATGCTGCAACAACGCCTGGCACCGGTTTTTCAGCGCATGCAGCAGGCCGCGGACGACATGAAGCAGCAGCTCGACACCTTTCGTGCGCCCAAACCGGCACCAAAGCAATAACGGCACATCATTGCTTGAACAGCAGCGGGCTAAACGACTTGGCCGCGACGGAAATCGACTCACCGACGCGCAGTTGAAGCGCCTCTTCGGGCGAAGCGACCACGTCGACAATTTCCTGCCCGATCAGCAAAGACAATGTGTAGATCACGTCTTCGCGGCGGATTTCCAACACCTGCGCCTGTAATTGCAGCTTGCCCGCCGCGCGCCTGTGCAGAAATACTTGCGCCGGCGAGGCGCTTTGCACAATCAGGCCGTTCTCCATGCGCAGCACGCGCTGCGCCAGCCTGAACACTTCGCCGACATCGTGGCTCACCATCAGGGTCGTCAAACCGAAGCGCTGGTGAAGCTTGTGCAATTCATCCTGCAGTTGCAAGCGCACCACTGAATCCAGCGCCGAGAGGGGCTCGTCAAGCAGCAGCAGGGCCGGTTTGCGCGCAATGGCTCGCACCAGCGCAACGCGTTGCTTCTGGCCACCCGACAGGCCGGCCGGAAGCCGATCCTGCAGTTCACCGAGGCCGGACAATTCAATCAATTCCGCCAGCCACCGGTCTTCGTTGCGGGCAAGTGCGTAGCCGACATTCTGCCGCACCGTGAGATTGGGAAACAGTGCCTGATCCTGGAACACCAGACCGATCGACCGCCGTTGCGGCGACCGGTTAATGTTGCGTGCCGCATCGAACCAGGTCACACCATCGACCTTGATGGTGCCCTGACGCGGCATCCCCAACCCGGCCAGCATGTGCAGCAGTGTGGTCTTCCCTGCCCCCGACGGGCCGAACAAGGCGGCGAATTCCCCGCGTTCCAGACTGCCCTGTGCCGACCATTGCATGACGCCGGCGCCTCCGTGCAACTCAGTACTGATATCGAATTCGATCAATTGATTTTGCTCCAGCGCCGGTTGACCAGATGGACGGTCAGCAAAATGGCAAACGACGCACAGAACAATACGGCGGCATAGACATTGGCTTCGTGGTAATGCAGGCTCTCGACCTCGTCATAGATGGCAATCGAAGCCACGCGGGTCACGCCGGGAATATTTCCGCCGATCATCAACACGACGCCGAACTCGCCGATCGTGTGGGCGAAGCTGAGGACGATTCCGGTCAGCAGTGCCGGCTTCATATTTGGCAGCAGAACGCGAAACAGTGTCACGATATCTGGCTTGCCCAAGGTGCGCGACGCTTGCAGCAAATTTTGCGGCAGATTCTGGAAACCAACCTGCAACGATTGCACCATGAATGGGCTGCTGTAAATGACCGATCCCAGCACGAGTCCGGCAAAGCTGAAGACCAGACTCAGGTGCAGATTGGTCGCAACCCACTCACCGAAGGCATGCTGAGGACTGAAAGCGAGCAAGAGATAGAAACCCAATACCGAAGGCGGCAACACCGCAGGCATGCTGACCAGCGTCTCGACTACCGGTTTCAGACGTGTGCGCGTGTGTGCCAGCCAATAGGCGAACGGAAGGCCGAACAGCAACAGCAGCGAGGTGGTGCACAGGGCCAAACGCAAAGTCAGCCACAACGGCTGCCAATCAATTGCCAGGTCCTGGTTCATACTCCCCCCTCCAGGACCACGCTCATCTCGTTGGATTTCACCAGGCCCTCCACCGCGGCGCCGACTTCCAATTGCAGGCCATCCAGCGAGCGCGTGGTAATGACCGAGGAAACAGGCATCCCATCCACCGTGAAGATGACGCGGCTCAGCAAACGTCCTTTCTCAATCGCGCTGACAATGCCCTGCAGGCGGTTGCGCAAGCTGATTGCGCCGCTCAAGTTCCTGGCCAGCGCCACTTCGGTTTCCTTGAACACCAGCGTGACGGCTGCCCCTGGCCGCCACACCTGATCGTCCGCGCCGGCTCCCAGGAGCATGGCCGTGTAAAGGCGGGTTCCGACCGCGACGTCGACCAGGGCGATGCTGCCTTCGACAGCAATCGCAGCGATATGGCCCGATAATCGATTCATCGCTGGTTCATGGCAAGAGGTAACCGAAGCGCTCGAAAATGGCGCGCGCCTTGGCCGAATAGAGGAAATCGTAAAACTGGCGGGACGCCTTGGAATTTGCATCAACCCCGTGTTTGAGCAGGACAGCACCTTGCGCAATCGGCGAATACAATTCCTTTGGTACTTCAATCCACCGGCCCTTGCCCTGCATTTCCGGCGACAGCACGATGGATTTCGCCGTGAAGCCGGCGTCGGCGATACCGGAAAAAATGTATTGGTTGGTCTGGGCAATGCTTTCGCCATATACCAGCTTGGGCTGCAGGGACTGGTCCAGCTTGGCGCCGGCCAGCACTTTCATCGTCTCGCGGCCATATGGCGCGGTCTGCGGGTTGGCCACGGCAACCTTGCCCAAAGCAGCGTCGGCAAACGGGCTCCGCCAAGTGCGCAGGTCGACGTTCTTCATGCTCCAGACGACCAGGGCACCATAGGCATAAACCCGCGGCGCAGCCGTAGCAAACCCGGCCTGATAGACTTTCTCGGGGAATTCCATATCGGCCGACAGGAACACATCGTAGGGCGCGCCGCTCATGATTTGCGTAGCGAACTTGCCGGAAGAATTGAAGCTGGCCGTCAGGTCGTGGCCGCTTTCTTTCTTGAACTCTGTCTTCAAATCCTCGAATACGTACTGCGCGCTGGCTGCTATCGCGACGCTGACGGTATCGGCCAATGCCGGTGTGGCCAACGCGAGCAAGATGGCAATGATCGAAAGGTTTTTTGCATTCATGGGGCAGGCTTCAGTTGGTCGGCAAACGATATCATAGCAGTTGGCCAACTTCGGACGCGATTGGCGATTGGCGATTGGAGATTGTTGGGCGACAAGTGCGCCTTGACGACTTTCCGGTTGCATCCGCCAAAAAGCCGGACTAATCTGTCGGTATGGCAACTGCGCGGAGCGTAACATGACGACCACGGTTGGGAAGAAGCATCAAAGCTTTGCCGAGTTTTACCCCTTCTATCTGAGCCAGCACTCGAACCGCATGTGCCGTGAATTGCATTTTGTCGGCTCCACGCTTGCACTGGCGTGTCTCGCCGCTCTGGTTTTGACAGCGAACGCTTGGTGGCTGCTTGGAGCATTGCTAAGCGGTTACGGCTTCGCCTGGATCGGCCACTTTGTATTCGAAAAAAACCGGCCGGCGACGTTTCGCCAACCGTTCTTTTCACTCATGGGCGATTGGGTGATGTATTGGCAAATGCTGACGGGAGTCGTGTCGTTCTAGCGCTGCGGATCGCCGGCATCAATAAAGAACGCGAGACGATTGGGAAGTTACCCGAGTTTTCGTAACGAGGCGCCAATCACGACTTCTTGATCGGCTTGCCTCTACTGCCGCCATAGTACCCAAAGCCGATGGACGCCAGGCAGAGTGCAATATCGAACCAGAGCGGAAACTCAGGCGAAGCGGCACTGACTGCCTCGAACAGGCCGAACACCACGCCCGGCACAACGGCAGCCACGCCGTGTAGCGCGCCTCGGTCCTCTGCCAGAGATGCGGCAATCCTTCCTGCCAGGTAATCAAAATACCATCCAATGGTGACGCAAATTGCGAGAAACAGGTGGCTGTTCGACGTCATTTCACGCGCGCTGTCGCCACTTGCACCGCCGAGTTGCAAGGCCCCGACCCAAGCCTGACCCACCAAAATCGTCACAAAAATTGTACCCACAAAATCGGCAATTGCGCCGAGGAATACGGCTTTCCAGTTCAACATCTCAAGTTTCAACATCTCAATTCGTTTCCACAAAATCTCTTAAATTATCTGATGGCACGCGCAGCACTCGCGCGGCCACCGGCGCCGATATTGCTGGGTTTTGCATACTGAAAATTGCCTGCTTTGCGCAGCGGAAATCTCGTACACCGGCTCAATTGGATGCCTGAATGCGAGGCTTGAAATGGTCAGTGAGAGTCTGGTCCAATCCCTGCTCGACAGCATGCTCAACCTGCTGAGCCAAGGCAGGATTGCCTGCCGTGCTGAAGACAAACAGGCGATACACGTCGGCCACTTTCAACATGTCCGGGTTCACCAGCAAGGTCCAGCTATCCATGCCCTCGGTATGACGCTTGGTCCATTTTGATTTGGTCGGCAATTCGCTCTTGATGCGGCCGACCCAGCCGGCGTCGAGCATGGTGTCGAGCAGGTTCTCGGATTCGTCGAAGCCGAGACGTGTACGGGAGCGGATGAGCGATGCATCGGTTGCGGACGTTGCGCCGCTCACACGCGCCTCCACCAACACGCCTAAAACCGCCATGGCATCGACGAAGGCGCTGCCGGGCGAAGGGACGTGCCACCAGCGCTCGTATTTCACCACCGGCAAGGCAGCAACAATCACGGCGCAGACGAGGATGATGAACCACGACACGTAGATCCAGATCAGGAAGATCGGAATCGCGGCAAGCGCGCCGTAAATCATGGTGTAACTGGAAAAGTGCGATATGAAAACGGCGAACAGGCGCTTGGCGACTTCAAACGCCACGGCCGCAAAAAAACCACCCCAGCCTGCATCGCGCCAATCGACAAAGCGATTGGGGATGACGGTGTACATCAACCCGAACGCGGCCGTGGTGAGCGCTACCGATATGCCCGTATAGAAAAACGCGCTGAGGAAGGGCAGGTTCATGACCACCCAGTCGGTGGCACGCAAGAGATTCGAGGTGACGGTGATGGAGACGCCGATCAGCAAAGGTCCAAGCGTGACGATGGTCCAATAGGCGGCCACGCTCTTGACCCAGGAGCGCTTGGTCTTGACGCGCCAGATGTCGTTGAAGGTACGGTCAATCAGGGCCATGGTGGCGGCCGTAGTCAGCAACAGGGCAATCGCGCCGACCGCCGACATGCGGCTGGCCTTCGATGCGAACATGCCGAGGTAGTCGTTGATGGTCGATGAAATCGTATGCGGTATCAGGCTTTGGATCAGGTAAGCCTGCAGCGCATTGCGAAAGGTGTCGAAGATCGGAAAAGTTGTGAAGATGGCCAGGGCTATCGTGAGGAATGGCACGACTGCCAGGACGGTATTAAACGTCAAGCTGCCGGCCACTTGCGGCAAGCGCTCCTCTTCCAGGCGGCGCCAGGCGAAGCGAAGTAGATCCAGCAGGCGGGACCAGCTTTTTCCTTGATTGGTTGACAATTGAATGAAAGGCATCGGGTTCAGGTTCTGGGTTTCAGTTCGCTAACTGGTATCAACGGTCCAAATTCGATTGCAATGAGCAAAGCATTCTATAATAACAAGTATGAATCAACGCAAGCTGACAATATTGGTTTTATATTATTCGCGCCATGGCGCCACGCGCAAATTGGCCGAGCAAATCGCCCAAGGGGTGGAAAGCGTGGTCGGATGCGAGGCGCGCTTGCGTACAGTACCGGCCATATCGGCCACGTGCGAAGCGACTGCGCCCGACATCCCTGAATCCGGCCCGCCTTACGTCGAACTGAGCGACCTTGCTCAATGTGACGGCTTGGCGCTCGGCTCCCCCACCCGGTTCGGCAACATGGCATCGGCCATGAAATATTTCTGGGACGGTACGGCAACCGAATGGCTGGCCGGTGCCTTGGCGGGCAAGCCGGCTTGCGTGTTCACGTCCACAGGCAGCCTGCACGGTGGACAGGAATCGACCTTGTTGTCGATGATGCTGCCACTGCTGCATCACGGCATGCTGATCCTGGGTCTGCCGTACACCGAGCCGGATTTGATGACCACTGCCAGTGGCGGCACGCCTTACGGCGCGAGCCATTGGGCAGGGGTCAACGGCAATCTGGCCATTACCGAGGCAACCCGCAACCTGAGCATTGCTCTGGGCCGCCGTCTGGCGCAAACGGCCGTGAAATTACAAGGACACCATGAAAACTGACAAGGCCGCCATGTTTCATCGCGGTGCGGTAGCGAGCCTGCTGGTTTTGATCGCGCTCTGTGTCGCGTGGGAATTGGTGCTCGCTCCGCTGCGCCCCGGCGGTTCCTGGCTGGTGTTGAAGGTCTTGCCGTTATTGCTGCCTCTGGTCGGCGTGCTCAAGCGCGACGTCTATACGATGCAGTGGTCGTCGATGCTGATCCTGCTGTATTTCATGGAAGGGCTGGTGCGCGGCACCAGTGACCAGGGATTCTCCGCGACGCTCGGCTGGATTGAAGTCGCGCTGACCTGCCTGTATTTCTTCTGCGTGCTTGCCTACCTGCGCCCCTACAAGCGCGCGGCCAAACAGCTCGCCAAACAAGCCATAGACAAAGCATCGAAATGAACACGTTTCTCGAACAATGCCGCGCCGCCATCGGCGCCAATTACGTCATCACCGACGCCGTCGACATGGCGTCCTACCTCACCGATTGGCGCCAACGTTTCACCGGCAACGCGCTGGCGGTGGTCAAGCCGGGCTCGACCGGAGAAGTCGCCGCCATCGTCAAGCTGTGCAATGAACACGCGGTGCCGGTCGTGCCGCAAGGCGGCAATACCGGGCTGGTGCTGGGCAGCGTGCCCGATGAGAGCGGTGCAGCGATTGTGCTGTCGTTGCAGCGCATGAATCGCATTCGCGCCATCGATACGGTGAACAATACGATGACGGTTGAAGCGGGCTGCATCCTGGAGAATATTCAAAACGCCGCGCAGGAAGCCGCGCGCCTGTTTCCGCTGTCGCTGGCTGCCGAAGGCAGTTGCACCATCGGCGGCAATCTCTCGACCAATGCCGGCGGCACTGCAGTTCTGCGTTACGGCAATACACGCGAGTTGTGCCTCGGCCTCGAAGTCGTCACGCCACAGGGCGAAGTATGGAGCGGCTTGCGCGGTTTGCGCAAGGACAACACCGGTTACGACTTGCGCGACCTGTTCATCGGCGCGGAAGGCACGCTGGGCATCATCACCGCTGCCGTGCTCAAGCTGTTTCCGCAGCCGAAGGCAGAGCTGACTGCGTTGCTCGCCCTGCCCTCGCCCGACCGTGCCCTGCAGTTGCTGACTTTGGCGCAGACCTTGTGCGGCGCCGGCCTGACCGGTTTTGAGTTGATGTCGTCGTTCTGCCTGCAACTGGTGACCAAGCACTACCCCCAGATGCGCCTGCCGTTCCAGGAAGACCATCCGCAGTATGTGCTGCTGGAATTGTCGGACAGCGAATCGGAAGAACACGCAAGCGCAATGCTGGAAAAGCTGGTTGAAGCAGCGCTGGAGCAGGAAATCATCGTCGACGCGGTGTTGGCTTCCTCGATAGCCCAATCGAAAGCCCTGTGGAATCTGCGCGAACACATTCCGCTGGCGCAGGCGGAAGAAGGAAAGAACGTCAAACACGACATCTCTATTCCCATCGCACGAATCGGCGAGTTCATCCGCGTCACAGACGTGCTGCTACAGGATGCCTTCCCCGGCTGCCGCATGGTGACCTTCGGCCACCTCGGTGACGGCAACCTGCATTACAACGTCTCGCCGCCGGAACATGCTTCGGACGTGGAATTCATCGCGCGCCAGGAAGAAGTGAACCGCGTGGTGCACGACAGCGTGGACCGCTTCGATGGTTCGATTTCAGCAGAGCACGGCTTGGGCGCATTGAAGCGTGCGGAAATATTGCGCTACAAGAGCGAGGTCGAGATCAACATGATGCGTGCGATCAAGCGCGCGCTGGACCCGCGTAACCTGATGAATCCCGGCAAGGTAATTTGAAGATTTTGTAGGCTGGGACGTGTCTCAGCAATCAATGCCGACAAATGCTGGGACGCGTCCCAGCCTACAACACATTCAGACGCGTCAACGTTCGACGTGTGTATTTTGTTCACGGCCTGTCCGGCGCCTGATTCCACATCTCGCGTTTCAAGCGCCAATGCCCCTGACCATCGCGATGCAGCACCAGCAGCATGTTGCCTTGCCCATCGAACGGTGGCTTGCCGCCGCCTAATTCCACAATCTGGTGCTCATGGCACCACTCCGTAGCCCAGTTTCCTGACACCGCAATGTCGCGGCATTGCATCTCGAAATGCTGCATATGTGCGCCAACCAATTGTTTGGTCACACCATCCATGAATTCACTGATCGCCTTCTTGCCGACGATGGGCGCGGTGCCGGGCAGCAGGCTGATGCCGTCGTCATCCCACAAGGCCATGGCGGCGGCGTTGTCCATGCGCGTGGTGGCGTCGGTCAACGCCTGATTGAATTTCGCGATACCTGGGTCAATGCGTGTATCGACGGCATGGGCCAGAAGTGAAGCAAGCAACAAGGTACTTCCTACAAATATGCTACGCATTTTTCACCCTCCGCCGAAACTATGCGATCAGACCGCCGCCGCAAATCACCGTCTGCCCGCTGATATAATCCGATTCCGGCGTGCAGAGAAGATACACCGCACCTGCCGCTTCCTCAGGTGTGCCGGTGCGGCCCAGCGGTATCTGGCGTTCGACCATGGCCATCAAGCCGGGGTTGACACCGACCTTGATGTCGCGTCCGGCGATATTGACCGTCGCATCGCCATCGGCGCTGGCCTCCGTAAGCCGTGTCTTGATGAACCCGAACGCCACGCAATTGACGTTCACGTTCATGCGCCCCCATTCCTTCGCCAATGTCATGGTCATGCCCATGATGCCCGCCTTGGCGCTGGAATAATTGATCTGGCCGGCATTGCCGCCGGTGCCGGCCAATGAGGATACGTTAACGATTTTGCGCGAAACCAGTTCACCGCGCGCCGCTTCGGCCTTGTGCAGATCGCGGATCACGGGCTGCGCGGCGCGCAGGATGCGAAACGGTGCCGTCAGGTGCACGTCCATCATGGCGTACCACTGTTCATCGCTCATCTTCTGGATCACGTTGTCCCAGGTGTAACCGGCATTGTTGACGATGATGTCGAGTCCGCCGAAATGATCGACCGCAGTTTTGACGAAGCGCTCGCCAAATTCGGGCGCCGTGACATTGCCAGCGCACACGACTGCCGCGCCGCCGACCTGTTCGATTTCATGCACCACCTCCTGCGCCGGCGCTTCGTCGAGATCGTTGACCACGACGCGCGCCCCTTCGGATGCAAGCTTCAAGGCGATCGAACGCCCGATACCGCGTCCGGAGCCGGAAACCAGTGCAACCTTGCCGGTCAATCTGCCCGTTTGCGCCATGCTCTTCTCCTCAATCGTTGCGATACATTGTGACCACGCAGGCGCCGCCCAGGCCGAGATTGTGCTGCAGCCCGATGCGCGCACCCGGGACGCCGCGCTCCTGCGCAGTGCCGCGCAGTTGGTGCGTCAGCTCGTAGCATTGCGCAAGGCCTGTTGCGCCAAGCGGATGGCCCTTGGACAGCAAGCCGCCGGACGGGTTGGTCACGACCTTGCCGCCGTAGGTGTTGTCGCCATCGTTGACGAATTTTTCGGCGCCGCCTTCGGGGCATAAGCCTAGCGCTTCGTAACTGATCAATTCATTCTGCGCGAAACAGTCGTGCAACTCCACCACCTGCACGTCCTCAGGGCCGATGCCGGCGGCGTCGTAGACTTGCCTTGCCGCCGCCTGCGCCATGCCGTAACCGACCAGTTGCATCATGTCGCCGGAATCGAAAGTTTCGGGGCGGTCGGTGGTCATCGCCTGCGCCGCAATATACACGCGCCGGTCCAGCCCGCGCGCCTTGGCGAACGACTCGGACACCAGCACTGCCGCGGCCGCGCCGCAGGTCGGCGGGCATGCCATGAGACGCGTCATGACGCCGGGCCAGATCATCGGTGCGTTCATCACATCGTCTGGCGTCACCACTTTGCGAAACAGCGCAAGGGGGTTGTTGGCAGCGTGGCGGCTGGCCTTGGCGCGAATCTTGGCGAAGGTCTCCAGCGCAGTGCCGTATTTGTTCATGTGGGACAGGCCAGCGCCGCCGAAATAGCGCAATGCCAACGGAATTTCCGGTTTGCCGACCAACTTGTCGGTCACGGCGTCGAAATCGTCGAACGGGCTGGGACGATCCTGGAACACCGAGCCGAGCGCACCTGCATTCATTTGCTCGAAGCCAAGGGCCAGCACGCAATCGGCCGCGCCGCTTGCCACCGCCTGGCGCGCGAGGAACAAGGCCGTGGAGCCGGTGGAGCAATTGTTGTTGACGTTGACGATGGGTATGCCGCTCATGCCAAGGGCGTAAATGGCTTTTTGCCCGCTGGTCGAGTCGCCGTAGACGTAGCCGACATAGGCTTGTTCGATGTCCTTGAATTCGAGCCCGGCGTCCTGCAGGGCCAGCTTGCCGGCCTCCATGCCCATTACATGATAAGGCGCACTGGCACCCGGTTTGGCGAAGGGAATCATGCCGACGCCCGACACATATACCTTGCTGTTCACGCTATTGTCTCCTTCGCCGGGGTTGTGCCCCTTTTATGTCAGGAGATCATTATATGCCTACCCAGGAGTCATGAAAAAGCCGGCTGCGATCCAGGCGCCGCGCCATTGGCGCCACATGGCCGCCGCACTATCGCGTGTGATGCCGTCGTTGGCGGCGAAGCCGGCAATGGCACGCAAGATCGATTTCTCGCGCGCAACTAGCTGAAGGAACTGGAACTGCAATGCGGTGAGTGGGAAAATGCCGATGCGGTAGTGATGACGTACCAGGGCGATGTGGCTGGCTTGATAGGCAGGGAAATGCGCGAGCTTGTCCGGGTCTGGCAAATGATAGTGATCGGCCACCGGATAACGATAGGCGTGCATTGCAAACGCCGGTTGCAACACCAGGCGATTGTCGGCGGCTTGCTCGTCGTCGACCACCGCTTCCTCACGCCCAGCCACGTCGAACAAGCCAAACAGCGCCAACTCGAAGTCTGCCAGGTCGATCACGAAATCGACGCATGCTTCACGACGTCCTTCCGGCGCCTCAACGTCGGGCCTGGTTTGACGCAGGTAGGCGGGGAAACGCAAGCCCAGCTTGGACAAGGCGTAGGACTGCGACGGGCAAACCTGCAGGTATTCCAGAGCGAAAGCGTCGAACTGCGTAGCGCCCAGTGTGGCGCGCAGGACCGGGAATATGGCACCCATGCATTCCAGCAAGCGGGCATAGTAGCCGTCACGATAGATGGCCAGACGCTGTTCCGGCGCCAGCGTTTGCGATGGCGCAACCACTGCCCTGACCATCTGCAGCGACACGTCGTCAGGGGCGCCCAGCAATGCAGTCTGGACAAAGCGCTGCGTCGACAACAACGCGCTATTGACCGGCGTGTTCGATGCGCCGCGCGGACTCATACGATTTCACCCAGTGCGCTATCGGCATTGCCGAATTTGGCGTCGCCTTCCTCGATGCCCTTGACGAGTTGGATATGGCGTTGGACTTCAGGCAAGATGAAGCGCGCAGGATTGGCGACCGGTTCCGCCGCCGCAAGCTGCGGGCTCTTGCCGCTCACGTTGTCGGCCTCACCGTTTATCCGTTTTCCATCGCGCATGTAACTCCGTGCCTTCATCACTTCGGCATGGTAGACCTCGAATGGTGGGATATTGCTATCCCACTCGAGCAGAACCGGCACGCCGCGTGCATGCTGCCAGGCGAACTGGAACAAATCCCACACCGGCTGGGCAACCGGGCCGTCGTGCGTATCGACGATGTGCGTGCCATGGTGTCGATAGCCCGCCAGATGCATTTGGACGATGCGCTGGGCCGGCAGCGCGGCGATGTATTGCTGCGGATCGAGATCGTTATTGAAACAGGTTATATAAGCATTGTTGACATCGAGCAGCAGTCCGCAGCCGGTTTCCTCGGTCAGCATGCGCAGGAAATCGGGCTCGGAAATGTCCGACTGCACATAGCTCATATAGCTCGCCGGGTTTTCCAGTATCAGCGGACGTTCGAGAATGTTTTGTACGGTGCGTATGCGTGCTGCGATGTGTTTCAGACACTGCTCGGTCAAGGGCACCGGCAACAGGTCATGGGTATTGCTGCCCAGTATACCGGTCCAGCACAAGTGATCGCTGATCCACAGGGGGTCAACGTCCATCGCCAACTGCTTCAGGGCATGCAAATATTCCAGGTCGAGCGGATCGGTGCTGCCAATCGATAGTGAAACGCCATGCATGGCAATCGGATAACGCTCAGCGATCTGCTGCAATACATGGCGCGGGCGCCCGCCGGAGCGCATGAAGCTCTCGGATATGATTTCGAACCAGTCCACTGCAGGCCAATTGCTGAGGATGTCATCGAAATGGACTTCCCGCAGGCCCAGCCCAAGACGCGGCGTGTGAATGTCGAGTTTGTTCATGTCAGACGCCACTGTTCACTTGTGCAGTGGTGGGCCCGCTCGACAAGCGCGCATATACCTCAACATCCATGGTGGTAGCTCTCGCAATGCTTGTTTCTGTTTCAGGCAAGGCAACGCCTCTGCCTGTTGGATAAGCATTATCGAACAGATGGAAAATCTTGCCCACTGTCAAGGTTGACAGGGCAAGGCTCGGTAGTTGGTGCGCACACGACAAGTTCGGCCTCGCCATCTTCGCGCTGCACAGGAGCAAGCGCAGTTATAAAACCACTTCGCCAGCACCGCTCAAAATCCATCGCGGAAATAAGCCATCGATAACATTTGATCGACCAATCTTGCGCCCAGGCATCAATTTTGCATTGTTAGCTGTCGTAGCGACTGTTCACAAGACAAGCGCACGAAAAAATGTAAAAACGCCCAGTTTGGTGAGCAACGTGCACCAAACCCTTGCACAAAAGCAAGGTTATCGGACTTTTTTGAGCGATTAGCTCCTGAAACCGATGCCAGGTTGATGCCAGGGACGCACGACTTTTCGAACAGGATCGGCAACGCACGGCCACCCATCGTGCACCGCAATTACCAGTGAGTCGAGCCATGAACCATACCAGCCATCAAAGTTTCCATTTTGACACCCTGCCGGGCAGGAACACAAATGCCTTGTATACGCTGTCGATCGACTACGTCGGCGGCGGGTATCCGGGAGAGAAATTCCAGCGTGTGATCGAGGTGCCCTGCAATATGCCGTTGGCATCCTTGCACGGCTTGGTCAAGCACCTGACAGGATTCAATGATGAAAAGATCCACGACTTCTATGTCGCCTCCAGCATCCGCGGGAAGAAAATCTGGTTGAAGCGCAATGGCGTGTGGAATAGCGAAGGCGAAGCGGCTTTCGCCAACAACATCGACCAGGTCTTCATCTGCAAAACCAAACGCAAGCTCTACTATTCCTTCGAGTTCGGCGACAACTGGATCTTTGAAATCGGCCGCAAGGGCGATATCGTTGTACCGCTGGCAGACCATCATTACCCGCGCGTCGTGCACTCGCGCGGCATGCGGCCAATTTAACGTCCGTTGCTTCGCTAACTGGACGGCTGAAGGTCCAGCGACAACACCGGCAAACGACCGTCAGTGTAATAGGGATCGCCGCCCCCGTTCTTGCCGGTTTTTGCATCCTGGAACGGGTCGGTCCAGTCGACCTTGATGCCGGTGTAATGCAGGATGTCGGCGACAAGCTTGTCGCGTTCCTTGTCGATATTGGCGTCAATGTGGTGCGTCACCTGCCCCGTCAAATGGCTCAGGCCGGCCTTGGTATCGAAGGTCGCGGCACCCAGCCAGAGCGGCCTGCCCTGATCGTCGAGTTGCTCCGAACGCCAGAAGCGTACGTGATGGCGCTGGCGCGGATCGCCACCGTAGGGCTGTTCGAAGGCCAGATCCTGCTTCCGGCCCCAGACAAACAAATCGCTGACCGGGGCCTCGTCGTAGGCACGGTGCAACAGGCTGTCGGCAACGATGCGAGCCGAACTGCGCATGGTGATCGGGTCGGCCGGATACCATTTTGCCGTCAGCATGGCTTTGTGCAAATCCTCTTCACTGCCGATGAAGGCAACATTGATTGCGTCGCCCGGAATTCCGAGTTTGGTGAACGCATGTTTGACCTGTTGTTCAAACGCCGGGTGGCGACGTTCGAACATGCGCCAGAACACGGGCATCGCGCCATACGAGATCAGCAGATAGCCGGCCAGAAAGAACAGCAACAGGCCCAGCAAGATGCGCTGGTAATGGATCTTCTTGAGCTCCATCGTTACTTTAACCCATCCCTCGTCCGCCGCCGGGCCCGGTGGCCATCTCGAACAAATCAAACACATCTTCATGCAGCAGGGACTTCTTGACCGGCTCGCGGTAATTGTCCCCGTCACCGTAGGCCAGCAGCTTTTGCTCAACCTCGTGCCGCGTACGCCCGATGATCGATTCCGATCTGTCGCCTGATTTGATCTCGGCCACCCAATAGGTAAATTTCATGCATTGTTCCCGGTCAAAAACTTGTCACATGTCGGCAGGATGCCGAATTGAACGGCAATGTTCAAGCATTTTTAACTGCCGACAGTTTCGTCTGCCTTGTGCACCGCGTGCGGGAAGTGGTCCATACCGCTCAAAACGGGAAATAGTTTCGCCCAGATGGCGGTCACGGCAAGTGTCGCCACGCCGCCGAGCATCAGGGCGCGTATCAGGCCGAACCACCCGGCCGTGACGCCCGATTCAAATTCGCCCAGTTCATTGGAGGCACCAATAAAAACCGCGTTGACCGCGCTCACGCGCCCGCGTATTGCATCGGGGGTGGCAAACTGGACGAGGATGTGGCGGATATAAACGCTCACCATATCGCCCGCCCCCATGAACAGCAGGGCAATCACGGCGACTAGCAGGCTGTTGGTTGCGCCCAGCACGACGGTTCCTGCGCCGAACACCGCCACACCGCCGAACATCCAACGCCCTACTCTGGTCGAAATCGGGAAAAAAGCCAGCGCCACGGATGTCAATGCCGCGCCGACACCGGTTGCAGTGCGCAACAAGCCCAGTGCCGTCGGGCCGGCATGCAATACATCGCTCGCATAGGCCGGCAACAACGCGGTGGCGCCGCCGAACAGGACGGCAAACAAGTCGAGCGACATGGCCCCGAGCACCATAGGTTTGGAAAACACAAAGCGCAGGCCTTCGAGCAACGTGTGCCAGGTAGCCGGTTCGCGACCGGTGATCTGACCGTCCACACGCGTCGCAAGCATCAGCAAAACCGAAATCGTCAGCAGTGACGCGACGACGCAATAGACGACGTTTGGTCCGGCAAGATAGAGCAGGCCGCCGATTGTCGGCCCCAATATCACTGCCACCTGAAAGCTCGAAGACGACAGCGCCACGGCCTTGGAAAAACTCTCGGTCGGGACAAGATGGATCAACACTGCCTGGGTAGCCGGCATCATAAATGCGCGCGCGCTGCCGTACAGAGCCAGCACGGCAAATACCGGCCACACCATGGTTGCGCCAGACATGGTGTAAGCAAAGAGGCATAAACTGCACAATAGTTGCGCGACAAAGCACAGGACAATGATGACACGCCGGTTATAGCGGTCCGCCACATGTCCGGCAAACAGGATCAGGCAAAGAAATGGCGCAAATTGTGCGAGGCCGATCATGCCGAGATCGAACATGTTGCCCGTCATTGCATAGACCTGCCAGCCAATGGCCACGCTTTGCATCTGCACGGCAATGGTGCCGAGGATGCGGGCGCTGAGATAAAAGCGGAAATTGCGGTGCTGCAGGACGGAAAAGCCGTTGCTGGACATGGGTAACCTGAAAAATGCGATGCCCGCAAGGGCGGGCAAGCCACATCTTACCTGAATTTCACCGCGACAATTGTTAGCGCCTCACTGCGAACGGGCGCGATTTGGTGTTACATTCGAGCCAATTTCCGCATACTACGGCAGACCGCCCGCTCACCGACTACCATGCTTTTTGACGACTTCCCCGATGCAGAATCAGAACAACGGGCCCATCCCTGGATTGTGCTCCAGACAACTTATGACGTCGAAGCGTGGATCGACCAAGCCAACCGACGCCTGCAGCGGCTTATGTCCGACACTGCGGGAAACCAGCGACTTCGTGGTGAAGGTGCCGGTATCTGCTTTGGCCTGGAGCACGGCGGGGAGATTTTTACGCACACTTCCCAGGAAGGTGAGCTGCTGCTCGACGTGACCGAAGACGCCGCCTGGGTGCGCCCCGTGATCGTCGCAGTCACCGGCCAGGAGGCGCCACCGGGCACGGTCTGGCGCCTCCCCGGCGAATGCCTGACCGAACTGCTGTGCAGCATGAGCAATTTGATCAGCACCACGCGGCTAGTCATGCAACATGACTTTCGCATCAGGAAGCGCTATGTGTAATGCCAACTCGCCACAATCACCGAAATATCCACAGTCAGTTTAACTGACTGCTAACGGCCGACTAACCATTGCCACAACAGGCTCGCGCCAAAAGCAATCAGAACGCAGGCCGTGACGCGGCTGACGATAGCCTTCGCATCGCGATAAGTGCGCTGCATGCGCTCACCGGAAAACCAGTTGGCCAGCGCCAGGTGCCATGTGGATGAGGCCGCGCAAATGGCAATGACACCGCTGATTTTCAGCCATCCGGCGCTGTCGGGTGTGATCATCGAAGCAAAAATCGTGGCGAAGAAAACCAGGGCTTTGGGATTGGACAGGTTTGTCGCGAGGCCATGATAATAGGCTTGGCGCAACCCGTGGTTCGCCGCAACACCGCTCGGTGCCGTCAATGGTCGCGCCGCGTCACGCCAAATTTTCACACCGAAGTAAAGCAGATAAAGGCCGCCCAATATTTGCACGGACTGATGGAACCACGGAAGGCTGGCAACGAGTATGCCAATTCCGGTTGCGGCAATCGCGGCCAGAATCGTGCTCGCGCTCGATACGCCCAACGCTGCATAAATTGCATGGCGCCGGCTTTGGTTGACTGCGGTTTGGGTGACGATCAAAAAATTCGGCCCGGGGCTGACCAGAACAGGCACGTAGATTGCCATCATCGCGGCAAGAACAAGAATCGGCTCGGACATTGTGCTACGCCTCTCGGGTACATGGTGCAGACAATTATCGACCGGCATGCACGGGGCAGATCACCGAAAAAACAGATAGTTCGGCTCTATATATGATAAATTTCGATGGAAAGAAATAGCTGATGTCCAGGGAAAAGATGGAAAAGATCAAGTTGGGACAACTGGAGATGCTCGTTGCCGCTGTCGAAGCGGGGAGTTTCAGCGCCGCAGCGATCGAACTAGGCTGCACGCAATCGCGCATCAGCCATGCCATTGCGGAACTGGAGAGCGCCGTCGGCACGCGCCTGCTGCATCGCTCGCGCAGCGGCTGCATGCCGACCGATGCGGGCTACCATGTTCTGGCAAAAGCGCGCCAGATTCTGCGCTTGGCCGGGAGCCTGACGCAAGCGATCCACGAGCAGGCGGGCGGACATGTCCGCATCGCCTGCTTCCGCAGCGCCGGCGCGCATCTGCTTCCGCATGTTCTGGAGGCCCTTGCGAACGATCATCCCGGGATTCAGGTCGACGTCAACGATGGCTGCGCCGACTACCAGGATATTCTTGCCGCCGTGCGCCAGGGCCTGGCCGACATTGGATTAACGCGTGAGGATAGGTTCGACGACCTGGTATGCCACCGTGTCGCACGCGATGCCTACGTGCTCGTTTTGCCGGCCGGCGTGCCGATTTCCACGCCGCTGGACTGGCGTCAACTGGCCAACCTTCCTTTCATCCGTTCTCAAAACCCCGGCGCGACATGGATCATCGAACAGTGCCGCGCCGCCGGCCTGCCGCTCAAACCGGCGCGCTCACTGGTGAGCGACAGCGGTATCCTGGCAATGGTTGGCCGTGGTATGGGATTCAGCATTTTTCCCCAACTGGCAACCTTCCCGACACCGCCCGGCATCCGCGTGCATCCTCTGCCGATTGCGGCGCACCGCCCCATCGCCCTGATCATGACCGCCGACGCTGCACGCGGCAAGGCGGTCAAGATAGTGCAACGCTACATCCGCGACAAAAATGGCTTGAAGCACACCGACGTTTTTCGCGCCGGCGTCATTGCACTGGATTGAAGCGCCCTAACTGGTCTTGCGTGCCCCCATCATGCTTTCCCAGATCGGCATGAACTCGGCCCTGACTTTCTGGTAACTTGGCCGCTGCTGTGCCCGCTGCCAATATGCGGCCAGGTTGTGAAAGTCCGCGAACGGCACCAGTTTCTCGACATAGAACAGGCTGGGGATCAGCGCGCAATCGGCCATGCTGAATTCCGAACCGCATAGCCAGGTGCAATCCTCCAGGCTGCGATTGATGAATTCGTAGGAGATGTTGAGCAATTGCCTGGCACGTTCGATGTCCGCAGGCAGATACTCGCGAATTTTCATCTGGTTGAACAAGACCTTGACAGCCTGCTCATCGACATAAAGATCGGCCATGCGGTCGTGGAAGCGCACCTTGCGTGCGGCATTGACGCCTTCCGGAATCAGCCTCGTCCCTTGGGCGTAATGGCCCTCAAGGTATTCGATGATGATGGTCGATTCGGGAATCATATGGCCGCCGTCGATAATCAGCAGCGGCACCTTGCCGATCGGGTAGATTTTCTCGTAGGTGGCGCGGCTTTCCGGATCGCTTAATTTGACGATTTCACGCTCGAATTCGACACCTTTTTCGTAGAAGGCCAGCAAGGCTTTTTGTGAAAATGTCGACAAGGGGTTGTAATAGAGTTTCATGCTGCCGCTCCTTCCCTGGCTTCGATAAATTTGGCAAGGTTATCCAGACTGCCGTTCCAGCCCTGGATGTGTTTGTCGCGCGCATCCGTCTCGCCGAACTGGCGATGGATCAATTGCAGTTCGCTGCCCTCCCCGTGCGCCGCAAAACGCAATTCCACTTCGGTCGCCACCGGGCTGCCTTCCCAGCGCCAGGAAAAACGCAGCAGTGCATTTTCGCTTATCTGCAGATACTCGCCGCCGACGACATGGCGCGACTGGTCGGCTTTCACCATCACGACCCGGTAGCGGCCGCCGACGCGCAAATCCACGCTCGCTTCCGGCACCGTCATCGCGCCAGGACCAAACCATTTGCCGATCTGCAGCGGATCGCACCAGGCGCGATAGAGTTTCTCCACCGGCGCGGAAAAATGACGCCGCATTGTCAATTCATGCATATTCAGCTTCCTTTCTCACTTATTAGCCCATCCAGCGCATCGAGACGCTGGTTCCAAAAATTCCGGTAAATCGCAATCCAGTCCAGCGCCTGGGTCAGCGATTCCGGCGCCAGCGTGCAATAGTGCTTGCGCCCGTCAACCCGGCGGCGTACCAGCCCGGCTGCTTCCAGCACCTTCAAATGCTTCGATACGGCGACCAGCGACATGGCAATCGGCTCGGCCAGTTCGCCTACCGTCTTCTCCCCTTCGGCCAAGGCGTGCACCAGGCGACGCCGCGTTCCGTCGGAAAGTGCGGCAAACACGCGGTCCAGCCTCAGTTCGTCATCAAGCAGCTTTTTCTTATTAACCATATGGTTAACAATAAACCCAAGCAGGTGAAATGTAAACCATTTGGTTAAATTATTTTGCTCGCACCGCAAATGCAGGATAGTGCAGAAGAATGGAATGAGAACGGGCGCCGCAGGGCGCCCGTCGGCTCAATCGGCCGGCCTGGGCCGGCGATCATCTCTCAGCGTACATGTAGCGGCGCGACCATGGCAATGCTGATGGCTCGCGCCCGGCCTTGGTGCACACGACCTGGTAGAGCGATATCCAGTCCTGCTGGAAGGCATATTGGCAACCGGCAAGGTAGACGCGCCAGATACGGTATCGCTTGTCATCCACGAGGCCCTTGATCTCGCTGCTCCTGGATTCGTAGTTGTCGACCCAGATACCGCAGGTGCGGGCATAGTGGCGCCGCAGGTTTTCCACATCGAGCACTTCCAGCCCGCCCTCCTGCATGCAGCGCAGCGCCAGGCTCAGGTGCGGCAATTCCCCTTTGGGGAAGACATATTTCTCGATGAATTCGCCATTGCCGTAGGGTGTCTCGCCGCTGTTGGCGTCAGTCGATGTGATGCCATGATTCATGGCGACACCATCGTCAGTGAGCAGACTGTTGATCTTGGCGAAATAGGCCGGCAGATTGCGCAGGCCGACATGCTCGAACATGCCGACGCTGGTAATGCGCTGGAAGCTGCCCGTCACGTCACGGTAGTCCTGCAGGCGGATTTCCACCAGCTTGCCGAGCCCGGCCTGTTTCACTCTTTCGCGCGCGAGTTCGGCCTGGTTCTCGGACAGCGTAATGCCGACGCACTTTGCACCAAACTTTTCGGCGGCACGCATGACCAGCGCGCCCCAGCCGCAACCGATATCGAGCAAAGTGTCGCCCGGGCGCAGCCTGATCTTGGCCAGGATGTGGTCGATCTTTTTCATCTGAGCCGCCGCCAGATCCTCATCGCCGTTCTCGAAGTAGGCGCATGAATACACCATGTTTTCGTCGAGCCAAAGGCGATAGAAGTCGTTCGACACGTCATAGTGATACTGCACTGCTTCTGCGTCTTCCTCTTTCTCATGCCAGATGCTCCGTACGATGCGCGAAAACCTGCCCTCAAGTTTCAAAGTGCGCGCCGCAAGCGCATTGGCGACGGCGATCACCGCCCTTGCCTTGCCTTCGACCTCGATCTTGCCGTTGACATAGGCGTCGCCGAGATTGGACAAGGAAGGTTGCCAGAAATATTTGAGAGCGGACACATGGGGAATTCGAATGATGACCTGCGGACTGCCCTGGCTAAACAGCAATTGCTTGCCGTTCCACAGGTCCAGTTGCAAAGGCAGCGCTGACTTGCTGCGCACCTGCTCAACCCAATTATCCAATCGGCGTTCCCAAAACATGGTTCACCTCGCAAGCGTTGATAAGTTAAAGGATCAAGCCAGTCGATTTGACGAGCTTGGCATTAGGACAACGCAGGCATCGGTTAGTTTCAAGGGGCTTGCTATTGCTTCCGTTACCATTGCTGACTGGAAAAATCATGTATCTTTCGCGTTGCATCATAGAAAAGTTGAACCTTGACCATTGTCGCAAGTCAATCTACGAGCGATTTGATCTTGGTCCAACCTGCCGCTGGTTTGGGCTACAATTCATGCGCTTCCGTGCAGGTTTCCTGGAGCAAGAGAGATACTGCGCGGCACCGCAGACAGGCATGGCGCGTTCTGACCATTAACTGCAACAAACCGCGTGGAAGCAGGCGTCGATGGGGTCGCGGCTGCGAATTGCAGACCAGCCAGCCCAGGCGGACCGAATCATCAATATTTACAGGATGCCACCAGCCGAATGAATGCCGCATCTGCTATGCCTTCCTCCGGACTCTCGCGTTATGCCAACACGCCGCCGCTGAACCGCGCCAATGTCATGATCGGGCTGGCATTATCCATATTGGTGCATGGCGCATTCGTGACATGGACCCTGCATCAAAGAATCAGCAAAGCAAATGAAGCGCATAGCGCCGCACCGATAGAAGTGCGTTTGGTGCATCAGGTGCATCAGGAGCGGCGTCCGGCGGAAGAAATTGTAAAGCCTCCGCCGCCCGCCAAACCGCAAAAGAAAACGCCCGAAAAACCGCTCGCAAGTCGGGACGCGAACGTTCCCCGCCAGCCGCACATGGTCGACGAAGAAACGCAGAAGCAGCCAGCCATTGTCGTGACAGCTCCACCGGCACCCCAGGCTGAACCAAAACATCTTGACATGAATGCCATTCATGCCAGCATTAAATCTGCGGTTGCCGATGTGGATCGCGAGTACGCCGACACGCCCACGGGACAACTGGTTGCCAAGCCTCTGTACCCGCCGCCGCAAGAAACCAAAATGGGGAAAATGATCGATGGCACGACGCGCCCCGACTGCAAGGAACAGGTCGCCGGGATGGGCTTGCTTGCTCCGCTCGGCGCATTGGCAACGTTGCTCGACAAAAAGGACAACGGCTGCAAGTGGCGCTGAGTTGGCGCTAAATCGTCGCCAAGCGATGCAGCAATTGCCGTCAGCCCGCACCCTGATGCTACACTCGTAATTTTTTGCGCAAAGCCCTCAAAGCCCGCAACGCCGTTGCGCTCCTCCAAATTTCAGGTTACGAGATGACACAGTCCCAAATCATTTTGCTCGTCATGGCGCCGCTGATCGTCTGGCGCATCTACTCGCGTTACCGCAAGTTGGTGGGAAAGCAGCAGGTTCGGCCAGTAAAATTATGGTTTTCGGCGATCCTGTTTCCGCTTGCGTTCATCCTGGCCGGTGTCGTCTGTTCAAACAATGTCAACGCGCTCATTTGCCTTTTCGGCGGGGGTGTGGCCGGCTTCGCCCTGTCTTTCCTCGGTCTGAGACTGACGCGATTTGAAACACAGGGGGGCGCGCTGCTTTACACACCGAATGCCTACATCGGAATGGGACTCATGATGGTGCTCATGGGGCGCCTCGCCTACCGGGTTGCCGGCGTCTGGGGCGGTGGCGCCCAAGCGGCTCCAGGTTCGCCCCAGAGTCTGACAGGCAGCCCCGTAACCTTGTTCATCGTCGGCATGCTGTTCTGCTACTATGCGCCGTATTCTGCGGCAATTCTGCGGCGCCATGCAAAAGCCAAGGCAGAGACAACTGAACTCGAAGCGAACAACGAGACTATGCCCCGGAACGGATGAACCTCCCCCAACGATAAAAAGAGAATCCAGATGAAACAAACCCTGACCCTTGCACGCATTTCCAGCCTTGCCATCCTGACACCGCTTGCTGCCGCACTGCTTTCACTCGCCTCCGTGCCGTCGAGTGCAAAAGACGAAGCACCGAAAGCGCACCCAACAGTGGCCGACATCGTCAAAACGTCGTCCCCTTCGGATTGGCGCGATCTGGACCCGCAAAACACGATTTATGTCGAGCTTCCGGCCGGCCGTGTCGTGATTGAACTGGCACCCCACTATGCGCCCAATCATGTCGCCAATATCAAGGCCCTGATCCACGAAAATTATTTCGACGGCCTGGCCGTGATGCGGGCGCAGGACAATTATGTTGCGCAGTGGGGTGACCCCAGCGAAAAGAAACCGATCAAATCTGCCAAGAAGACGCTCAAGCAGGAATTCGCCACGACCATCAAAGACGACATTCCCTTCACGGCCCTGCCCGACATCGACACCTATGCGCCTCTGGTCGGCTATTCCGACGGCCTGCCGGCCGCACGCGATCCGCATAGCGGCCGGACCTGGCTTACGCACTGCTATGGCATGGTCGGCGTCGGGCGTGACAACGACGCCGATAGTGGCGGGGGCACCGACCTGTATGTTGTCATCGGCCACGCACCACGCCAACTGGACCGCAACGTAACGCTGGTCGGCCGCGTCATGCAGGGTATCGATCTGCTCTCAAGCCTGCCGCGCGGGACCGGCGCACTGGGTTTCTATGAGAAGCCGGAACAGATGATCCCGATCAAGTCGATAAGGCTGGCTGCGGATGTACCACAGGCCGAACGCTCCCACCTCGAAATCGTTCGCACCGACACACCCACATTCAAGGCCATCATCAACGCGGCGCGTTTTCGCGGCGGAGACTGGTACAAGGAATCGCCCGATCACGTGGAAGTCTGCAACGTGCCGGTGCCGGTGCGCGTAAAGCAGGATGGCGCCGCCAAGCCATAACAAAGCAACGAATAAAAAAAGCCGGCTCGGGGGATAATCGAGCCGGCTCAAGCTATTCCCAAGGAGAGAAATAGCGAAGCACACGGGTTACGGCAAAATCTGTATTCATTCCACAGGGCATGTTGCGGAAGAAGTCTCGATCGCTTCGATGGAATCAATCACACGCCATCGGGCGGTTTCAAGGCCTATTGCGCAACAACCCTATACTCGGCCTGAATTCCTGCTCAAGCGTGCGGGTCATGCTTCTGTGCAGGCGAGCGAAACTGGATTTTTTCTTGCGCCGTCAAACGCTTGCCGGTGATGACGACCGCCGGCAATTCCGTTACCATCGACGTCTGCGTTCCGCGGGCCGCTTGTGCGGCACCTTGGTGCGCTGCTGCCGCAGAATTTGCCGTCAACATGAGCACGCTGGAGCAGACCATGCCCAATACAAGTACCAGTGACAACGCGCTTTTTTGAGTGAGTTTCATTTGCCTTCCTTTCAATCCGTTCCTGGTTACTGCCTGTTCGATGACTCCACTTTATTGCGCGATCAGGTGGAATGCCATCAGCAAGCGACGAACTGCATTTTTTGACGGATAGCCCGTCAAAATGCCGGGACGAATAGAAATGCAAATTGAAACAAGCAACGACCCGCGGATAATTCGCGCATGCCGTACGGAAACATCATTACCAATTTTGCCTACCTGAGGGATACCTGAATTGAATGCGCCCGAACCCGCTCCAGCCGCAACCAGCTACGACCCGCAGTCATCGCCTGTCATGCAAGAGCACCGGCACCGCGAGCCGCTCACTGTCCTTGCCCTGGTTTTGCTGATTCTCGGTTTGCCGGTGGTGGTATGGCTGGACCTTGTCAACCTGACTGATGCCACGTTGCGGCGCCAGGCAAATGATCTCAATGCCGTCATTACCGGCATACGCGGTTACTACAGTAGCGAGATTGTCGATCGTGTGCTGTCGGCGCACGCTTCCTCAACCCAGGTGGCACCGAACTACCAATCCATCCCGGGTGCCATCCCGTTGCCGGCAACCTTGTCGCTCGAATTGGGCAAGGTTATTGGCGACAAGCAGCCCAACATCAGCTACCGTTTTGTCTCCGACTACCCGTTCCGCAACCGCGCCCCGCACGTGCTGGACGAATTCGAAAGCAAGTCGCTGGCAGCCCTGCGCCAAAATCCGAACCTGCCGCCGATCTACCAATCGACAAACGGCCTGCGCAGCCAGGTACGATTGGTTTCGCCCATTGTCATGGGTAGCGCCTGCGTGAGCTGCCACAACAGCCACCCGGACAGCCCGAAGACGGATTGGAAGGTAGGCGATGTACGCGGCATCCAGGAGTTGATTGTTACCCAACCAATTTCGCTCGATATCAGTTCTTTCTTTTACATTTTCTGTTACCTGATTGTGGCATCTGGTGCCGGTGTAGCGTTCGTGCTCATGCAAAACCGGCGCAACGACACTATTCGGCAGGTTAATCACAAACTGCGCGGCGCCAACGACTTCCTCGCATCCATTTCGCGCAAGCTGGCCAGCTACCTTTCGCCGCAAATCTACAAGAGCATCTTCAGCGGTGCGATGGATGTGTCGATTCAGACCAAGCGCAAAAAGCTGACGATCTTTTTTTCCGACATCAAGGATTTCACAGCCTTAACGGAGAAACTGCAGCCTGAGGAAATTACAGCGCTCATCAACGAATATTTCACCGAAATGTCGTCCATTGCGCTGCGCCACGGCGGCACCATCGACAAGTTCGTCGGCGACGCGATCCTGGTTTTCTTCGGCGACCCCGATTCCGACGGTGACGTGGCCGACGCCAAGGCTTGCCTGAACATGGCAATCGAGATGCAGCACCGCCTGTCGGTGCTCAACGTGAAATGGCGCCAGCAAGGTGTCGAAGAACCGTTTCGCGTGCGCATGGGCATCAATACCGGATTTTGCAACGTTGGCAACTTCGGCAGTGCCGATCGCATGGACTACACCATCCTGGGTGCGGAAGCCAACCTGGCAGCGCGCTTGCAATCGATCGCACATGCCGGCGGCATCGTGGTGAGCTACGAAACCTATGCCCTCGTGCGCGACATGGTGGCAGCCCATGCCCTGCCGCCGACCACCATGAAAGGCATCAGCCGGGAAATCGTGCCCTACGCAATCGAAGGCTTGCTCGACGCAAGCGGCAACGTGGTACAAGTCTTTACCGAACATGCAACTGGGCTCGACCTTTATCTCGATCTCGGACGTATCGATGCAGATCAGGCGCGCTCATTGAAATCGGTGCTGCAAAAAGCAATCGATGCGCTCGACAGGCAAAAGTCTGGCGACGATGGCGATGCGGGCGGCTGAGTGGCTGCATTTGGAGTAGACTAAGCTTATGCGAGCCTTGTATCTCTTTATTCGTATCGTCCTGATTCCGCTTCTGCTCGGCGCCTTGCCTTTGCAGGGGTTGGCCTCTGTGGCGTTCCCGGTTTGCGCACATTGCCTGCAGCAAAGCGAACAAAGCGAACATTCCGTGCAGCGGAATCGGGTGCAGGCGCCGCCGCACCAACACTCGAGCGCCATGCATGGCAAGGCTTGCCATGGTCAAGGTGAAAGCCGTCCGGCCAATCAATCGGCAGGCGGTTGCAACCAGTGCGGCGCCTGCGTGAGTTGTGCCGTCGGCACCGCACTTGGCACGAATTCCATGCCGCCGCTTGTGATGACTGTTCCGCCGTCTAGTCAAGCGGTTGCCTACCGGCCGGCATTTTATTACCGGCTCACCCGACTGCCGCTAGACCGTCCGCCTGTCTCCTCCCTTCCCGCCTCTGCCTGAGCACATGTCGGCCCGGCCGACATGCATTTCATGAACAGCCGCGGCACCTGTCCGCGACAAGACTTTGCCTAAGAAGAAGATGCTGAAATATAACCGCCGAGCCCGGGCCATCGCGCTTTGTGCGTCGGCCGCACTATTGGCCGCGTGCGCAAGTGCGCCCCCTGAGACCGACCCAGTCGATGCGGCCCAATTGATCCATCGCCGCACAGGCGTCCAGATACCTGGCCGCAGCGAGCAGCAGGCGCGTCAGAGACTGCATGATGAGATTGACGCGCTGCTAAGCAGCCCTTTGGACGCCGACACGGCCGTACGGGTAGCCTTGCTCAATAATCCCGACATGCTGGCCACCTACGAAGATCTGGGAATTGCCCAAAGCGATCTGACACAGGCCGGCGCATTGCAGAATCCCGGCTTTACATTCAAACGCACGCATGGCGACGGCCAGGTCTTCATCGAACGCGGCATCACATTCAACCTGCTCAATCTGATTACGGCCCCCATGGCAGTACGTCTGGAACAGCGCCGCTTCGAGGCAGTCAAACTTGACGTTGCCCAGAGCGCGCAAAAACTCGATCTGGAGACGCGCGTTGCCTACCTCGAAGCGGTTGCCGCCAGGCAGGCTGCGCTCTACATGGACGACGTGGCGCAAACGTCCCACGCAGCGATGGATCTATCGCGCGGCATGGCTGCCGCCGGCAATTGGAGCAAGCTCGATCAGGCCCGGCAAGCAGCCTTCCATGCCATCACGCTCAACGAGGTAGCCCGCGCAAACCACGCGCGCGTGGCAAGCGAGCAAAAGCTGGCCAGATTACTCGGCATGGACGCGCAAAGTGCTGCCCTCAAGCTGCCCGACGCCCTGCCACCTGTTCCGCAACAAGACGACGATGCGTCTTTGCCAATCGATGCCGTCGTCAAGCAACGACTGGATGTGCAGGCCGCCCAGGCAAGGACTGCCCGCCTTGCCGGCGACTTGGGCCTGACCAAGGCCACGCGCTTT
>DATBQE010000232.1:0-32745 GCA_036561005.1 Burkholderiaceae bacterium | reverse complement strand
GAATTCCGGCAAGCCGATGGCGATGGCGGCAGTATAGAATGCGATTATCAAGATTTGCGCTTGCCAGACGCGCCGCGACGCAAAGATTGCCGAAGCAATTCCCATTGCCATGTCAAGCAGACAGGCGCCGGCAAATAAAAGATGGGTATGCGAGGTCAAACCAAGTCGGCGCAGCCAGTCTAGCGATTGTTCCTGCGGGAAAAGGAACCATGACGTCACAGCAGTCCAGAGCCACAGACATGCAATGCCGAAGCGCATTGCCCAATAAAGACGTACCAGCTTCGTGTGATGCCGATCGAGAGAGGCTGGAAATTTGTCCGGTTTCATAACGCAGGCTTGAATACCATCAGCCAATACACGGCAACGAGGGCGCTAAAAGCCGGTACGCCCAGCCAGAACCAGATTCGCGTGTATTGCCAATAGCGTTGTGGAAGGTTCGCATTTTCTGCGTCGGCCTGTCTCGCCATGGTACGCATCTGAAGTTGCAACCAAACGACCGGGAGCCAGCAACATCCGGCCAGGATATAAAACAACGCCGCCAACACTAGCCAGGAAGTGCCCAAAGGATAGCCGCCCATGTAGACCAAGGCGACACCGGACACAGGTTGCGCGATGACGGCCGGTGTGGTGAACAGCCAATCTGCAAGAACAGTTCGCTCGTTCACCAGTCGAATAGCATTGATGTTGCCGCTACGATCTATGGTCCATTTAAAAAACGCAATGCCGATGCCTGTTCCGAACAGGACCGTGGCGCTGAGGATGTGCAGCCACTTGAAGATGAGATAAGTGTTCATGCCGGCAACTCGTGGATGTCGAAGCCTTGCAGGGCCGCAAGATAGTCTTCTACTGTGAGCAAACCCATGCAGGGCATGGCGCCATCCGGCAGTGTCTGATTGCCGGCGAGTTTGCGCGCCAGGGCGATTGCGGCGCCGCAGGGGATGTGCGGCCCGTGATTTTGCGCTGCCGCAAGATGCCAATCCAGCTTGAGCGGCCGACCGTCGATTCCTGTTCCTTCAAGGCTGACAAACATGCCGCCTTTGTCGCTTATCAGAGGTTCCAGCCAGCGGCTGATAGCATGTAGTGGCGCAACCATGGGTGTGAGGCTGGCCAGCGCGCCTGCACGAACGAGCTGCGCGCCGGCCCAAACCACGAGGTGTCCCAGCGACCCGGCAAAGCCGGCATGAAACGTCACGGTTTTCACCGTGGGGTAGCGTGCGGGAAACAGGACAAGGTCAGGCACGTCGCAATTGCCCAGCAAGCGCGCCCCAACCGGCGCCGGAAAGCGATAGCGTTGCATGTCCAGCCATCCATACACACTGCACCATTGGCCATCCTGCAGGCGCAAGAAAGGTTTGCCGCAATAGCCGAACACACCACGCATGGTAGCGACGCCTGGAGCGCGCGCCCCCGAGCCGATGCCTTGCCGTATCGCATCGAGCCTGCCGAAGCGCGACACATAGCGATCGACAACGGCAGAAGACAAGGCGGGCAGCGAACTCGCGCCGCTGGTAACCAGCACGCTGCGTGCTTTCGCCTGCGCATCGAGTTTGCCGATGCCGGCGACAAAATCCCGGCCATCGGCCAGGTCGATGTAATTGGCACCCGCGGCAATCGCCGCTTGTGCAACGGCGTAGTCTTGTCCCTGAAAGGGCCCCGCCGTGTGGATTACCGTGTCGATCTGCAGATCGGCAAGTTGTTGCGCAAGTTGCGGCGCATGCGCATCGATCATCAATGCGTGTTGCGATTCGAGACCGAGATGCTGCACCAATTCCCTCGCCCTGGAAATATCGCGTCCGGCGATCATGAGACGAATATTTTTGTCTGCCGCCAGTGCGCGGCAAATGCGTGTGCCGAAAAAGCCGTAGCCGCCGAGTACCAGTATCGTGTGCATGCCCCGTATCGTTTCCTTGTTTGTGCGGCGAATGGGTTGGGACCGACGGCTAGGGTGCCACCAGGCGGGAAGCCTTTGTATCTATTGTCGAAGCATCACGATTGCCGCTGCATGATCGTATCGCGCAATAGCCGATCAAGCACACCGAAGTCCTGATCGGACGAATCCGGCGCCGCTTCATGGCTCAAGCGTCCCAATTGTGCGTCGATGAATGCATTGATTGGCGGTATTGGCGCGCCATGGTCGGCTTCCGAGGCGCGACGCTTGATGCGCAGCAACTCGGCAATCGCCGTACGCAAGATATCTTCCTTGATCAGTGCATCGACCATTTCCTGAAAGCGCATCGGTACCGGTCCGCACTTCTGCTCTATCCACAGGCATGCCAACAGCGGACGCAGTACGTAGAGGTATTTCTTCAGGCGTACCGTTTCTCCCTGCAGGTATTCCCGATAATTTTTTTTCGCCATGTGCAGGTAGTGGTGGAACGCGCGCTCGGGCCGGTCCACCTGGCGCGCAGCTGCGCGCATGGCATTGAGAAACACCGGGTCGGTGCGATAGATCACCGGCGAAGACAGCCATTCCACCAGTGTTGCATTGCCGTTGCGCAGCAGGGCGAGTGCCTTGCGCAATTCCCAGCCGCTGACATCATAGACTTCGTTGATCGGTAGCTCGATGACATCGCGGCCCGGGAAAACCGTCAGGTACCAATCGACTTCATGAACGTAAATGAAGCGCACGTCATAGTCGCTGTCGGGCGAAGCAAATCCCCAGCCGCGGCTGCCCGATTCGCAGGCAAACAAAATCTTTACCTTGAACTCATCCTCGACCCGCTTCAGCGTCGCTTCGATTTCCGCGCGAATTGCCGGATCGATGGGATGTTCCTCGTCGAACGTAATGGCCGTTTCAATCATCTGCAGCACGTTATTTGTCTTCCAGCGATGGTTTGAATGCGGCAACTTGTTTCAACAAGCTTTCCAGACCGCCATAGACGCTGATGCGGTCAATTTTTTCCGTGATTTTCTCAAGCGTCTCCAATTCCTTCAGCCGCAACGCCACCGGATTGTCTTCCATGACTCTGGAAGTGTTCATCAGCGATCGCGTTGCAGCGGTCTCTTCGCGGCGGCGAATCACGTTGGCTTGCGCGGCTTTTTCCGCCTCGACGACCTTGCCGAGCATGGTCTTGATTTCGCCCGGCAGGATCAGGTCCTTGATGCCAAGGCTGACAATTTCGATGCCTTGTGCTGCCGCCTTTTCACGCACGTAGCTCAGAATCTGTTCGTCGGTTTCGTTTTTGTTTTCCAGCAAGCCATCGAGGGTTTTGCTGCCGACTGCTGCGCGCAGCGCGAACTGAATTTCATTGTTTGTGCAAGCTCGACGCCAATCTTCTGCTAAACGGGCAAAAATTCCACACACACCCGATGCCCAGGCAATCTGCCTTATATGGCCAGGTGCCGGTGGGACGCCTCTGATGCCCTCGCTACTGGTCAATCGCAG
Source organism: Burkholderiaceae bacterium (assembly GCA_036561005.1). Taxonomy (GTDB): domain Bacteria; phylum Pseudomonadota; class Gammaproteobacteria; order Burkholderiales; family Burkholderiaceae_D; genus PKWO01. The sequence continues at coordinate 29,360 of DATBQE010000232.1, read as the reverse complement.
CCAGATGCCGGAAAACCGCAACGGCCGACGTTTCGCTCATGCCGGAAACGAAATCGACGATCAGGTGGCTGCGCGCATTCCATTCCTCGAATTCCTGGTCACGTCCACGTGCCTGGCCTAATTGGGCTACCAGATGGGAATAGGCCAGGCGACATTCCACCGGTATGAGCGAGATCAATTGGCGCTCGAGGAAGAGCGCAGGCTCATCGGCAGCATGTTCGTCGAGTGCCAGTTGGAAACGCTCAGCCGAGGCTTTCAGCAGGACGGAAAATTGCTGCAACAGTCCATACACGACCGTATACCCGTTCAATGCATGGCGCTGCACTCCACTCAGGGGCTGGATTTCGCGGCGGCAATAAGCCTTGACGGTGGCAAGCAGCACACCGGTGCCCGAGGTGTGGAGTAACAGCGAATCGAGTTGGCCGGCGAGTGCCTCCTCATGCAATCCGAGGTAGCTGCGTGCAGCGTAGTCCGCCATTGCGGTGAAAAGGGCGGCGCGCGCAGCAGCGAATGACGCTGCCTTGCCTGCGTCCACGGCGCGGCCGAGAATTTCCATGATCTTCTCGTCGGCTTCGTCCGGGTCCATCGGAATGTAAGTGCTGAGCCAGGTATCGCGAATATTCAGGAATGCGGAATGGGTGTCGACCAGGCCGGTCGCAACGGCGTCTTCGAGGTCGCCGAAGTCGCCGACGATATCGTTCGCTGCTTCCACGATGTAGGTGAGTGGGAAGCGCTGCGGTTCGCCGGCGCTATAGCCGAAACTGGACCAAACGCTCTTGATCAGGCCGGCCTCGGTGGAAAAAAAACCGACCTGATCGGTGAACTTGCCGTTGGCGACGATGGAAGAGCCGCCGCTCATGCCGAGGTTGCGCAGATAGGTCGCCAGGTTCGTCTTGGTCAGATTGAGTCCGCCTGATTCGCCGTGCCAATGCAACTTGCTCAAGGTGCGTAGGCCTTGCGCAACTTCGTTGAATTGATAGAAATCGACCAGGGCGTTCATAACGCGCGGATCCTTGTCGTCCAGTTCCCGCGCGCCGTAGGCCGGGCTGGCGGCGCGCACATGCCTGGGGCCGTGATCGGCAAACCAGTTCTGGATCGCCGCTTCTCCCGCGTAACCGAAAGGCGGATTGCCGATGTCTCGCATCAAGCAAGCGGTTTCTACAAAATTGAGAAGAGCCGCATAGGTTTCGCCATCGGCCAGGCCTTGCGCCGCCAAACCGGCTGCAATCCGGCTGGCAATGGCGCGGCCGACTTGCGCCACTTGCAGGGCATGGCTCAGCCGGCTGCGCACTGCAGCGTTGTCGCCGAGCGAAAACAGCTGCGTTTGTTGCTGCAGCCGCCGCAATGCCGGTGAAAATATGATTCGGCTGCGATCCGTTTCCGATTCGACCGAGAGGCTGGAACCGGCACTTGGTTCGGTGCGCAGGCGCTCTGTTTTCAGCAGCGACGCATAGTCAATTTTCATGATGTCCCAAATTGGATCAATCAGTCTCTTGCACGGCCGGGCAGGAACCGAACCGCCTCAGGCAAGTTCGCGGGGCCGCACTTATTGGTATTTTGTTGTTGCTTGCTCGCCGGCCCGTCGACGCTGACTGACTTAAGGCCGATTGTATGTCCGCGCCGTGTAATTGGCAAAGACTTACCGGAAACCCGTCGCGCAGCAACACCGGTCTTTCAATCTCGCTGCCACGCATGACGAAACACTGGAAAAATCGAATTAAACGAGATACACTTAATTTGTCTTTTTGATAATTCGCGCGCAAACTATTGCGTCAAGTTTGCAACAGGTCGAATTTGCCTTAATTTCTATGTTTGCCCCACGGTGTTTTTGGCGTGTGCTTTTTCAGGGCACGCTTCGCGGTATGCCGGTGTTGCAATGGAATGTATAGCTTAATTACAACAATTCGATCCTTGCCGCGATCGTTGGGAAGGCAGCTCCGCAGAAGAAATCGATGGTCATTTGGCGGATATGTAAATTTCCGCGCCAAAAATCGCAAAAAAATGTTAAATAGTAAATAGCATGATAAAGCCGCAGTAGAATAGTGTGCAGTTCAATAGCAGGCAAAAATTATAGTCGAGGCCGGGCTGGGAGCAGCCAGAGCGCCAATCCGGGTCGGAGGTCTGATCGGCGAGATTGGAAACGGAGGGTCAGGCCATGCGCTTCGGCGACTTTGAACTGACGTCTGTGATACCGCTCTACTCCGGATGAACGCTCGATGTACGGGGGAACGAAGTGGAAACTATAGGCTTGATCGCTGGTATTCTGATAGTCCTTGCCGGGGGGCTGGGTCTTTTTCTGCGTCAACAATCTTCGAAGAAGAAGACCTTTTCGCGCTACGAAGAAAAGCCGATGCTCAACAAGGACGAAATGGTGCTGTTCGGCCGTTTGTGCCGCGCGCTTCCCAATTGCTACATATTCCCCCAAATTGCGCTGTCAAGTCTGATGGAGCCTTCCGAGGGCGATAGGCAACGCACACCGCATCACTTTGAGCGAATCGAAAAGCTCGCTGTGGACTTCGCCGTTTTCGACGGTGACATGGCGCTCGTTTGCGTGATCATCCTCGAACCCGAGGGGATCATCGGGGCCGACCCGATGAAACATGCGATCCTCGATCGCTGCCTCAAGAGCGCCACCATCAAGGCCATGCGCTGGAACACCAATAACAAGCCATCGGTCGAGCAAATCAGTCGCGCCATTTTGCCGATGACCAACAGCTCCAAGCCAACTCTGGAGTCGGGCAGCACGATCAACCCTGATACGGTGCAGCGCATCTATAAAGCCGAGCCGGTGCCGAGTAACATCAGGGGCCTGACCATGGAACAGCTTGACGCTCTGACTCCGGTCAAATTTCTGTCTACGAATTACCCCCATATCTGGCAACGCATTTGCCTGTTTGCACCTGAGCCCAAACATTTGCAAAAGTACCTCCTGTCGCTGTCTATCCAGGATCGCGGCGAGAAACGTGCCGGCTTCCCGGTTGAGGCACTCAAGGAAATTACCGATATCCAGATCGAGAACGACCGTTTTCTGGCCGGCCCCGTTACCGGCTGGCAACCCGCCTTTGTCAACCGATAGCCGGTCGTCGCTTGTAGTTTGCGTTGAGTCCGGTGCCACCGCTGTGCCTGCGTAGGCCCCTCGCGGCGATGCTACAAAAAGCCATTCCTCGGTCATGCGGAAGGCTTTGTACAGGCTCTCCAATTGTTTGTTTTTATGCCAGTTGTTGGAAACTGCCGGTTACGTGGAGGGTCGATTCCCAGGCTGGGCAACCGAGATTGCGCTCGATGTGCAATGGGTGCATGTAACCGCGCCGCTGGCTCGCACAGTGTTGATCAATGCGCCGGATCCGTCGACCACCAGCTTCACGGCGGCCATCACACTGGCCAATGCCATGGGGCCCGGTATTGCCACGATGAGCTTCGGCGCGCCGGAAGGCAGTTGGGCGGCGTCTGCCAACTCGGTTTTCAACAGAAGCGGCATGACCTACCTGGCTTCAACCGGCGACTCCGGCGCGTCGGTGCAGTGGCCGGCGGTTTCGCCCAATGTGGTGGCGGTGGGCGGAACCAGCCTGACCTACCCGGGTAGCGGTGGCAGGATCGGCGCGGTGGCAGCGACTTATGCGAGTAATTTCGCCGACATCACGGCGGGCGCAGACGACAGTTGCAATACATACTCCGCCCGTTGGATACGATCAGCCCACCGGGCTCGGCACGCTCAATGGCGCCGCCCTCCGCGCAACGCTTGCCGGTGCCGCCGCTGCTACTCCAACTCCAACTCCGGCGGCGCCGGTGGTGAGTTCCGTCAACGTCAGCGGCAAGGCCGGCACAGCGCTCTCTTTTGCCGTCACGGCAAAGTATGTCAATGTGCTCGCCTTCACCTTAAGCGGCGCGCCGAGCGGTATGACCATTGGAAGTAGCACCGGCGTGATCGCATGGAGCAAGCCGGCTGCAGGCAATTATTCCGTTACAGTGACCGCAAAGGACAGCAGGGCCGGCTTGAGCGGGCAGGGCGTCATTAGCGTGACGATCGCCGCTGCGACGACGACGGCTCCAGGTCCGGTGATTGTTGCGCCAGCCATGAACGGCGCGGCCGGCAAGACCCTCACAGGCACCATCACCATCACCGATTCGGGTGTATCGTCGATAGCAATTTCGATTTCCAATGCTCCGCTCGGTACGCTCTTCACCGCTAACGGGCTGACCATCACTGCTGTCTGGCCCAATCCGACGGCCGGTACCTACAGCATGGTAGTCAGCGTGAGCGATTCGGCGGGGCAAAGTGCCAAGACCACCGTACCGATCGTAGTGTCACATAGTTGCGCAGCGCTTCGCTACGCCGGCATTCACTCGGGTTGACTCAAGGTTCGCCCAATCAGCAAGCCGCGTCGGGTAATGACATCGGCATCGGCACGCAGCAGCCCCAGGCGCCGTTGCAGCAGCGTCCAACCTGACCAGTTGCCGGCCGGTGTGCCGGCATTCGACGGCACCTGGACGCCTTCGGCGTCGGCGTCTGGCGCCGCTAGTTTCGGCAACATTTCAGCAAGACGCTTCTGCAACTCTGCGAGCGCGGTCCACACGCCGGCACAGGCATGCTGGATTTGCGCATCGACCTGTGCCTTCGGCATGTCGATCACGTGACGCCGCAGCAACACGCGCAGTGCCGCCACGTGGGCGACGATCAGATAGTTTTGCACGATGAACAGATGCATGTCTTCCACTGCGCGGTGTTTGCTGGCCGGTTCGTCGAGCATGCGCACCAGCGCAGAACTCAGACTCGCCAGGCTGTCGAACAGGCCCTTGCGCGACAGGCGGTAAATAAAATCATCGCTCGCCCTGGCGATCAGTAGATCGCAACTTGCTGCGATATAGCGTCGATTTGCGGCAAGCACATTGCCTATCAATTGCGGCAAGGCGCGATATTCCCAGCTCGGCAGCACGAAGCTGAAAAAGGCCGCAATGGCCACGCCGATGCAGGTATCGATCAAACGCTCGCCGATCACGTGGGTTGTACTGTGCATGAGCAGGCTGTATTGCAGCAGGATCTGCATACTCGCAGCGATCGCGGTGTAGCGGTATTTGACGTAGACGAAGGCCGAAGTTGCGACTGTGGCGAGAAAAAGGAAGGCCAGCAGTGCGGCCGGCGCGTGCACGAAATGCACGATGACGGCGGTCAGCGTGCAACCGATGGCAGTACCGATCAGGCGGTCGCCCAGCCTCTGACGTGTCATGCTGAATGTCGGTTTCAGCACAATGGCGATAGTCAGGATGATCCAGTAGCCGTGCGAAGCATACGGCAGATGTTCCGCAATGAGCAAACCGGTGGAAATGGCCATGGCAATGCGCAAGGCGAAGCGATAGGTCGGGGATTTCCAGTTCAGGTTTGCCAGCAACAAACCGAGACCGTATTTCTGGGTGGTGAGGAAGGGCGCCATATCGGCGCCCGGCAGGAGCGGCAAGGGCGATACGGGTGTATGGGTTGCCTGGTGCAGCAGGGCAATCGTGTCGACGACGTTTGCCAACTTGTTATAGGAAGTCCGCAAGACTGTCAGTGTTTCGTGGTGAGCGTCACCTTCCATGGCTGTCAACCGCGCGATCTCGTTCTCGATTGCACGGCGCTCAGGGCCATAGTCGATCTCGGCTGCCGATGCGCGGTTGCGCGTGACAGCGAAAGCGATCGATTCCGTGTCGAGCGCGGCCTTGTGCGCCATGCCGTGCAATGCCGTGAGCACGTCGGCGTCTGCCAGATGGCGACGCAACAAAGCGTAGTCGGTATGCGTGGAGAGAATCAGCTCGTACAGATCGAGCATGCCGAAATGGATCTGGATCAGAATCGCGTCGCGTTGCCCCGGCTTGCCCCGCAGAATAAGGTCGCGCGCGGCCTGCTGCTTGTCGGCCAGCACGCTTTGCTGGCGCACAAGCTGGTTGAACTGGTCGTTCAGATTGGTGCGCATGTCGTAGAACTCCGACTTGATTTCAATGTAGCGCGCCAACTCGAACAGGGCCTCGGCCAGAACCTGCTGCTTGATGCGATTGCGCAGCAGCCACGCGGCAGCCATGGCATAGGCCATGTAGACGGCAGCGCCGGCGAAAAACAAGGCGCTGTGCATGAGCGCCTCATGCACGCTCAGATCGTTCTCCATCGACAGCGTCATGATGAACAATGCAGCGAACTGCAGTGGCATGGTTTTCTTGCCGTAGATGAGCATCATGCTGGCCAGGAAGCTGACCACCACGACCATAACGCCAAGCAACCAGTGTATTGGTGCCGCCAACGTGATCACGAGTGTGACGACCGAGCACAGCACCACACTGGCCAGCATCTCGTGGAATTTGTGGCGCAATGGACTGTTCAAGTCCATGAAGCTGGTGCACAGTGCGCCGATGCAAACCGTCATTGCGCTGGCCAGATCGCTGCGCCATAGAACCAGGCTGGTCAGCCCGATGATGCCGATCGCCGTGCGCAGGCCGGTATAAAAATAATGACTAAACAGGAAAGTGCGTGGATTAAGCGCATAGTGCATCGACTGCGGCATGGGTTGCGACATAGGTGTGGCAAGCGGAAATTTGAAAACGGGAAAACGGGTAGTCAGGCAATGCCGTTGCGAGCACCAGGGCCGAATTGGTTCACTGGATCTGGTCGCGCGCAGCGTAGGCGTCGTTCAATTCCTGGCGGGCACGCGCCACGCTTGCTTCGAGCTGCGCAACGCGATTGAAATAGCTTTCGCGCAGACGGGTGTAGCCGTTGACGTTACCTACCCGGTCGCCGCCATTGACTTGCGCGCCGGCACTGAGGCGGCGTTCGGCATCCTGCAGGCGCTTCAGGGCGGCCTCGATGCGGGCATCCGCCGATTGCTGGCGCTGCTTGCGGGCCGCGTAATCGGCATCGGCATGCTTTTCCAATTGCATCAGCGTACGATTGGCGGCGCGTTGTTGTTCGGGCGGCAGCGTTGGAATCGACAGGGTAGTGACATCGTGCGCGTCGGACTCCGGCGGCTTGTTTTGCGAGTAGGAGACCACGCCGTTCTTGTCGACCCATTTGTAGATCACGACATCGGTTGCATGTGCCAAGCCTGCGAGCGCAATGGCGCCCGCCAGGAATGATTGCAGAACCAGGTGCTTCGATAAATATTGGTCGCCCATGATGCCTCCGCAGAATGCAGCAATTCGCCGTGCGATCTATCTTACAGCGAATTGCCGGTGCGGGCCGGGGATTTGGCTTCTGTGGTTCATTTTGCCGCCTGCAAGACCGCTCCCTGCCAACCGCCGCCCAAGGCCTTGATCAAATAGACCGAGGTCAACATTTGCTGACCGCGAATTTGCACCGCCTGGCGCTGGCTGGCCAGCAACGCCTGCTGCGCCATGATCACGTCCAGATAAGTATCGAGGCCGCCGGTGTAACGGTCATTGGCGAGTTCGAGTACCCGTTGCGAACTCTTGACGCCGGATTCAGCCTGGTTTCCGGCGCGTTGCAGTGCAGCCATGCCGGTGATGCCGTCTTCTACCTCCTGCATGGCAACCAGCACGCTTTGACGGTAGTTGGCCACGGCAGCGGTGTAGGATTGTTCCGCAATATGCACGTTGGCGCGGGTCTTGCCGGCGTCGAACAGCGTTTGGCTCAGCGTTGCACCGAGTGACCAGAGCAGGCTTGGCGCGTTAAACAGATTACTCATCTGTGTACTGTCCCAGCCGACTCCCGGCAACAACATGACCGAAGGATAGTAAGCTGCCCACGCCACGCCAATGTTGGCGTTGGCTGCGGCCATGGCGCGCTCTGCCGAGGCAACGTCCGGGCGGCGTTGCAATACGTCGGAAGGAATGCCGACTGTCAGGCCGGGGACGATGCGTGCCGTCAGGTCCGGTTCCAGGCGGAATGCCGGCGCCGGCGTACCGGACATGGTGGCCAGGGCATGCTCATATTGGGCGCGCTGGTTTTGCAGCAGCTCAAGTTGCGTCTTGTTCGTGTCCAGCAGGGCTTGTTGCTGCGCCAGATCGAGACCCGAGGCCACGCCCAGGTCATGTCGCGTCGTGATGAAATCGAGTGCTTTTTCCTGCAAGCCTATGCCTTGCCGCACCACGTCGATCTCGGCATCGAGTTCGCGCAAGTTGAAATAGTCGGCGGCCAGTTCCGACATCAGAACCAGACGCGTGTTCTCAAAATCGGCGCCGGCTTGTTCGGCGGCTGCGTCCGCGCTTTCCACTGTGCGCCGGACGCGGCCAAACAGGTCTGCTTCATAGTTCGCCGCGAAGCCAAGCTGAAAGTTATTTTGTACCGTCGACTGGTTTGGTACGTTATACGCACCCACGGGCCGGTTCGCGGACGTTTTTTGCCGCGCTGCGCCGGCCTGCAGCGAAGCCTGGGGGAACAACCCTGCGCTACTGACCGTCACCTGAGCGCGTGCCTGCTCAAGCCGGCTTGCCGCGACGCGCAAGCTCTGGTTTTGCGCCATTGCCTGTTGTTCAAGCGCATTGAGTTTTGCGTCTTGGAACAATTCCCACCAATTGCCCTTGAGCGCTTCGTCCTGTGGCGCGGCGGCGCGAAATTGCGTCGTGCCTTGCCAAGCCGGCGGAAGGTCGACCGCCGGCTTTTTGTAGTCTGGCCCGGCCGCGCATCCGGCCAGCAATGCGGCAGCCAGCAACGCGGCAGTCACCAACGTATAACGCATGTTCATGGCGCGGCTTTCCTGGCTGCCTCGGCGCTCGCCTGCTGCGCGATGACCACGTCGTTGTCCGCCAAGGAATCTGCCGGGTTCAAGACCAGGGTTTCATTTGCGGCAATGCCATCGACAATTTCCAGCGTGTTGCCGAGATCATGGCCGATCTTGACCGGGTGCAGTTTGATGTGACCGGTCGAATCGACCACGGCGATGCGCGTGCCCTCGGGCCGGAACAGGATCACGTTGGACGGCACAATCAGGATATTTGAGGCGCCATTGATCGGCAAGGCGACCTGAACAAAAGCGCCGGCCAGCAGCTTGTTTTCGTGATTGGGCAGGTCGACTTCAATTTGCATCGTGCGTGTTGCCGCATCGATCGCGCCTGCGGTTCGGGCCACGCTACCCTGGAACTCCTGGCCGGCCAATTCCGTCTGGGTGACCTTGACCTTGTCGCCGACCTTGATACGTTGGGCATAGGTTTGCGGCACATAGACATAGACACGCAAGGAGTCGACCTGGGCCAGCGTGAACAGCGCGCGCCCGGCGCCGCCGTTGCCGGCATCGATCAAATCACCGACCTCGACCGAGCGGTGCGTAATGACGCCGGCAAATGGCGCGGTGACGTTCTTGAATTCCTTGAGCCTTTGCAGACGCTTTTCGTTGGCTTGCGCCGCGGCCAGATTGGCCTGCGCCTGGGTGTAGGCGCTGGTGCGTTCGGTTAGCTCCTGTTCCGTCACGGCGTCTTTCTTGCGCAAGGCGATCCAGCGCTCGGCCGAAGTTTTGGCCAGATCGAGGTTGGCGGCAGCCTGCGCGCGTGCAGCGATGGCCTGCGCCAACTGCTGGTCGACTTCCGGCGTATCGATTTCGGCCAGCACCTGGCCCTTGGTCACGCGGGTGCCGATGTCGGCATTCCAGCGCAACACGTAGCCGCTGCTGCGTGCATAGATAGGCGATTCGATCATGCCCTGCAATGTGCCGGGAAGCGTCAATGCCTCGTTGCCGGCGCCACCTTTGGCTTGCGTGGTCTGGACGTAAACCTTGCCCTCTTCGGCATTGGCCTTTTCCAGTGCGTGCGCATGCGCGACGCGCAGACCGATATTGACCGCGGCGCCAGCCAGCAGCAAGACAATGATGCCGGCGCCGATCAACTTGGCGCGTTTCAGTATAGGCCCGCGATGCGGGTGATGGACGGCATGCGCGTCGTCGCCATGAATACCGAGCGCGGAATGGCGTTTTTCAGACATGTCAGGGATTCCCTTCTACAACAGGCGATGATGAGTGCGTGCCGGCGCTTGGTCCGGATGAGTTCTTTTTGCGGTGCTCGAGGAAGCGATGGATTCCGGCGAAGACGATGGGCACGAAGAACAGCGTTGAAATTGTTGCGAACAGCAGTCCGCCGATCACGGCGCGGCCGAGCGGCGCATTCTGTTCGGCGCCTTCACCCAAACCTATGGCCATCGGCACCATGCCGATGATCATCGCCAGGGCAGTCATCAGCACCGGACGGATACGCGTCGCGCCGGCCTCGAGGGCGGCCGATAACGGCGGCAAACCTTCCTGCATGCGCTGGCGGGCAAACGACACCATCAGAATGCTGTTCGCCGTAGCAACGCCCATGGTCATGATGGCCCCGGTCAGAGCCGGCACACTCAAGGTCGTGTTGGTGAGGAAAAGCATCCAGGCGATGCCTGCCAGTGCCGCCGGCAGCGCGGTGATGATGATGAACGGGTCAACCCAGGATTGGAAATTGACCACGATCAGCAAATAGACCAGCACGATGGCCATCGCCAGACCGATCCCCAGACCGATGAAGGATGAGTGCATGGTGTCGACCTGACCGCGAATTTCGATGCGAGTGCCGCGCGGCAGGTCGACGCGCGCTTTCTCGACCAGTTTCTCCACTTCAGCAGAAACGCCGCCGAGGTCACGATTTTCCACGCTCACATAGAGGTCGATGACGGGCGCAATATTATAGTGCGACACCACCGCCTGAGTTTCGGCCGGCTTGACCGACACCAGATTGCTCAACATCTGGCTGCTGTTGAGCCCGTTGCCGGCGGCAATTGCAGCGCTCGATGCCGCACCGCCGCCGTTGACCGGCGTGCGCAGAAGTGAATCGAGGTCGTCGATCTGGTATTGCGGCGTTTGTACGGCGATGTTGTAGACAATGCCGTTATTCGGGTTGAGCCAGAACGCCGGCGCAGTCTGGAAGCTGCCCGACAGCGACACCAGCACGTTTTGCGCCACGTCAACCGGGTTCAGGCCAAGCTGCTTGATCTGGGTGCGGTCCATGCTGAGCGCCAGAGTAGGCTGGTTCATCCTTTGATGAATGTGCACGTCAACCGTGCCCGGCACCGTTTTCACTTCTTTCATCAACTTGCTGGCAATAGCGTAATCGCCCGGCAGATTGTTGCCCGCGACCTGGATGTCGAGCGCCGCCGGCAAGCCGAAGTTGAGGATCTGGGTCACGATGTCGGCCGGCTGGAAAAAGAATTCCACGCCGGGGAAGCGTTTCGGTAATTCGCCACGCAGGCGCTTGACGTAATCGGCAGTCGCGTGATGCTCGGCCTTGAGCGAAATCAGGATTTCCCCGTCCATGGTGCCGATGGTGCCCGCATTGCTATATGACAGGTTGATGCCGCTATAGGGCAAGCCAAGGTTGTCGAGTATGGTGCCCAGCTCGTCGGCAGGGATGATCTCGCGCACCGCCTTGTCGACTTCATCTGCCACGCGCGCGGTTTCCTCAATGCGCGTTCCGGTCGGCGTGCGCATGTGCAGGCGAATCTGCCCCGCGTCGACACTGGGGAAAAAGTCGCGCCCCAGGCCGAAGGTCAGGCCGAGGGACAGTATGCAGAACGCCAGGAAAGCGCCGCCGAATGCCTTGCGGTGCGTCAGCAGGGTTGAGAGGATGATGATGTAGCCGCCACGGAAGCGCTCGAAGGCGGCATCGAAACGGCGGTACACACGTTGCAACAGGCTCGGCTTGGCATTGGGGTCGAGATGTGCATGATCCATCATCAACATCACCATGGTCGGCACCAGGGTGCGCGACAGGACGTAGGACGCCAGCATGGCAAAGACCACCGCTTCGGCCAGCGGCACAAACAGGAAGCGCGCTACCCCGGCCAGGAAAAACATCGGCACGAAAACGATACAGATACACAACGTCGACACCAGGGCCGGTACGGCAATTTCTCCCGCGCCTTCCATGATGGCCTTGTGCAGATCCGAGCCCTGATGCAAGTGGCGTTCAATGTTCTCAATCGTCACCGTCGCGTCGTCCACCAGAATGCCGACCGCCAGCGCGAGGCCGCCGAGCGTCATGATGTTGATCGTCTCGCCTAGCGCATACAACGCCAGTATCGAAGACAGGATAGACAATGGAATCGATACGGCGATGATGCAGGTGCTGCGCCAGTTGCCGAGAAACAGCAGGATCATGGCGGCTGTCAGGCAGGCGGCGATCAGGGCTTCGCGCACAACACCGCTGATGGCGGCTTTCACGAACACCGATTGATCGAACAACGGTTCTATCTGCAAATCCTTGGGCAGGGTCTGCGCGGCAACCGGCAGCAAGCTGCGCAGATTGCTCACGATGTCGAGCGTCGACGAGCCGCCGTTCTTCAAAATCGACAACAATGCGCCGCGCCTGCCATCCTTGCGCACGATATTGGTTTGCGGGGAAAAGCCGTCGCGTACACGTGCCACTTCGGACAAATAAGTCGTGGCGCCGTTCTTCGACAAGACCGGAATATTATTCAGCCCGGCGATGGTATCGGGCGAACCGTTCATGGCGACGTTGTACTCGGTAGCGCCGATCTTGGCCGTACCCGCCGGCAGCGCCAGATTCTGTGCATTGACTGCGCCGACGATGTCAGCCGGCGTCAAACCCTTTGCCAGCATGGCCTCGTTGTCGAGGTCGACCGAAACCACGCGTGATTTGCCGCCGTAGGGGTAGGGAATTGCCGCACCGGGTATGGTGACCAGCTGCGGGCGCAGGAAATTGAGTGCGTTATCGGACAGCGCCTGCTCGGTCATGGTCGGGCTCGACAAACCGAGCTGGATCACCGGGATGCTCGAAGCCGAATACTTGATGACCAATGGCGGCGTCGTGCCGGGCGGCAGGCCGCGCAACTGGGTTTGCGAAATCGCCACCGTTTGCGCAATGGCAGTCTGGATGTTCGCATTCGGCTGGAAGAAAATCTTCACGACCGCTATGCCTGCCAGCGATTGCGACTCGATGTGTTCGATATCGTTGACGGTAGTCGTCAGGCTGCGTTCGGTGGAAGCAGTGATGCGCTGGCCCATCTCCTGAGCCGACAGGCCGCCGTAATTCCAGATGATGCTGATCACCGGGATATTGATTTCCGGGAAAATGTCGGTTGCCATCTTGGAAAGGACGAGCGGCGTCGACAACAGAATCAGCAAGGCCATCACAATGAACGTGTATGGTCTTCGTAAAGCAATTTGAACAATCCACATATTTAGTATTCTGCTTTGAGTATTGGCGTCTCAAGAGAGGAAGCGGGGCTTTTTTTCGGACCTTTTCTGAAGTTATTCCCGTTGCTTATTTCTTTGCGGCATGAAAATGAGCAGTGATGGTATCCGAATTTCCGCAATCGAGTTTGGGCCGCGCAACACTGCTTTACAAGCCGTTAACAATTCAAATAACGCATATCGATAGCGCAAATACATATATGCAAAACATGGCCCCAAATGTGCAACACATGGCGATCAGGACGATTCCGTGACCCGTTGCAAATGCTCGAGCAACTCCGTTGCGACCAGCAATTTGTCGGCATCGATATCGGCTAGCAGCTCTGTGCGGAAGACGTCGGCTTCCGCTTTCACCTTGGCGAACAGTTGCTTGCCGCCCTCTGTAAGCACAATCAGCTTGACGCGCCGGTCGTGCGGCGAAGCCTCGCGCTGAATCAGATCGGCCTTCACCAGGCGATCAATCATCGTCACCATGGTGGCCGCCTCGATACCCAGCTTGTTGGCCAGTTCGATTTGCGACATCGGCGCATCGCTCTTGGCGATGGCGGCAATCGTGGTCCAGCTGGCCTGGCTCAGGCCAAGATATTTCAGGCGCCGGTCAACAGCGGATTTCCATGCGCGTGCCGTATTGTGCAGGGCGCCGGAGAAGCGTTCTTCCAAAGTAGTCAAAATCCAAGCCCTCTTATAATCAGTGCTCTAATTGATCATCGAGTGTAGCAGAATCGCGATTTGCGCTCGCGCAATGCGAACGGGCACTGCCACACGGGATGGCTCGTTTCCGCATGCAGAAATTCTGCACATTGGCTCCAGTGTTAGCCGTCATTCGATCCCAACAGGAAAACAGCGCTGAAGTTATCGGTGCTTGTCTTTATGGCGAAATCATAATAGAATTTTAGTTAGATATCTAATGATAAGAATACTGATGTTTAATTTATATCATCCAATCGCGCCGATCCCGTTCAGGCATTGCCGCCCCGGCAGCAGATCCGCTGCCAGAGATGGAGCGGCGGCGTGAACACGGGCACGCCCGCCATCAACCGCGGCATGATCACGATTTCGATCATGCTGGCGACCATCATGCAGGCGCTGGACGGCACCATCGCCAATGTTGCCCTGCCGCACATGCAAGGCAGTTTGTCGGCGTCGCAAGATCAGATCACCTGGGTGTTGACCTCATTCATTGTCGCGGCGGCAATTGCCACGCCGCTGACCGGCTGGTTGTGCGACCGCTTCGGACAAAAAACCGTGTTCCTGTTTTCTGTCGCCGGCTTTACGGTCGCTTCGGTCATGTGCGGGCTGGCGGGTTCATTGGCGCAGATTGTCATCGCGCGCCTGCTGCAAGGCTTGTTCGGCGCAGCCCTGGTTCCGCTATCGCAGGCCGTGCTGCTCGACATCAATCCGCGCGAAAAACACGGCTCCGCGATGGCGGTCTGGGGCATGGGCGTGATGGTGGGCCCTATCCTCGGGCCGACCCTCGGCGGCTGGCTGACCGACAGCTATAACTGGCGCTGGGTGTTCTTCATCAATGTGCCGGTCGGTGCCATGGCCTTCTATGGCATTTGGCGCTATATCAAACCCACGCCGGCCGCGCGCCGCATGGACTTCGATATGTTCGGCTTTGCCACGTTGAGCCTGGCCATCGGCGCCCTGCAGATGGTGCTCGACCGCGGCGAGCAGAACGACTGGTTCACATCACTGGAAACCTGGATCGAGTTCATCGTCCTGGTGGTCAGTTTCTCTTACTTCGTCGCGCACACCATGCTGACGCCGGCGAAGAAATCCTTTGTCGATTATCACTTGCTGAAGAATCCCAATTACGTCACCGGCCTGCTGTTCATTTTCATCGTCGGCCTTGTGCTGTTTGCAACGCGTGCCCTGATGCCGACCATGCTGCAAAACTTGATGGGATATTCAGCCAAGGACACCGGCTTCGTGACTGCGCCGAGCGGCCTGGGCACCATGTTTGCGATGTTGATCGTGGGCCGCATGGTCGGCAAGGTCGATTTGCGTCTGTTGCTGTCGATAGGTTTTGCCATTACCGCCTTCTCGCTTTGGCAGATGACGCAATACCCGCCGGCACTGGCCAAATCCGACATCGTATGGCCCGGCGTGATTCAGGGTTTGGGATTGGGACTGGTTTTTGTGCCGCTGAGCGCCGCCACCTTCGCCACCTTGTCGCCTGAGATGCGCGCTCAGGGCACGGCAATGTATAGCCTGGTGCGCAATATCGGCAGCAGTATCGGCATCTCGCTCGTGCAAACCCTGCTGGTACGCAATACCGCCACGGCGCACGCGTCGCTGAGCGAAAAAATCAACATTACCAATCAGGGCTTCCTCGATCCCGCGATCTCGGCCACTTACGGGGTGGCCAACAACATCGGCGCAGCAACGCTCAATGGAGAAATCACGCGCCAGGCCTCGATGATCGGCTACCTCGACGATTTTCGTCTGATGCTGATTTTGACCTTGGCGGTGATCCCTTTACTGTTGCTGATCCGACCGGCCAAGAAAGAGGCGGCACCGAGCATCGACCATGCCGCACTGGAATAAATCATGAAACTTCAATTGACCGCAACCGCGATTTCTGCCGCCTCACTTGTGTTACTCAATGCTTGCGTCAGTGTACCGGTCGACAACGACGTCCTGCCGCAGCGCGATCTGGCAAGTGCGGAATTGGCTGCCGACATCAAGCTGGCTCGCGAAGGCTGGCCGCCGGCTTTGTGGTGGACACGCTATGACGATGCGCAACTCAACGATCTCATTGCGCAAGCCCTGCGAGACAACCCGAGCATGCAAAGTGCCGCCGCGCGCTTTGCGGCGGCGCGCGCATCGCTGCAATCGAGCAAGAGCGAGGAAGGCGTCAGTGTCGACTTTAACGGCGCGATGAACCGACAGCGCTACTCGGCCAACGGCTTTTTCCCCGCACCGATCGGCGGCGCCTACTATACCGAAACCACGCCGCAGATCGTCGCTTCCTATAATTTCGATTGGTGGGGCAAGCACAAGGCGCAGATCGGCGCCGCTCTAGGTGAAGTCAATGCACGCATGGCCGAGACTGCCGAGACCGAGCAAACATTGGTGGCCGCAGTTGCCCAAAGCTACTACGGCATTCAGGGAGATTGGGCGCGCCTGGACAATCTGAAGCACGCCCTTGCGTTGCAGAGCCAGATTGTGGACGACAAGGCCAAACGAATTGCCCATGGAGTGGCCGCAGCCGACAGCGAACGGATGGCCGAAGTCGAACTTGGCAATGCAAAACAGCAAATCACGCGGCTGGAAACGCAACTTGTGCGAGAACGCGAGGCGCTGCGCGCGCTGATCGGCGGTGGCGCGCAGGCGTTGAACAAATTTTCTCCGCGCCCCATGCCGGCCGCTGCACCGGGTCTGCCGGAGAAGCTGGGCATGGATTTGCTGGCGCGGCGGCCGGACTTGCAGGCAGCGCGCTGGCGCATCGAAGCATCGCTCGATCGCATCGAAGCCGACAAGGCGGAGTTTTACCCCGACATCAACCTCGCCGGTTTTATCGGCAACGACGTCATTTCACTGGACAAGCTGCTGCAGTATCCGAGTCGCACCTTGTTCCTCGGCGGTACGCTCAAGCTACCCCTGTTTGAAAGCGGCCATCTCAAGGCGCAACTGGCCGGCGCGCGCAGCCAGCGCAACGAAACGATTGCCGAATATAACCAGGCTGTGCTTGGCGCGATACGCGAGGTCGCGCAGGATGCGGCAAGTCTGCGCGGACTGCAACAAGAGCTCGCCGAGCAAGTCGTCAGCAGCAATGCAAGCAAAGCGGTGCTGAGCAGCGCCCGGGCACGCTACAAGCAAGGTCTGGCAGACCACGCAAGTTTGTTGTCGGCCGAACTTGCCGTTGACCGACAAATCGACGCCGAATTGCAATTGAAGAGCCAGCAAATCCAGAACGAAATTGCACTGGTCAAGGCCTTGGGCGGCGGTTATGTAGCGCCCAGGCAAATCCCGGAACCCATGTCAGCCGCGTCCGACGCAGCCACAACAAACAAATAAAGCAAAGCGCAAAACGAAACGGAATCTGAATCATGACCACAGAAACACAAAACAAGACCGCAGCAAATCCCGATGGCAACAAGCGCCGGCGCGTGTTGCTGGGCATGACCCTGCTATTCGTGCTGCTCGGCATGGCCTACGCCATTTATTACTCATTGGTGCTGACCCAGCGCGAAACCACTGACAACGCCTATGTCGGCGGCAACATGATCACGCTGACCTCGCAAGTCAGCGGCAATGTGCAGGACATACGCGCCGATGAAACGCAAATGGTCAAGGCCGGTTCCGAAGTGATCAAGCTCGACCCGCTCGATGCCGAGCTCGGTTTGCGCCAGGCCGAAGCCAAGTTGGGGGCCGCCGTGCGCCAGTTGCGCCAGCGTTATGCCGACGTGGCGCAGTACGATGCGGCGATCGAACAGCGCAAACTCAGCCTGCAACAGGCTGAAGACGACCTGGCGCGGCGGGCGCCATTGGCCGCAGACCATACCCTGTCCACGGAAGAAGTGACACACGCGCGGCAAGCCGTTGCCGAGGCAAAGGCCGCCCTGACGTTGGCGCAAGCGCAGGCCGAGGCCGCGCGCTCGGGTGTGTCCGGCGTCAATGTCGCTGAACATCCGAGCATACTGGCCGCGAAAGCCGATTTCGTCCAGGCCTGGGTTGCGGCGCGGCGTAACGCCATCCTGGCGCCGGCCAGCGGATATGTGGCCAAGCGCAGCGTGCAGGTTGGCGCCCATATCGTACCGGGAACGGCATTGCTGACCATCGTGCCGCTCGACCAGTTATGGATCGACGCCAATTTCAAGGAATCCGAATTACGGAACCTGCGTATAGGCCAACCCGTGAAAGTGGAAGCCGATATCTACGGCAGCAAGGTCGAATATCACGGCAAACTGGTTGGACTGGCGGCCGGCACGGGTAGTGCCTTCTCCCTCCTGCCGGCGCAAAACGCCACCGGTAACTGGATCAAGATCGTCCAGAGGGTTCCGGTCCGCATTTCACTCGACCCCAAGGAAGTGGCCGATCATCCGTTACGTATCGGCCTGTCGACGGAAGTGTCGGTCGACACGCATCAGCGCGAAGGTGCAGTGCTCGGCGCCGCCGCACCGGCCGCGCCCGTATATTCAACGTCTTCGCTAGGTCAGCCGGTGGCCGAGGCGGAAGAATTGGCAAGGAATATTATTGCCAAGAATCTGGTCAAGTGACTTAAGCTTGCGCCCCTCACGTCAGCCGTGAGATGGCGGCCTGATGTCGGCCGCCGCACTCGGGTAGCGAGAAGGGCCGGAGTACAGCATCACTGTGGGTTCCGACGGGGGCGGCACTTGCAGCATGTCGGGCCGCCCAGCTCCTTCCGAAGTTTTAAGTACCGCCGAATTGATATTTACCATCATCGGTTCGCCCACATCCGCGCTCTCCCACGGAGCGCACGCCCGGTATTTCGACCGCGTATCCATGCCATACAAATGCCTGCATCAATTTGACGCGAAATGACGCATTCATCTGCCAGTAGGGCGAGAAAAAAGAATTCGCCGCCATGCAGGTCAATTTCGACATTTCCACAGCCACAGGATGGACCGGAAGCGTAGTTCCCGCCGGTGCCTTGGCTTGTGCCGCAGCTTGTGCATCTTTCTCGCTTTCGAATTGCGCAATGAGGGTGCGCGCTTCCTGTTTGGCCGAATCCCATTCCCAATCGTTGACCTGCGGCCATCCCCCGATAACAAGCAAGACCAGCCAAACAGGCCAATATTTGTATAACTGGCGAATGAAATTCTTCAATTTTTTCTCACTTTAAAAATCACGTGTCATAAATAACCCCGTATCAGGTACGCCGGGGTCAAACATACATCTTGGCGTTGCAATGGTCAACGCAGCCAATATTACGCCTTGGCAAAAGCGCATGCAATGACGACCTGCCTGATACATTGCCGGGGAATGCGGCATAGCAAAGCCCGCTCCAGTGCGCCGCTCAGTTTATCGCAGGCAACAAAAGTTGCACGAATCATTTGGCGGCCGGCATAAATCCCGTAGCGATCTTTCAACAAAATCAGATATCATTCTGTAACCATATTGTCATTATGGAAAATAAAAATAAAATCGATGGATAGACCATTCAAGGGGGAAGCATGTCGAATCATCTGGTGCCGGAACAGGCGCGTGCATACATGGCCAAGCTGCTTGACGTCGTCCACAAGAGCGGTGCGTCGGACATGTTTATCACAGCCGGCTTCCCTCCCAGCATGAAAGTGCACGGCGAAATACGCCACCTTTCGGCCGGCAAGCTGACCCCGGACTTGAGCCGCTCCTACGTTCTGTCGATGATGACCGAAAGGCAAAAGGCCGAATTCGAGCAAGAGAAGGAATGCAATTTCGCGATCACCTTCGATTCCTGCCGCTTCCGCGTCAACGCCTTCATGCAGCAACTGCATACCGGCATGGTGGTGCGCACCATCGCCAGCGAAGTGCCGACTCTGGAGAAATTCAAGCTGCCTGAAGTTTTGAAAGACATCGTCATGGCCAAGCGCGGTCTTGTGCTGATGGTGGGTGCATCGGGCTCCGGCAAATCGACCAGCCTGGCCGCCATGCTCGACCACCGCAACGCCAGCGCATCGGGGCACATCGTCACAATCGAAGATCCGCTCGAATTCGTGCACGAGAGTAAGAAATGCATGATCACGCATCGCGAAGTCGGGGCCGATACGCACAGCATGCTGCATGCACTAAAAAACGCCATGCGCCAGGCGCCCGACGTGATCATGATCGGTGAAGTACGTGATACCGATGCCATGGAGCACGCGATTGCATTTTCAGAAACCGGGCACTTGTGCCTGGCCACGCTGCATGCCAACAACGCCAATCAGACGCTAGACCGTATCGTCAATTTCTTCCCTGAAGAGCGCCGGCCGCAACTGCTGATGAGCCTGTCGTCCAACCTCAAAGCCATTGTCTCGCAGCGGCTGGTGCGCTCGGAAGACGGCCAGCGCCGCGTGGCAACTGAAATTCTGATCAATACGCCGACGGTGGCGGAAATGATCCTGAAAGGGCAATTCCAGAGCATCAAGGAAGTCATGGCCAAATCGCGCGAGCTTGGCATGCAGACCTTCGACCAGGCATTGTTCGATCTCTATGAAGCCGGCGATATCGGCTACGACGATGCCTTGCGCAATGCCGATTCGCTCAATGAGCTGCGCCTGAACATCAAGCTCAAGGCGCAGCGCGGCGAACCGAAGGGCTCTGCGCATGTGAGTGCAACAGTGGCGGCGGCTGCAGCGGCGGCTTCGGCACGCGTCCACGCTCGATAAGCTGATTGGCGAAATGCGGTTATGCGTATCCCGTTATCACGACTTATCGAATACTGATCGTCCCTTTCTTCCACATGGGGTCCTGCCAGCGGTTGAATAGGGCCAGCGAACGCGGATTGTCGGCGTGCTTTTCCGCTTCCATGCTATCCATGCTGATGATTTCGAAGCTGCGCTTGTAGTGTCCGTCGACGCGCGCCTCGCGCACGGCGAGCAGCTTGTTGGTCGCGGGTACCCAGCCGGCGAATTCGAGGTAACCGACGTCGGGCGTATTTGCTGCCGGCGGCAAGGTGTCGATAGTCCAGCCGTTCGCATCCTTGTGAAACACCCACATCTCGCGCCACGAGGCCAGCGGTTGGACGGCCAGTGCGAGGGCCGTTTGCTGTGCATTCACGCTGACCGATGCGGGCCAGACCAGACCATAGGTGCAACGTTTGAGCAGCGGATTTTTTTGCGGGTGCTTGGCGTCGACCAGCAACACACAGGTCTGGCCGGTTTCGCCAGGTTCGGTCGCAATCGCCAGGCCGGTACGCGCAACGGGTTCCGGTTCTGCGGCCCAGCGCGACGCGGCAACGCGGATTGCCGCATCGGTATATTCGCTGGTATCGGCCTCGGCGATTTCCTCTTTGTCCACGCCGGCCAGTTCCTGCAATGCGCGGGTTGCCGCTTCTTGTGCCGGCTGATGCTGGCGTGCGCGTTCGAACGCAACGCTCGACCAGACACCGGCGCGCCGTATGCGCAAGCGGTTTCGTTCATATTCAGGCAAGTCGGTCAGTTTGACCCGGTCGAGGATCTCCGCGCGCCATTTGTCGAGGTTATCGCGATCAAGCGGGATCAGGTTCGGATCGACACATTCGGCGCGCGTCAGCGCCAGTGCGGCGCGGGCGCGCTGCATGTCGGTCGAGTTCATCGCCAGCACCCGGCGGAAGGCGTCGCCGTTGTAGCACAGCTGGATGCGCCCGTCATGCTCATAGCCTTGGATACCGACGCCGTAACTGGCCACAACTTCCAGATGAGCCGACAGCACGGCGTCGTCGCTTTTGCCCTGTTTGGCCGACGCGCGCTGCGCCAGCCGGTCGGCCATGCTGCCGAGCGCGTCGAAGGCTTCGGGGCCGATGGCTTCGGCCGGGGCCGCCTTCAGGTAGGCCGCAGTGTAGCTGATGCCGAGCGCTTCCGCGCCTGGCCGGTCGCGCAGGAAACGCACCACGGCCATCAGGTCCGGCGCGTCCTTCGGCTCCAGTGACTGGGTGCGCACTTGCGAGGTGCGGATGTAGCCGCCACGTTCACGCCGGTGATCGTACACCTGCAGATAATCCATGCGTTCGCCACGCACTTCCAGGGTATCGCCCTGCCACAGCACGGCTTGTTGCTGCGCCGTTTCGCGCGGTGCGGCGCGCAGGGCGGCACTATCCTGGGTCACGATGGCGACCAATGCCAGGGCTATCAGGCTCATGATCAATTCTCCTGCGTATTAGTGGTTGCGGCTTGGGCTGGCTGATTATTTTGCGCCGTGCCGAGCAGGGCCGAGC
The DNA here is from genome assembly GCA_036561005.1 of Burkholderiaceae bacterium. Taxonomy (GTDB): domain Bacteria; phylum Pseudomonadota; class Gammaproteobacteria; order Burkholderiales; family Burkholderiaceae_D; genus PKWO01. Next base: position 7,367 of record DATBQE010000232.1, on the reverse strand, counting down.
CGATGAAGCCGCCGGCGGCTGGTGGCGGCGCAATGATGACCGAGATCTTGTCGGACAATTTGTCGGCCATGGTTTTCTGGATCAGCAAGGGGTTCTTGGACAGCAATGCTCCGTCACGCTCAAGTTGGGCGCTGGCCACCTTGCCTATCGTGTCCAGACGGTAGGCTTCGACGTCGGCCAGTTTGTGACGCGAATCGGCCTCGCCTGAGGCTTCGATGCGACGTGCTTCGGCAGTGCCTTCGGCGGTCTTGATGCGCGATACTTTCTCGGCTTCAGCCTCGAACTGGCGTTGTTCAATCTGCTTTTGCTTGAACGGCAGCACGTGCTTCATCGCTTCTTCCTGCGACTTGGCGGCAATGATCTGTTCGCTGCCGGCCGCTTCGGCGGCCTTCTCGCGCTTGATCTTGTCGGCTTCTGCTTCCAGTTCGGTTTGCTGCACTTGCTTGCCTTTGAGCTCCAGCGTGTATTTCATCTTTTCGGTTTCCAATTCCTCGGTCAGCAGCTTTTCCATGCCGGCACGGTATTCCTGCGGCAGGTCGACCTCGCCCATGGTTACGCTGCGCAGCAGTACCCCATCGGCAGCCAGCTTGGGTTTCAATTCGTCTTCGATCTCCTTCTGGATTTCGTTGCGCTTGCCGGAAAAGATTTCGCGCACCGAGTAATGGGTAAAGGATTTGTACATGGCGCCCTGCACCATCGGTTCGACAATCTCGCCGTTGATGTCGGTAGGCAGCTTCTTGGCCATTGCTGCCAGTTTGCCCGGATCGAGTGCATAACGAATCGTGATGTCGACACCGATCGATAATCCTTCGACCGACTGGAACGGCGCTTCGCCATCGGCCTTGCTGTTGCGCGTCGGGTGGTAGACCTGGTCCAACATGGAGTAACGGCGCAATTCATGCAGACCTGGTAATACCAGCGCCAGGCCGTTCTGCACTTCGACCGTCTCACCCGTCAGCCGGTTGGTGCGTATGCCGACTTCGCTCGGCTTGAGGGACTCGAACGGTGGATGGGTGTACAGTTCGTAACCGCCGGCGAGCACGATGCCCATGCCGGTCAGCGGTAGCCAGGCGCGCCGAACAAAGACGAGTGCGGCACGGATTGCGGACCCGATCGCGTTGAATATGGTGCCGAGCAAGTTCATCAAACCATGAACCAGCGATTCCAGTAAATCGAGCATGACGTTTCCCCTTTATCGTTGAATTTTCCGAGAATCCTGCATGGCGTTGTCCTTACGTCTGCATTTCCCTGAAACGAATCTTGCGCGCTATCGTGCGGAGCCCTCAATGCCGCGGGCGGGCCAGTGTGGTCATGAAACGGACTGCCTGGGCCGGCCGTGTGAAGAAACACTCACAGCCCAAGGCAGACAATTCACGGGAAACCATGGATACTTGAACCTGTAAAAAAGTCCGTGGAGAGCATCATGTCGAAGTCAAACATCAAGGTCGCCGTCATCGAGGACGATATTCCGACCAGCAACCAGTTGCGCGGCTGGATTGAAGCGGCCAAGCCCGGTATCCAGGTCGACCAATGGCATTCGCGCGACGATGCCGAGGCGGCACTGGCGCGCGAAACCTACGATCTGGTCGTACTCGACATTGAATTGGGCCGTGAGCGTCACGCCGGCGTCGCCATCATCAATGCCATCAACAAGAGCCACCCGACGCCGGTTCTGGTGGTGTCGGCCATGCCGGCCACTATTTATCGCAGCATCATGAAGGCGCTAGACGCCTGGGACTACCTGCAAAAGACCACCTTCGAAGAATCCGATTTCATCGACACCTTCCTGGAAATCCTGCGCGCTGCGAAGGATCGGACCGCAGTCAAGGAAACTGCGCCGGTTGCCAACGGTAACGATCTTTCCATCGATCCGCTGCGGCAAAAGACGCCGATGTGGCGCAATCAGCGCGTCAACCTGCCGTTGACGGCCCAACGCATACTTGTGGCCTTGTACGAACATCGCGGGCAGGTCGTGACCTATGAGCAGTTGTTCCAGGTGGTCAAGAGCGGGCGCAATCGCGACAATATCCGCAAGCATGTCAGCACGATACGTGATGCGTTTCGCGAAGTGGACCCGGATTTCTCCCGCATTGAAAACATTCCCATGCGCGGCTTCCGCTGGGCCGACCAAGACAGTTGAGATTGCGTCCAACCATGCGACTGCCCAATCTTGCGCAATACCGTTTGCGCATCCTGTTTCGCGGCGCCTTTCTGTTGCTGGCGTTCGCCACCGTGGCGCTGGCGCTGTATGTGTTGCAGCAGGAAAAACAGCTCAGCTACAACAATTACCAATACAGTTTGCGCAAGACCGGGGAACAAATCGGTGCCACGCTGCGCCATCCGAGCGGTCAATTGGCCCTGCTCAATCTGCGTGCCGACAGCGCCGACGCCGCGCCGCTGCATCCGGTTCTGCTGCCGTTTCCTTCACTCGATTTCGACGACCAAAGCAAGGTGCAGCAAGCCGTTACCATGTCCGGTTGCCTGGTTCAATACGGCGATAGCGGCACATTGTGCGTCGCCATCGGCAACAGTCCCTGGGCCGGCGGCTTCATTTATGCCGCCGGCAACTTCTTCAGCAATGAACTGGTGCCGCATCAGCGCGGGCAAAACGACCTCGATCAGGCACACCGCGTGCGCGTCAGCGTGACCCTGCGCGGGCAGACTTATCGCTGGATCGCGCCATTTGAAAAGGCCGGTGAATTCACCGCCGTGCAAAGCCGCGGCGCGCATGGCCGCCTGACCGGATTCACGGTCGACGAGAACGGCGAAGCCGACACCCGTCCTGCCAGGGATTTTCGCGGGTGGATCTGGCAAAGCACGCATTGCGGCAGGCCGGAGCAGGATGAAGCCGACGTCGATTGCCCGCGCAGTGCCTTTTTTTCGCTGCGCCTGCCGATCGAGGTCTTGCAGGAAGAATTGTTCCAGCACAAAAGGCCGGTCTGGCCGCCAACCGATCTCGACAAGATCGCGGTTCGCATTGAAGTGCTGGCGCCGGGCCAGGGCGGCGTGCTGTTCGACAGCAGTAGTGCGGCGGCCGCCAGGCCGTTTGCGATACGCGACCTGGCTTCCCTGCTGCTGCCCGGCGAGACGCTTCACATCCGCAAGCATGGCAGCGCAGACAAGAACGATTTGATGAGCCTGACCGGCGCCGAAGACAGGCCCGATACGACCTCGCGTCTGCTGGCGCGCCTGATACAAAGACTGCCGCTTGATCAGGACGGCGGCTTGAATGAAAGCAGGCAATCGATCACCACCGGCAGCGGCATCTACGACATCACGCTGGGCGGCGACGTTCGCAGCGTCAATCAAAGCCTCGGCGTGGTGGCGGCACGTGTATCGTGGTTTGTCGGCGCCATGCTGCTGGCTTTGTTCGTGGCATGGTTCATCATCGAAATCGGCATCATCCGGCGCATTGCCGTATTGACCAAACGCGCGGCCAATCTTTCCGTCGTGGTCAAAGGTTCGGGCGGACTGGAACGTTTCGATCTGTCGGACCTGCGCGGTGCCGACGAATTGGGTATTCTTGCCAGTTGCCTGCACGACCTGCTGCGCCGCGTGAAGGAAGACGTGCTGCGCGAAGAAATTCGCGCCGAACAGGAAAAGGAAATGTGGCATGCCGTAGGCCACGAAATCATGTCGCCTCTGCAGTCGTTGATGGCGCTGCATGGTTCCTCGGACAGCCCGAGTAATCGTTATATCAACCGCATGCAACAGGCAATTCGCGTGCTCTACGGCAGCGCCTCGCCCAGCGAAGCGTTTCAATCGACCGTCTTGCAGGTCACCGCCGTCGAACTGGGCGCCTTTCTGAAAAATGTTGCCGACAACGCCCCGCTGGTCGGTATTGCCAACGTTATATTCACCGGCGCGGGCGGGCCTGTCAACGTCAGGGCCGACGATTATTCTCTGGAAGACGTGGTCACGCATGTATTGCGCAATGCCGACCGCTATCGCGTGCCGGATTCGCCGATTACAATAGACTTGCAGTTTACCGAGGCGAATGCAAGTATCAGGATACATAATCAAGGGCCGAACATTGACCCCGATTTGATAGATAAAATTTTCGAATACGGCGTGTCGGATCAGCATGATGCTGCAGCGAACGGTAATCGCGGGCAAGGACTATTTGTCGCCAAAACATACATGGCAAAGATGGGCGGCACAATTGTCGTGCAAAATGTCGATAACGGTGTGCTGTTCGTTCTTGAATTGCAGCGGGTGAGCGTATGACAATCTTTCTCACTATTGAACGGTGAAAGCCCCTCATGCTCGACAATTGGCCGGTTGAACCTGGAGAATTCCGGTAATGTATTCACTGCTGCCCGCAATTGTCGCGTCGATTTTTCTTGGGTACGGCATTATTGTCGCCTGTACCCAGGGCATGACACGAGTCGGCGCGAGCTTTTTTCTGCTGTGCATGGTATCGGCACTATGGCAAGGTACTTGGGCCGTACTGTTTCAGGTGTCTGACCCGCAGACGATCATGTTCCTGACCAGGTTCGGTTATCTTGCCATCCTGTTTCTCCCCACCAGTCTGTATCACTTCCTTACCGAAATTTCCCTTGCGGAAAAAGAACGACCGTTGGTCTATCTTTCCTACGGCATTGCAGGCATGCTGGCCATGACCTTGCTCTGCAGCGATTTGTTTGTTTCCGGCTACTATCGCTTTTTCTTCGGGCCTTACCCCAAAGCGGGCTTGTTGCACCCCTTGCATGTTCTGCAAACGGTGGCGGTGGTTGGCCGTGGCCTGTATGTTACCTACCGACAGCAGAAACATTCGAATGCGAGCAGGCAAATCAAGCTGCGGCTCTGCATCGGTGCAGTGTTGATCTACTTTTTTGCCGCTGTTGACTATCTGTGCAATTACGGCGTCGAATTCTACCCGCCCGGCGTGGTGTTCATTGCCATCAGTCTCGGCATATTCACGGTGGCAATTGTGCGCTTCAATTTGTTTAATCCTCTGGCACTGGCCGCTTACATGGTGGTCGCCAACGTCAGCCATGAATTGCGCACACCGGTCAACGCCTTGCGTCTGTTGCTTGATTCTGCGGATAAGCGTGATGGCGACATGCGCGATATATTGCCGCAGCTTAATATGATCGCGCGCCACATGAGCAAACTCGTGGAAGACCTGCTCCTGCTTGATCCGGATCGGCAAGAGAATCGACACGGTGGGACGAAAGAGACATTCGATCTTGGCCGCGAAATCGGCGCGACCGCCAATTTGGTGCACCGGTCGGCCGCAACGTTTGTGATTGATGCAAACGAATGTGAAGGAATTCATGTCAGGGGCGATTTGACGGCCATGCGTCGTATTGTCGTCAACCTGTTATCCAACGCGTTCAAATTTACTGAGTTTGGTACGGTCAGCCTGAAGGCGCGTCTCATAAACGATGGCAACGCCGGAAAGGTCACTTGCGCAATCTCGGTAAGCGATACCGGGTTGGGTATACCGAAGGCCATGCAATTGCGAATTTTCGATGCATTCGTGACGCGTGGAGTTCAAGGCGACCAGACCGGCGTCGGCCTCGGTTTGTCAATTTCCCTTGAATTGGCACGCAAGCTCGATGGTTCCCTGCGTCTGGTCGAGTCCGAAGTCAACCGCGGCAGTGTCTTCGAATGCGATCTGCGTTTCGACGCGGCCGCCGAGCCGGCGGGCGGGTTGTCCGCCGAGGTACCGCAATTTTCGTTGGCGAGAAAAGGATTGCGCGTGTTGATTGCGGAAGACGATCCGATTACCGCCGACGCCATGCGCATGGTAATCTGCCAATTGCAGCATGAAGTCGTCCATGTTTCGACCTACTATGAGTTGGGTGCTGCATTGGCGGACCGCGACGCACAATTCGATCTCGCCTTCATCGACCAACGCCTGCCGGGCGGCTTTGGTCTCGATATCATCCAGCTTTGCCGCGACCGCAATTGGGCACGCGGCACCAAGCTGGTATTGATGACGGCAGAGACGGCAAGCGATGTATTGTCACGCGCAAGCGATATTTGCGACGACGTCGTCATCAAGCCGACCAGCGGCAAGGCCATCGCCGACCTGCTCGAGCGCGCCGGCGCAGGAAAGCCGGATGAATTCTTCCCGATTCTGGATCGCGCCCCGCTCGCCATGCTGGCCAGGAGCGGCGCCAGCGAGGAAGACTTGACTCAGCTGTACAATCTTTTTTCCTCCAGCGTCGGCGAGGCGCTTGCGCAATTTGAGCCCCAGTCAACGCTCGCCGAGGGTGCCGCCGCAGAGGTGATCCACCGCACGCAGAGCGCCTGCGCGACCATGGGTGCGGTTGCCCTGCTCAAGGAAATGCGCAAGCTGGGCGAATGCCTCGGCAACGGGACCGGTGAAGATCAGCTTCCGAAGGTAAAACAGACGTTCGATCAGACGCGCACCAGCCTGATCGCCTTTCTCAAGGAGTTGCGGCTTCAGACATGAAACCGCAGGCATGACTCAGTAGAGCTCCGGCACAATCATCTCCTGCGGCACCGGATGGCGGACGTATTCCTCATGCCGCTCGCGATCGGGCAGGGCGATCGGCTGGTGTTCGATGTCCTCATAAGGCATCTGGGTCAGCAGGTGGCTGATGCAGTTCAAGCGCGCCTTTTTCTTGTCCACTGCCTGCACGATCCACCACGGCGCTTCCGCAATGTGGGTGCGCTCGAGCATGATTTCCTTGGCCTTGGTGTACTCTTCCCAGCGCCGTCGCGATTCGAGGTCCATCGGGCTCAACTTCCATTGCTTTAGCGGATCGTGGATGCGGCCCAGAAAGCGCAGATGCTGCTCCTCGTCGGAAATCGAGAACCAGTATTTGATCAATTGAATGCCGGAGCGCACCAGCATGCGTTCGAATTCCGGCACCGAACGGAAGAATTCCTCGACATCGTCTTCGGTGCAGAACCCCATCACCCGCTCGACGCCGGCGCGGTTGTACCAGCTGCGGTCGAAGATCACGACCTCGCCCGCGGCGGGCAGGTGCGGGATGTAGCGCTGCATGTACATCTGCGATTTCTCGCGGTCGGTAGGGGCGGGCAACGCGATCACGCGGAAGACGCGCGGGCTCACGCGCTCGGTGAGCGCCTTGATGGTGCCGCCCTTGCCGGCGCCGTCGCGGCCCTCGAAGACGATGCAGACCCTGAGCCCCTTGGCGACCACCCAGTCCTGCAGCTGGACGAGGCGGACGTGGAGCTTGTCCAGCGCCGCCTCGTACTCCTTGCGGCCGAGAGCCTCCAGCGGTGCGGAGCCGTTGCCGCGCTTCTTCGCCTGCTTGCCGGCCGGTCGTTTCATTTTTGCTCTCCTTGGGGCGGTTCGCCCTTGGGTGGAGGCGGCGTCTCGAACCCGCCGCCCAGCGCGAGGTGGAGGTTCACGCGCTGCACGA
>DATBQE010000231.1:0-28256 GCA_036561005.1 Burkholderiaceae bacterium | reverse complement strand
ATGTGCAAATCGAGTCCGTCTGCGCCGACTACAACCGGCCGCGACCAGACTATATCCGTGAGGCGCAATGGTCCTGCGCCCTCCAGCGCCGCGGAAACCGCACACCGCGCCATTTCCAGTTGCGCCACCCCGGGCAGCACCGGATTGCCCTGCACGATATGGTCGGCCAGGAAAATTTCGCTTCCGGCAAAGTGGCTGGTGTAGCGTTGTGCAGCGAGCGTCGACGTATTGCGATGCAATAGCGGATGCAAATTCCCGATTGCCTTGGACGATGCCGCTTCCGCATCGGCTGAGAGTTCTATCCAATACCGTTCGCGTGCGAACGGATAAGTCGGCAAACTGATGCGGCGCGGCTTGTGTGTGCCATACAGGCTATGCCAGTCAAACCTCAAACCCTTGACCCACAGGTCAAGCAGCTTGCCAAACTTTCCCTTCTGGACCCACGCCTGAACGGCCTTGAGCAAATCGTCATCTGCGGCAAATACTATGAGGGCATCCATATTGCGCTTGACCTGGCCGCGATAAGTCTCGTCGACGTCCTTGGCTCCGGCTATGAGCGCCTGCAATTTTTCGCGCAATTGCACCACGCTTTCCACCGCGAGCGCCAGGCGCTCTTCCATGGCCTCCCGGCCTACCTGCAATGTGTAGGCGATATCTGCCAGCGCGATGTTTTTATCCGGCTCCAAGGCAGCTAGCAGCAAATGCATCTGCTCCCTTAAACGCGCTTCGTCGCGGGCCGACAACACAATCAGAGCCGTGCCCCCGCTTGCCTGTTCTTCGGCCTCCGGCACGGCATATTCTTCTATCACCACATGCGCGTTGGCCCCGCCTGCACCAAATGAGGAAATGCCGGCAATCCTCGGCGATTCATTCGTCACACCTGCGGCTTCCAGTACCGGGCGATTCCATGGACTGAGTTCCTGCTGCACAATGAACGGCGTATTGGCAAAATCGATATTGGGATTCAATGATTTCGAGTGCAGGCTTGGTACCAATTGCCTGTGCTTCATCTGCAGCAATACCTTGGTCACGCCGGCGATCCCTGCCGCACTCTCACAGTGTCCGATATTCGATTTGGCAGAGCCGATGGCGCAAAACTGCTTGTCTTGCGTCCATTCCTGGAAAGCCCGTGACAGCCCGGCAATTTCGATAGGGTCGCCGAGACTGGTTCCGGTGCCGTGCGCTTCCACATAGCTGACGCTACGTGCGTCAATTCCGCCGTCGCGCAGCGCCTGTTCGATCACTCTGGCCTGCGCAGTGGGATTGGGAACCGTGTAACCGTTGGTCTTGCCTCCGTGGTTGATTGCCGTCGCTTTGATCACGCCGTAAATATGATCACCGTCGGCTATCGCTTGTGCCTTCGGTTTGAGCAGGATTGCGCCAACCCCTTCGCCCGGAACATAGCCTTCCCCGCCTTCGCCGAAACTTTCGCAGCGGCCTTTGGCGGACGCGAATTTCCCTTGCGCCAGCATCAGATATTTATTCGGATGAACCGAAACGTTGACCCCGCCGGCGATTGCCACCGTGCAGTTCCCGCGTTGCAGACTCTGGCAGGCCAAATGAATGGCTGTCAATGACGAAGAGCACATGGTATCAATGGCCATGCTCGGGCCGGTGAAATTGCAGAAATACGAGACCCGGTTGGCAATCGATGCCGGATTACCCGGCACGGCGATTTGCCGTCCCCGCGCCTGTTCCTGTGCGCCATACAATTGATATTCTTCGTACATGACGCCGACAAATACGCCGACGCTGCCGCCTGCGTTGGCATCGCGACTGCTTCCTTCACGTCCGGCCAGGGCCTCCCTCGTATAGCCGGCGTCTTCCAGCGTGGCATACACACATTCGAGGAACAGCCGCTCCTGCGGGTCCATCAATTCCGCTTCACGCGGGGAGATATTGAAGAACAAGGGATCGAATTTGTCGACACCATCGATGAAACCGCCCCATTTGCCGTAAGTTTTACCTGGCTTGTTGCGGTCCTCGTCGAAATACAAACTGTGATCCCAGCGTTCGCCGGGTATTTCGGTGATGCAGTCCTTGCCCTGGCTCAAATTGGTCCAGAATTGCTCAATGTTGGCGGCCTGAGGGTAACGCCCGGCAAGACCGATGATGGCGATTTCCGTGAAGCCGCTTTCCGGCGCCCTGTCGACTTGCTTGCGGCTCTCGTAACGTGAAATGCGGCTCGGCAAAGTTGCCGCCGCTTTCGCTGCCGGCACCGAGCGCTGAATCAATTGAGGCCCCGTCTGCTGAACCGCTTGCTGCCCCGATAGGCGCAAGCCGATTAACGAATCCATGAGGGCCGCATGATTTTGCAGAAAATATTCACTCAATGCGGCGATGGTCTGATATTCAAAGAACAGCGTTTTGGGAAGCGGACCGAACACTTTTTCCAATGTGCGCGTCAAATCCAGCACCAGGATGGAATCGATGCCGTAGGTCTCCATCCGCGCGTGCGCGTCGATCTGTTGCGAAGGCAGTTTCAACGCAGTCGATAACAGGCGCACGAAATAGCGGACAGTCTTTTCCTGCATTTCATCCGATTCCTCAGGCATATTCTGATTGGAAGGCAATTCCGCTGCGTGTTTGGGGAGCACCGCACTGATTTCCTGCCTTGAACCTGCGGACTCAAGGTTCATCAAGCTTGATTTCAATTTGGTCAATTGCCCATGCGCCAACAGCACCTGCGCAGCATTGCTTCCCAGCGCAACATTCAGCGCCTTCAGGCCGCTATCCGTACCCAGCGGCGTCATGCCGGTTTCCCGTTCAAGATATTGGCGCGTGGCAGCGTCGACCTGCATACCGCCTTCTGCCCACAAGGGCCAGTTGATCGACAGCGTTTTACCATGGCGCTGTCTCTGGACAACCAGGTTGTTACGCTGCTGCGCATAGGCGTCCATGAAGGCATTGCCGGCCGCATAGTCGGCCTGGCCGATATTACCCAGGGCACCGGCGATCGAGGAGAAGCAGATGAAGCAGTCGAGCGCGATATCGCGGCTGGCTTGATCGAGGTTGATCGTGCCGGCCACCTTGGCGCGCAATACCTGCTGCAATTGCTCTCTGGTTTTCCTGATGAGGAAGCTGTCGCGCACGACTCCGGCACTATGGATGATGCCGTCGAGCCCTTCAAACTCTTCATCGATGCCATGCACCAGCGCGCTGACAGCTTGTGCATCGCCGACGTCGACTTGCCGGTATTGCACGACTGCGCCGTGCCCTTCGAGTTTGCGGATTTCGGCCAGCGTGGCCTCGGTCGGCAATGCGCGCCCGGTGAGCACCAGGGTGGCGCCCTTGGCATGGCCGGCAATGGCACGGGCAAAGATCAGGCCCAGGCCGCCGGCGCCGCCGGTGATGAGATAAACGCCCTGGTCCTTCCACCGGGGTGCGGCATCGGGCGTCGCCGGCAATGGCGTCCATTGACTAACCATGCGACTGCTGCCTTGACCGTCATTGCCGTAGCGCAGGTGTTGCGCTGTGCTGTTGCGATTTTCTGCGAGAACCTGAACCAATTCCTGAATGCTTGCAGAATTGTCGAGTTCGATCACCTGGCCGGTGATGCGCGGGTTTTCCAGTTGGGCGCTGCGCAGCATGCCGCTCAGGCCGGACATGGTTTGCGCCTGGCCCTGATTGGGCACGGCCACCTGGATCAGGTGCCGGCCCGGTTGGCCGCTGAGGGCTTGCAGTTGTTCGAGCAGCAAGGCCGCAGCCGCTTCGAAGTTTTGTGCAAGGTCGTTGCTGTGTAACGCTTTCAGCACGACTGCCTGCGGCAGATGCCGGCGAATTTGTTCCAGATCGATGGCGTCCATGCCGCACAGCACGACGATATGCCGGGTATAGGCGGTCGGCGCAGCAGTTTCGGCAGGCTGCGCTATCCACTGCGGTTGCAGCAACAGGCTCTCAATGGACTTGTCGGCCTCGGCAACTGCGGCAACGGCTACGGCGCGCAGGCTGAATTGTTTGAAGCGAACGCATACGACGCCGCTGTCGCCGCACAGGTCGATGTCGAGCTTTTGTATGGCATCGCCTGCGGCGCTGCCGGCACTATGGCGCACCACTGCCCACATGTTGGCTGTGCATGGGGCCAGCAGTTCCAGTTCGCCGAGGGCAAAGGGAAGCATGAGTTTGGCAACGTCCGATTGCAGGCCTATCGATGCCTGTAAGGCCGCATCGAGCAGGCTGGGATGCAGAACGTAGCGCTCTTGTTGCGCCTGCACCGAGAGCGGCAGTGTTATTCTTGCCAGGGCCTGCAGTTGGCCTTGCTGTTGCCCAGGTTGTTGCCCAACAAACAGCTCGTTCAAGCCCTGGAAGCCCGGGCCATAGTGCAGTCCCATCTGTTCGAACAGGCCGTAGCATTGCGCCGCGCTCAGATGTGCCTGTGTGCATTGTTGGCGCAAGGCGGCCAGATCGTGGCTTGCGGCACCGACGCTGTCTGCTTCGATCACGTTGCCCTGGCCATACACCACGGGCTCGCCGTCGCCACCGTCGCTATAGATTTCATAGCCGATCACGCCCCGTTCTTGCGGGTAGAGCGCAATGTGCAAATCGAGTCCGTCTGCGCCGACTACAACCGGCCGCGACCAGACTATATCCGTGAGGCGCAATGGTCCTGCGCCCTCCAGCGCCGCGGAAACCGCACACCGGGCCATTTCCAGTTGCGCCACCCCGGGCAGCACCGGATTGCCCTGCACAATATGGTCGGCCAGGAAAAATTCGCTTCCGGCAAAGTGGCTGGTGTAGCGTGGTCCGGAAAGAAGCGAAGAATTGCGCTGCAATAATGGGTGCATCACGGCGCCCGCATCCTGTGGCGCCGTCATGTCGGTTGACACCCAATAACGTTCCTTGGCGAATGGATAAGTCGGCAAGCTGATGCGGCGTGGTCTTTGTCCAAGGTACAGCAGGTTCCAATCAAAATTGAAGCCTTGCACCCAAAGTTCCAGAACCCTGCCGGTTTGTCCCTGATCGACCCAGTCTCTGAGTTTCCCGGGTAACTCACTGTCGGCTGCAAACTTGGCCACTGCCTCCTTGTTGCGTCGAACCTGTCCGCGGTAAACCTCGGCAATATTCACTTCCCCGGTATTGATACGGTTCAACTTGTCGCGCAGTTCGGCGAGTGAATTTACAGCGAGCGCCACCCGTTCTTCCATCGCTTCACGGCCCACTTGCAGGGTGTAAGCCAGGTCCGCGAGATTGATGTTTGGCGCATCGACCATGGCGTCTGTCAGGTCGAGCAGTTGCTGAACCTGTTCCTGCAGTCTTGCCTCGTTGCGCGCCGACAGGACCACAAGCGACGGTCCCGACGGCTGATAGTGCGTGGCGGCCGTGGCAACATATTCTTCCAGCACGACATGCGCATTCACGCCGCCGAATCCAAATGAACTGACGCCGGCGCGCCGCGGGATGGCGCGGCCTGCGTCATCGCGCAGCGCCGCCCAGTCGCGTGCCTGCTGCACGACGTAGAACGGGCTGCCGGTGAAGTCAATGTAGGGATTCAAGGTTTCGCTATGCAGACTCTTGACCAGCTTTTTGTGTTTCATCTGAAGTAGAACCTTGATGACGCCGGTAACTCCGGCCGCCAGTTCCAGATGCCCGACGTTAGTCTTGGCAGAGCCAAGTCCGCAATGGGAAACAGGTACGTCAGAATCATTGAAACCCGAGCCCGCATACAGCTCCCTGAATGCAGTCTTCAATCCGTTGATCTCGACCGGATCGCCAAGGCCGGTGCCGGTTCCGTGGGCTTCAATATAGGTCACGGTGCGCGGGTCGATCGCGCCATCCTCGTAAGCCGCCCTGACGACAGCCGCCTGCGCCTTTGGATTGGGTGCGGTCAGTGAGTTGGCACGTCCGCCGTGGTTTTCCGCCGTACCGCGCACGAGTCCATAAATGTGGTCGCCGTCGCGCTCTGCCGCGGACAGGCCTTTCAACACCAGCATGCCGACGCCTTCGCCACGTACATAACCGTTAGCCTGGCTGGAGAAAGTCTTGCACCGGCCGTCCTCACTCAACATGCCGGCCTTGTTGAAGCTGATGTGCAGGTCGGGTGTCACGATGGTATTGACGCCGCCGACAATCGCCATGCCGCAATCGCCCCTCTCGATGGCCAGAACGGCACGCCGCAGCGCAACCAGCGAGCTGGAGCAGGCCGTCTCCACCGGCTCACTAGGGCCATGGAAGTCAAGGAAATAGCTCATGCGATTAGGGCCGACCGAGGCGACTGAGCCGGTTGAGGAATAGCCCTCGATGGGTGTCTTGGCACGGCTGATGAGGTTGCCGTAGCCGCTCGCCATGGTGCCGACGTAGATAGCGGTGTTGCTTCCGGCCAGCGATCCTCCTGCATAGCCGGCATCTTCGAGCGCCTTCCAAACGTATTGCATCATCAGACGCTGTTGCGGATCCATCAATTCTGCTTCCTTCGGCGAAATGCCGAAGAACAGTGGGTCGAATTCGGCAATGCCGTCGATGAAGCCGCCCCATTTGATGTTCGTCTTGTTATCGCTCTCGCCCGGGTCTCCGTAGAGTTCTTGCCAATTCCAGCGGTCATTCGGTACTTCACTGATGCAGTCCTTGCCTTCGGCGAGGACACGCCAGAATTCATCAATACCATCTGCCATCGGGAATTTTCCGCTCATGCCGATGATGGCAATCGGTTCGCGAGCCGGGTGCGATCGCAAGCGAGTTGCCTGCACGAAGCGAGACGCTTGGCCAACGGACACGTTAAGCGTCGATGTTTTGATAGGCGAGGCAGATTGGATAGCCGCTGCGGCAGTTGGCTTCACAGCGCTGCTTTCGGCAGGTGTCTGTCCTGCCAGATGCCGCAGCATGGCTGTGCTGCGTTCATTGGCAAGAAAGCCGGCCAGCCCATCCAAAGTCGGAAATTCGAAAAAAATCGTCGGCGTCAGATCGGCCTCAAGCCGCTCGTTCAGGGTATTGGCGAATTCGGTCAGGCTGATCGAATCGAAACCATACTCATTTAATGAAGTATCGCCGTCGATATCGTCCTGCTTCACCTTGAGCATAGACGATACCATCGACACAAGGGTTTGCTTGATTTTTTCCTGTAACGTTCCTGCGTCAAGTTTGACAGGGGCATCCTTACCGCCCTCGGTTGTCGCCAGGGATTCGGCATGCTCGATTGCAGTCGGTGTCGTCCCGTCAATAGGGCCTATGGCGTTTTCTTTCGCAACTCTTCCCCGGCAGTAAACGGTAGTCAGGCCATCGTCCGAGTCACTGTAAATCTCGAAGCTGACGCCGTGGTCCGGCTCAAGGGCCAGTGCGACATGTGCTGTAAGGCCGATATCGGCAACTTTTGCAGCCTGTTCCCAACTGATCTCTTCAATCTCGATAACGGCACCATCGCCGGTAATTTCGCTTACCGCGCGCCGTGCCATTTCCAGTTGCGCAGTGCGCGGCAAAATGTAGGCTGAACGTTCGGCATCAAACACCACGCACGCATCGCTGGTGCCAAAGACGCTGGTGAATCGTGGACCATGAAAGTCGGATGTATTACGGTGCAATAGTGGGTGCAATATGCCACCACCGCCTGCTGAATTCTCGCGACGCTTGGCCGACCAGTACGATTCCTTCGCAAATGGGTAAGTCGGCAGGCTGATGCGGCGGGGCCGGGTATTGGCGTCATACAGCAGATCCCAATCCACTGCCAGGCCCTTGACCCAAAGTTCGAGTATCTTGTCAAACTTGCCGCGTGCAATCCAGGTGGCGACGATCGACACCATGTCGTCATCGTTGGCAAAAATTGCCATTGTTTCCTTGTTGCGCCTTACCTGGCCGCGATGCAAACCTTCGATATCTCCATGGCCGTCTTCGGCGGCGAGGAAGTCCGACAGTTTTTGCCGCAAGGCGTCGAGCGAATCCGCCGTTAGCGCGAGACGATCATCCATCGCTTCCCGTCCGACTTGCAACGTGTAGGCCAGATCGTCGAGTTCAATATCGGCCTCCTGCCGGCTGGAGATTGCGTCAAACAGTCGTTGCGCCTGCTGTTGCAGGCGTTCTGCATTGCGCGCGGAAAGCACGATGAGAGCCGGCTTTTTGTTGTTTTGCGGCCTTGCGGGCGCGACGTATTCCTCGATCACCACATGAGCATTCGCACCACCTGCGCCGAATGAGGAGATGCCGGCGATTCTGGGAATTTCTCGGCTTCGGCCGTCAATTTCCAGCACTGGTCGCGCCCAATGCGCCAATTCCACCTGGAGCGAAAACGGAGAATTGGCGAAATCGATTTCCGGATTGGGAGTCGTCGCATGCAGGCTCGGCACCAAAGTCTGGTGTTTCATCTGCATCAATACCTTGGAAATCGCCACGATGCCGGCCGCACTCTCGCAGTGGCCGACATTGGACTTCGCAGAGCCGATCGCACAAAACTGCTTATCTCCGGTCGAGGCGCGGAAGGCTTTGGACAGTCCGGCAATTTCAATAGGATCGCCCAGGCTGCTGCCGGTTCCCTGCGCCTCGATATAGCTGACGGCGCGCGCATCCACGCCGGCCCGTTGCAGCGCCTCAGCCACCAACTGGGCTTGCATGTTCGGATTCGGTACCATATAGGCATTGGTCTTGCCGCCAGAATTGATGGCGCTGCCCTTGATGACGCCATAGATGTGGTCGCCATCGGCAATGGCATGTTGCAGCGGCTTGAGTACCATGGCACCCACCGCTTCGCCGTCGACAAAGCCATCGCCATCCGCAGCAAAGGACTTGCACTTGTCCCCGCTGGAAAGCATCGTCATTTCAGACAAGGTCACCAAATGTTCCGGGTCCACGATCAGATTCACGCCTCCCGCTATGGCGATTTCGCTGCTCCCGCTGCGCAGGCTCTCGACGGCCAAATGCACGGCGGTTAGCGACGCCGAGCAAGCGGTATCGACCGCCATGCTGGGGCCCTGGAAATTGAAGAAATAGGAAGTGCGATTGGCAATCGACCAGAAACGTGACCCGGCCGGATAACGTTCATTCATCACACCGACGAACATGCCAACTTTTCGACTGCCGCTCAAACCGGCAGGAGTATAGCCGGCGTCCTCGATGCTGGCATAGGCCTCTTGCAGGAACAGGCGTTCCTGCGGGCTCATGGTCTCCGCCTCGCGCGGGGATATATTGAAAAACAGCGGATCGAAGCAATCCACGTCGTTCAGAAATCCGGCCCACCTGCTATAGGTCTTGCCCGCCTGATTTTTTCTCTCGTCGAAATAAAGACTGTGGTCCCAGCGCTTCGGCGGGACTTCGGAGATGCAATTGCGGCCGGCCTTCAGATTTTCCCAGAATTGGCCGAGGTCGTTTGCCTGCGGATAGCGGCCGGAAAGGCCGATGATTGCCACATCGAATTGCGCCGCCGCCCCTCGAGTTGCAACTGGCGTTATGCTGCGTCCTCCGGACGACCACCGAGCGAGCACGGGTTTGGCTTGCGTTGCAGTGACGGCTTGAGCTATGACCGGTTGCGTGCCAGGGCGATTCGCTTCAACCTCCGCATCGAGTCCGGTCCAGCGCATCATTGCCGCAGGGTCAGTCCGGATGAAATGATCGGTCAAGGCCTCAATGCTCTGATATTCGAAGAACAAGGTCGTGCTGATGGCATTGCCAATGCCGGAATCGGCAAATGCTGCGCGCAGACTATTGGTCAACTCGAGGACCAGGATGGAGTCGATGCCATATTGATCGAGGTTGGTACCTGAATCAATCTTATCCAGGGGCATCTTGAGCGTTTGCCCTACCAATTTTTTGAATTGGTAGAGACTCTTTTCGCGCAACGATGCCGGCGTATGACCCGGTGTCGACGCAGTTGTCGGCGTTGCCGGCAATATTACTGGCAATACTGTCGTTTTTTGTAGATTGCGGCGTACAGCAGCAGGTCCAGATGCAAGTGCAGAAGCAGGTGCAGAGGCAAGTGCAGAGGCAAGTGCAGAGGCAGCGACGGAAACTTTTGCCGGCGTAGTAGTGTTCTTTATCTGTAAAACAATGCCATCGCTTTCGGCGACGACAACTTGCTGCCCTAATGCGTGTGCCTCTCGTGCGGGGAACTGTACGTTGTCATAGCCTTCCTCCTGCAATACCGTTTCCCATTGTTCCGGTGCAAGGCTGGGGCAGCCGGGAATCCGTAACGCTTCGTCTTCATAGAGCCACCAGCCGTCTAGTAGTCCGAAAGTCAGATGCGCCCAAAGTTCGCAACTGCTCAATTCATTGAGCAATAGCAGGCCTTTGGTGCGCAACACTGCTTTGGCATTGCGCAGGCTCAGGCGGATATCCTTCGTGGCATGCAAGACATTGGTCGCAATGACCATGTCATAGCTGCCGGCCGCAATACCCTGCGCGCTTGGCGGCGCGCCAACGTCGAACAGTTGGTAGTTCAGATAGGCATAGTGCGGACCATATTTCTTTTCCGCGTGCAGCAGGAAGGCACGTGAAAGGTCGGTATAACAATATTGATCGATGCTGGCCGTATACGGCGCCAGGCGGGTCAGAACGCGCGCGCTTGTGCCACCCGTGCCGGCGCCGATTTCGAGGATGCGAATGCGCGCAGCGGGATCCTGCTTCAAGCGCGCCTCGACAAATGCACAGACTTTGTCGCTCAATACATCATTGTAATAATCGGTTACGGCACTGCCCTGATATACCCCTTCGACCAGATGCATGGACGAATTGGGGAACATAACGGCGGTTGCGGGTGTTCGCCCCTGGAGAATGGCTGGCAGCTCTTGTAACATCGACTCGAGCAAAACAACCTGCGCCCGAAGGTTTGCTTCGTCAAGCCATGCCGCCTTGCGCAAGTCCCAGTCGGCCCATACACGCAGCACCATTGTGTCGTCGGCGCCATGCGAGGCCCGCCAGGTGCCATTTGCGGCGTTATGCGTCACCAGACCGGCCTGCGCCAGTTGTTCCAGACTATGCGCCAGCCAACGTTCATAGCCAGGGCGCAAACCCAATCGTCCAGACGCTGCCGCCAAATCCATTTCCAATGTATCCGGGCGGAACAATCCCATCGCGTTCAACTCGCCGCACAGAATAGCCAACGATGCCTGATCGATTTCCAGTCGTTGTTGTTGCACGCGTGCTGCATTCGCGGGAATCTTCGCATCGGTTGTTTGCGGGGCAAGGACGATTCTCGGAAAACCGTCAGTGGTGTATTGCGTTTGCACGCGAGACGTGGCAATCAAGTCGTGAATGCCGCCCTTCAATCCGGCCGCCGTGACTTTCAGGAATCCCAGTTGCGCCGACCGCGACCCAAGCAGGGTATCGATAGCGCGCATCCCTTCATCCACCTCAATCGAGGCTATGCCCTGTTGCGCCATACGTTCACTGTAAGTTTGCGAGGCGACAACGCCCACACTGCCCCAATACCCCCAGTTCATGACTTTTACCGGATAGGGCAAGCGTTTCGCCAACAGCAATCCGTATGCATCCTTGAACGTGCAACCGGCAGCGTAATTGCTCTGGCCCGCTGCCTTGATGAAACTGAGCAAGGAAGAACAAAACAGCATGAAGTCGAGCTGCAGCCCCCCGAAAACCTGTGCCATGCGCACACTGACATCCACCTTGGCGGACAAACCGGCCAGCAAGCGCTCTTCATCCATTTGCGCAAGGCTCTTGTCGAGCAAGACGATGGCGGCGTGCATGACGCCATGGATGGCGGGGAAGCGCGCCAGAATCTGTTCGCATGCCCGCTGCATGGCGCCGAGATCGGCAGCATCTGCGGCAATATAGGTCGGTGCCGGGCCGAACTGCCCCAGCCGCGCTTGGGCTTGTTCAATGCTTTCATCCCTTGCGCGTCGTCCGATCCAGACTACGTTGGCTTGATGTTCGCGTATGACGTGTTCGCTCCAGGCCTGACCGATGCCCCCGGCACCGCCGATCACCACGTACACCCCGCCTTGACGATACAGCGGCGCGGAATCTGGCCCCGGATTGACTATTGTCGGCACCAACTGCTGCCGGAACCATTGGCCGGAGCGCCAGGCAAAAGCGTCGCCGTTTGGGTCGAACGGCAGGTGGAACATCTGCTCGATTGGCCACATCGTCCCCTGCGGCATATCCACCAGGCGAACTTGCCAGCGGCGCATTTCCTTGGCCAATGATCCAATGAAGCCATGGACTCCCGCGTGTGCAGGTGAGAGCGCATCGCATGCATGCACCGCCTGGGTTTGCGTGGTCACGACCGTCCAGCCCAATGCACGACTATCAAATCCCAAAGCCAGCAAAGCCTTCACCAGGCGGAATCCAAGCACAACGCCGCGCTCTTGTGCGGCGATCAGTGCTTCGTCGTCCTGCGTTCCTGCCTGCTCTTCTTCCCCAACGACCCATACAATATGATCGATTACACCCTGCGCGCGAAGGCTGTCTTCAATTTCATGCAGTGTTGCTCCATTGCCCAGCGCAAGCACTGACGATAGACGATACTGATCGCTGATGCCCTGCTGTTGCAGAGGCGTGCCGCCCAGCATCACCACGCGCGCCTCCGCTGCTGGCATGCGAACAGCATCCGGAAGAGGCATAACGTCCCATGTTGGTGCCAGCAGCAGCGTGCCATCAAAGGCCGGTTCAGCAGAACCGGCTGACGCATTACTCTGCAGCATTCGCATACTGAATTCCGTGAACCGCACACAAACAACGCCGGCGTCGTCGCACAAGTCGATATCGAGCTTTTGCACAACGTCGTTCGCCGAGCTGCCAGTGCTAAACCGAACATGCGCCCACATGCTTGGCTGGCAAGGCGCCAGATGCACGAGAGAACCCAGCGCAAAAGGGACCATCAAGGCAATGCTTGCCTGCCCTTCAGGCAACCAAAGACCCGTTTGCAGTCCCATCGAAGCCTGCAATGCCGCATCGAGCAAGCTCGGGTGCAAGCCATAACGGCCCGCATCACCCATGCTCAGCGCGGAAGATGGCAGGCTGATCCGCGCCAGTACCTGCTGTGCGCCGGCGTGCAATTCGCTCAATCCGCGAAAGGCCGCGCCATACTGCAAGCCCGCGCGTGCGAAAACCGGGTAAATTTGCTCTTTGTCCAGGTGGGCTAGCGAACATTCGGTGCGCACCCCATCCAGATCACATGTGACTGAGGTCCCGGCTTCTTCAGTCTCGTCGACCAAAACCACGCCCTGGCTGTGCACGACGATCTCGTCTTCCCCGCCGGCACTGTAGATTTCAAATCTGATTTCGGCATCATCTTCCGGGTACAAGGCAAGATGCAACTGCAGACCCTCGTCGCCGACCCTGACTGGACGCACCCAGGCAACGTCAACAAGCTCGATGTGGCAATCGATACCGACCGCCTCACATACTGCGCGGCGCGCCATCTCCAGTTGCGCCACACCAGGCAATATACGGTCACCCTGAACCACGTGCTCGGCCAAAAAGAATTCGTCGCCGCGCAAATCCGTACTGAAACGCAAACCCGATATATCCGACGTATTTCGATGCAATAGCGGGTGCAGATGCGCCCCGCTTGCCGCAGCCGTTGTCTCGATTGCATTTCCGGACTGCACCCAATAGCGCTCGCGCGCAAATGGATAGGTCGGCAAGCTGATGCGCTTGGGTAAGCGCGCACCGTACAATTTGCGCCAATCGAATGTCAGTCCTTTCACCCATAGATCGAGCAACTTCCCGAACTTGCCTTTCGCAATCCATGCCTCGATGGTTTGCGACATGTCGTCGTCGCCCGCCAGGGTCGCAAGTGTCTCTTTGTTGCGTTTCACCTGCCCGCGATAAAAGTCGTCCATCGCCGGATTGCCGGCAACAAATGCCTCAAGCTTGCCATGCAAATCGGCTATGGAATCGACCAGGAACGCAAGCCGCTCCTCCATGGCTTCGCGTCCGACTTGCAGGGTATAGGCCAGATCGGCCAAATCAATCACAGTTTGTGCACCCATCACATCGATGGCTGCGAGCAACTGACTGGCCTGTGCCACCAAGCGTTCCTCACTGCGTGCCGAAAGCACCACCAGCGCAGGCCCCGGCCTGGCCTCGGCTGTGTGTACCAATGCCGATGGCGTCGGTGCAATATATTCCTCTATCACCACATGCGCGTTGGCCCCACCTGCCCCAAAAGATGAAATGCCGGCGATGCGCGGATATTCGCGCTGCACGCCGTCGGATTCGAGAACCGGACGTTGCCAGGGTCCAAGCTCCTGTTGCACGACGAACGGAGATTTGGTGAAATCGATATTCGGATTCAGGTATTGTGAATGCAGGCTCGGCACCAACTGCCTGTGCTTCAATTGCAGCAATACCTTGGTCACACCCGCAATGCCGGCCGCACTCTCGCAATGCCCGATATTTGATTTGGCGGAACCGATGGCGCAATATTGCCGCTCCTGCGTCCAGTTGCTGAATGCCTTGCTCAGGCCGGCGATTTCAATCGGGTCGCCCAGTGTCGTGCCGGTTCCGTGTGCTTCGACATAGCTGATGGTGCGCGCGTCAATATCGGCTTCGCGCAGGGCGCGTTCGATTACCTTGGCTTGTGCATTCGGGTTGGGTACCGTGTACCCGTTGGTCTTTCCGCCATGATTGACGGCGCTAGCCCTGATCACGCCGTAAATGTGGTCGCCGTCGGCTATCGCCTGTGCTTTCGGCTTGAGCAGGATCGCGCCGACGCCCTCGCCCGGCACATAGCCTTCGCCACCCTCGCCGAAACTTTCGCAGCGTCCTTTTCCGGAAATGAATTTACCCTGTGCCAACATGAGGTATTTGTTGGGATGAATCGATACATTGACACCGCCGGCAATTGCCACACTGCAGCCGCCGCGCTGCAGGCTCTGGCAGGCCAGATGAATCGCCGTGAGCGAAGACGAACACATGGTATCGAGCGCAATACTCGGTCCATTGAAATTGCAGAAATACGAAATTCTATTTGCGATTGACGCCGCGCTGCCGAACATACCGAGGTTGTTTCCGCGCGCCTGTTCTTGCGCGCCGTACAGTTGATACTCTTCGTACATCACGCCGACATACACGCCCACGCTGCCTTCGACAGCGTTGGTGGCGCCTTGCGCAACCGTTTCCCTGGTGTAGCCCGCATCTTCCACGGCGGCATAAACGCACTCAAGAAACAGGCGTTCCTGCGGGTCCATGAGTTCTGCTTCACGCGGGGATATATTGAAGAACAGCGGGTCGAACAAATCCACGCCGTCGATAAAGCCGCCCCATTTGCTATACGTCTTGCCGGCCTTGTTGCGATCCTGGTCGTAATACAGTTTGTAATCCCAGCGCTCGGATGGAATTTCCGTAATGCAGTCTTTGCCGGCACACAGATTGGCCCAAAATTCTTCCACATTGCCTGCCTGCGGATAACGGCCGGCCAATCCGATAATTGCAATGTCATCGTCAACGCTTGTCCTGCCGCGATGACTTGCGACAGTATTTGCTGCTTCCGTGGCGCGCAAAGCTCTATCGCGCGCAATGGGATGACCCGTGCCGAAGCGCGGTTGGCGACGCGGTGTCGGCGTGGCGACCGCGATTGGCGTTGGCTCTGATATGGTCTCTACCGAACTTTCCCCCAGGGCACCAACCAGCTCCGTGCGATGGTTTTGCAGAAAGTAATCTGCCAATGCTGCGATGGTCTGATATTCGAAAAACAGAGTTTTTGAAAGCGTACCGAACACCTGCTCCAGAGTACGCGTGAGATCCACCACCAGAATGGAATCAATGCCGTAAGTTTCCAGCTGCGCGTGCGGGTCGATACTGTTTACCGGGCGTTTGAGCGTTGTGCAAAGCAGGCGAACGAAATAGCGATTGGCCTTTTCGCGTAAATCGGCAGACGCCGCCTGCTCCGGCCCGGGCTTCGACGACACTGCTGCAGGTGCTGCGACCTGCGCAAGGCTTGCCGTGAAACGTGCGATCGCGCCTTCAGCGACCATCACTTGCGCCTGCCCGCATGTCAATGCCTGCATCATGGCACGTACCGCGCTGTCGGTACGCAGCGCAATCAAGCCGGTGCGCCGGCTCAATTCCTCTCGCGTGGCAGCATCGACTTGCATGCCACCCTGCTCCCATAGCGGCCAGTTAAGTGCCAATGTGCAGCCGTGACGGGCGCCACGCTCCACCAGACCGGCACGACGCTGCGCAAACGCATCCATGAATGCATTCGCCGCCCCATAGTCGGCCTGGCCGACGTTACCCAACGCACCTGAAGTCGAGGAGAAACAAATGAAACAATCGAGCGGCATATCGCGGCTGGCTTGATCGAGATTGATCAGACCAGCCACCTTGGCGCGCAGCACGTCACGCATTTGGTCAGCCGTTTTGTTAACAATGAAACTGTCGCGCAACACGCCGGCGGCGTGAATGATGCCGTCGAGACTTTCAAATTCCTCCGCAATGCCCTGTACCAGATCGGTCATTGCCGAGGCGTCACCGACGTCAACCTGCCGATATTGAACCACCGCGCCCAAGGCTTCCAGCGCACGTATTTTTGACAGCGTAGACTCGGAAGGCAATGAACGGCCGGTCAAGATCAATACGGAATTTTTTGTTTTGCCGACAATGTCATGTGCGAAGATCAAGCCCAAACCGCCTGCTCCACCAGTAATCAGATAGACCCCGCGGTCCTTCCAGGTTTTTCCTGATTCGGAAATTTCGAGCTTCGCGGCGGGGATTTCTTCCCACTGACATATCTCCCGTTTGGCGTTGACGTAACGCACATGTATAGAACCGCAATGCAGGTTTTCGGCAAGTACCGACGGCACTTTCTGGCCGTCTCCAATGGCGATGACCTGACCCGATATGCGCGGGTTTTCCAGTTGCGCACAACGCAGCAACCCGCCGAGGCCGGACATGGTGTAAGCGACACCCTCGACAGGTACCACGATTTGGACCATGTGCTGCCCCGGCAGTGCATGCATGGCCTGGACCTGTTCCAAAAGGGCGCACGCGGCACGTTCATAGTCATGCGCAAGGTCATCACTCAACGAAATCGAAAGAATTTTCGTGCCGGGCATGGACGCATGCAGTTCTTCCTCGTTCACATCTCCGAAAACCAGAACGAGATGACGGGCGTGGACAATGCCCGGGACGGATGAGGCGGGCTCCTGTTTCCAGGCAGGTTGAAACAGCGCCGTTCGCAACGGTTCGTCGACGGATGCCGACTGCCCCGCGACACGCGCGCAGAAGCCGTTGAAGCGCACACATACCATGCCTGCTTCATCGCACAGGTCGATGTCGAATTTCTGCACCGCTTCGTACGCGCCACTGCCCGCACAATAGCGCACAGAAGCCCACATGTTCGGCTTGCAGGGCGCGAGTATCTCCAGTCCCTCCAGGGCAAAGGGCAGCATGGGCGAGGACTCACCCGAGTCAGACGCAACATTTACGTGAAAGGCGATGGCAGCCTGAAGCGCGGCGTCGAGCAAACTCGGGTGCAACGTATAGTTTTCCCGCGATCCGAGCAACGCAGGCGGCAATTCAATCTGCGCCAATGCCTGTCCCTGGCCGATATACAACGCCCGCATTGCCTGGTGCGCCGGGCCATATTGCAATCCCGCTTGCTTGAATTTCGCATAGCATTGGGCCGGTTCCAAGTGCAACGCCGCACATTGCGAGCGCAACGCTGGTAGATCAAGTTGCGCCGGGGCAGCCAAGCCTGTTGCTATCGTTCCCTGGCTGAACAACACTGCTTCACTCTCTTCGCCCGCGCTCCGATAGATCTCAAAGCCGATCTCCCCGTCTTCCTCTGGAAAAAGTGCAACATGCAACTCCAATGGCTGCTCGCCGACCGTAATCGGGCGCATCCACACGATGTCTTTCAACAGACGCGGATCGGCTTGCGGCAGGGCCTGATTGGCGGCGCACCACACCATTTCGAGTTGTGCCACGCCAGGCAAGGTAGGCGTGCCTTGCACAACGTGATCGGCGAGGAAGAATTCCTTCCCGGTGAACGTACTGCTGAAACGCAAACCCGACAGGTTTGAAGTATTACGGTGCAGCAGCGGATGCAATGCCGACTCTGCCCCCACGGGCATCGGTGAAGCATCCGAATTCGCGTCGATCCAGTGCCGCTCCCTGACGAATGGGTAAGTCGGCAGAGCAATGCGCCGGCGCTTCTCTGTGCTATGGAGCATGGTCCAATCGACATCATGCCCCTTGACCCAATCCCTCGCCAGGCTGGACAGATCCCGATCTGCGAGCAATGTTGCAATGGAAATACTGCGGCTCGGCTCACCAGCAATCCTGAGCAAGTCTTCCGCGGTGACCCGCCCGCTCAAAGTCTTGTCCGTCCTCGTGCTTCCGGCGAGCCAGTCCTGCAATTCGCGCTGCAATCCGGCAAACGAGTCAACCACCAGCGCCAGGCGTTCACTCATGGCCTGGCGCCCGGTTTGCAAGGTGAATGCGAAGTCGCGCAAGCCGCCGCGTTGCACTTCGGGTAATGCAATGGCCGTCAGCATGTTCTGCACCTGATTGCGTAACACGGCTTGGGTCTTGGCGGAAAGTATGACCAGTACCGGCGTCTGTTCGGCACCCGGCTCATCCTGCTGCGGAGCAGGGAATTCCTCAATGATCGCGTGCGAGTTGACGCCGCCGAAGCCGAAAGAGCTGATGCCGGCGCGGCGCGGTATTGTCTGCCCGTTCGTACCCACTGGAGACGCCCATGGTCGACTCTTGTCAACGATATAAAACGGACTACCCTCGAGATTGATGCGTGGGTTGAGTTTTTGGTAGTGCACCAATCCTGGAAGGGTTTGCTGTTTCATGCAAAGAATGGTCTTGATCAAGCCCGCCAGTCCGGCAACCGACTCCAGATGTCCGATGTTCGTTTTGACGCTGCCGATGCCGCAAGTCGCACTTGGCAGATCCTCGCCTTGCTCGTTGGCAATGCGGGCATAGGCAAGTTTCAATCCCTCGATCTCGATTGGATCGCCCTTGGGCGTGCCGGTGCCGTGAGCCTCCACGTAGCCAACTGTCGCAATCGGGATATCGGCCTGAGCCAACGCCTCGGCAATGACACCGGATTGGGCAAGCGAACCCGGATAGGTCACTGTGCGGGCGCGACCGCCGTGATTGATTGCCGTGCCACGCACGACTGCCAGAATCCTGTCGTTATCCGCTATCGCTTTGCGCAGCGGCTTGAGCAGAATCATGCCGGCGCCTTCGCCGCGCACATATCCGTTGGCCCGTTCGTCAAAACTCTTGCAACTGCCATCGGGCGATAGCATGCCGGTTTTGGAAAACGAAATAAAATGCGTGGGGCTGCACAGAACGCTAACGCCGCCGACTAAGGCATGGTCGCATTCGCCGCGTCGAATTGCATGCGCCGCTTTATGTAATGCCACGAGGGAACTGGAACACGCCGTGTCGATCGGCAGGCTTGGCCCATGCAAATTGAAGAAATGCGAAATGCGATTGGGAATGAGTGCCGTGTGCGTGCCGGTCGAGACGTGCGCTTCGATGGCGTCGAGCGCCTTCCCAAGGTGATCCTGATAGTCAAAATTGAACACGCCGACATACACACCAGTGCGCGTACCGCTGAAATTTTTTGGATCGTAGCCCGCATCCTCCATGCAGGCCCAGGTCTGTTCCAGCATGATGCGTTGCTGCGGATCCATTACTGCCGCTTCACGTCCGGAGATGCCGAAAAAATCGGCATCGAAATATTCCACGCCATCAACGAAGCCGCCCCATTTGCTGACCGATTTGTTCTTGTCCTGCACATCGCCCGAGTAGTACGCGTCTTTGTCCCAACGGCTGTTCGGCACTTCGGTGATACTTGAGATACCCTGACAAAGGTTTTCCCAGAACTGCTGGTAGTTTTCTGCGCCGGGGAACCGGCAGGCCATGCCGATGATGGCGATGTCGCCGCGATCATGGATGCCGCTCGCTTGGCCCTCAGGATTGTTTTCGGACGCGGGCATCGCTTCTTTGGGGTGCAGTGATTTTTCGGTGTTCATGACGGTTGTAGCCTGTAGGGTGATAGCAGTTATATTTTCGTTTTGTTGTTTCAGTTGCTGAGGTAACGAGAGAGTGAACGAGTCAGATGCTCTGCAGTTGCATCCAGCAATTTCATGGCAATCTCGTCCACGTGACGATTCTTCCAGTCTTCTAGTGGCGTGCCTTTCACCCATTGGTTGAATGAACCGAGGGCCGGACCAGTCTGGATCTGGTAATTGACGCGATCTTCACCTTTGCCTTCCATAGCGATACGGGTGCAATAGGCGAAATACCAGCGGAATACCAGCGCCATCTTGTGCTTGGGATTGGCCTCGGCCTTGGCGATTTCATGGTCCAGCTTTTGCGATTTAAAATAGGCCATCGTCTCGAGCCAGATTTCATCGAAGGTTTTCTTGAAGAACGTGCCTTCGAGCTGGCGTCGCGTGCGTTCCGGAATTTCATCGAGGCTGCTGTAGTGGCGGTACAGAGACAGCAATTTGTTTGCCCGCGAAGGGAAGAAAACAGATTTTTTTAGTACCTGGACCTGGGCACCAATTTCAAACATGTCGCCGGCCGGCGCGTACTCGGTGTCCTGGATATCGATACCCTGCAGCATCGCCTTGCCATCGGCGCTCATACCGGCTTCAACTGTGCATTGATTGATCGAGCCGGTCATGACGAAATCCGCGCCGAGAAGAAAGGCGGCGGCGGCCGCTTCCGGACCGCCGATGCCGCCGGCGAGACCCATGCAGATCGAATCGGCGTAGCGATGGGCGCGCTGCATGTCGTCACGCATTTTCAGCAGGGGCGGCAACATGACTGCCGCAATGCCGCCATCCGTATGGCCGCCCGAATCGGCCTCGACACAGATATCGTGGCTAACTGGAATCTTTTGCGAGAGTTCAGCCTGTTTCGACGTGATCAAACCCTGCTCCAGCAATTTGTCGACAATCGCTTTGGGTGGCGGGCTCATGAACGCTGCTGCCACTTCGGGGCGTGAAACCTTGGCAATAATTCGGTGATCGCAAATCACCGCACCGTCCGTGCCGGCGTGCAAACCTAGCAAGCGAAAGCGTACCAGTGCCGGGGTCATCTGCATGAAGGCTGCGGCCTCGACGCACTTGATGCCATGTTTCAAATAGAGATCGACAACGGCGGCCTCTTGCGCGGGATATTCGTAGTTCGCAAGAAAATTCATGCCGTAAGGTTGTCCGGCGTTCAGCGTCCCTTGTATGCGCAGGATGTTTTCTTCGATCCTGGCCAGCGATAATCCGCCGGCCCCGAAAAAACTCAGCAATCCGGCCTGCCCCATACGAATGACTAATTCAGCCGATGCTACGCCGCGATACATTGCGCCGGCCATGTATGCATATTTCAATCCGTATCGGCTGCGAAATGCCGGGTTGCCCAGCTTTTCCGCCAGCACGCGCGGGGCTCTACCGGTTGAAGGTGCTGTGGTAGAAACCGGCTCAGCGCCCTTGGCCGGCGCGCTCGCCTGCTGCAAGCCCGTTCCTATTTTGTCGGGCGTATTCAATGGAGTGAGATCGGGAATGATCGGCGACTCCTTGGCACGGATTTCCTGCACCATTTTCGACAGGACGCTGGCGCCGACTTCCTGAAAGTCGACAACGCCCAGCCCAATCAGGCAACGAATCGAATCCACCCATTGCACTGGGCTGGCGATCTGTTTCGCCAAGGTTTCGGCAACGCGGGTTCTTTCGTACGGACGAGCCGTGACGTTTGCGATGACGGTCGCCGCGGGCTCTGAAAAGTCGAATTGCTGCAAGAATGCCCCGAATTCCGCCTGCGCCGCCTGCATCTGGCGCGAATGAAACGCCGCACTGACGTTGAGCACGACGCAACGTATATTTTTTTGCGAAAGAATCTGGCTGGCGCTGGCAATATCGTCTTTACTGCCGGCTATGACGGTTTGTGTCGGTGAGTTGTAATTCGCAATGTCGATCTGGTCCAATTGATGCTGGTCGAGTATCGTTTTCACGTCGCATGCGGGCACACCGACGACTGCCGCCATGGCACCGCCGTTGGCAGCACCCATCAATTCGCCGCGTTTTTTGACAAGTTTCACACCGGTTTCAAAGGAAAAAACGCCGGCGGCCAGCAAGGCGTTATATTCCCCGAGGCTATGCCCGGCAAAAAACGATGCTGTTGGCGACGCACTATCGCTCGCGCGCGCACTGACTTGGCGGTAATAGTGCAGTGCATTGACGACAAACAAGGCGGGCTGTGTGAATTGCGTCTGATATAAGCGCCCTTGTGGATCCTGCAGGCAAAGGTCTTCCAGCGAATAGCCGAGAATATCCGAGGCCGTGCCGACAAGATCGGGATACAGAGGAAACAAATCCTTGCCCATCCCTTTGAACTGCGCACCTTGGCCGGGAAAAATAACTGCTTTCATTTTTTGATTCTCCGAAATATGATTTTTTTGATCCTGCTGAATTCGTTGTGATGGCGAAGCGGCGGCTGTGTCCGGTTGCAGGACATGTACGAGAGATGACACGTTCTCCATATCGCGTCCGAACGGCGACATCAGCGCAAAGGTCCGCGATTCGGAGTTCTCCGATAGGCCGTACTTCAAAAATGTTGCCAAAGTACCGCCTGGACCGACATCGATATATCGGTAACTACCGAGCGATTCCAGAAGTGCGATGGTCTGCCGGAATTGAATCGGCTTGCGTGCAACTTCCCATAAATAATTCGGCGGCAGAGTATGCAAGGTGTCGCCGCTTGCGCAACAGACTAGGGGAATGGACGCCTGGCGCACGCGCACCGACTTCAGAAAAGTCTGGTAAGCATGCATTGCGCCATCGATCCAGCGCGAATGGAAGGCAAACGACACGTCCAGTTCCTGATACCTGGCGCCGCAGCCTTGCAACAAGTTCTCAACCTGCTGCAGATTCTCGCGCGGCAGGGAAATCACGGAGTGGGCGGAAAAATTGATCGCCGCCAATTCGCATAAGGCAAGCAATTCCGGTGTCAGGAACTCGTCCTGCGGCGCCATGACCGCGATCATGGTGCCGGGGCCGCAATGCGTTTCGAGCGCAATCGCCTTTTCGATCACCGCGAGCAAGGCAGTCTCTACCTCCAGACAACCGGCAACCGCTGCGGCAGCGAAGGAACCGAGACTCGCGCCCAAAACTAAATCGGGGAGTACGCCTTGATCAATCAGTGATTGTGCCAACGCATACTCGACCATGAAAATTGCAGGATGGCTTGATAGCGTTCGGGCGAAACTGCGTTTGCCGTCTTGCTTGCCGTCGTACAACGTGTTCAAGACAGATTCGCCGCAACGGGCAAGCACAACGCGATCCATGCGCTGCATCCACTCGCGGAAACGGGCATCACGGTCATACAACGCCCGGCCCATCTGGAGATAGTGCGATCCTTGCCCGGAAAATAGAAATACGTTTTTCATTCTTCGGCCGAATCGATTGGCGTTTGACGCGCAGTATGTTCAACGCAATCCGACCGGAGAGATTTACGATGCTTGGTGCAACGTCCAAAGGGCGCGCGTACGCCTGCCCGAATCGCGGGGTGGGGAGCGATTGGCATGAAATTCAACCGTTAACTTCGAGGCTGGACAAAAAAACGTGCGCATTGTGCCGTATGGCGAACGCAACATCGCGAGCGGTCGTAATCCGCCCTTTTGCCTTGATGCAGAAGACTCTATGCCAATCTTTATGAACGGCAATCAGTGGGGATTTAGCGCACCGGAGGAAAACCCATCTGGTTTACCCTGCGCGCCTGACACTCACCGAAAAGAGTTGAATTCCTGCATGTGGTACGCCGCAAAAATTTCTTCACGGCACAGGCAATGCGATATTTGGTCCGTCAAACCGCGGCAGTTAATGCGA
This sequence comes from Burkholderiaceae bacterium, assembly GCA_036561005.1. Classification (GTDB taxonomy): domain Bacteria; phylum Pseudomonadota; class Gammaproteobacteria; order Burkholderiales; family Burkholderiaceae_D; genus PKWO01. The sequence continues at coordinate 4,527 of DATBQE010000231.1, read as the reverse complement.
CGCGTCGGCCATCATTTGCTTGCGCAGAGAAAGCGGACGCATATCGGTCCATACTTCCTTGATGTAGTCGAGGCAAGCCTCTTTGGAGCCCTGCTTGCCTGCTTTTTGCCAACCGATGGGGAGATCTTTTTCGGCAGGCCAGATGGAATATTGCTCTTCGCCGTTGAGAACGACTTCAAATAAAGCTACCGCTTGGACATCTTGGTAAGACATGGCATTTCCTTTTGTAGCGTCTTGGGCGGCAGATCATGCGCGCCCGCAATGTCGTATTCAGCAACTCCGGCGTTCTCTATTATTATTTCGCCTGCACGGCCTTGCAGGCCCCATTGATTTGGCGCTACAGGCGTTCGGCTAATTCTTACTACTTGTCAATATGAGATTTATTTTTGACAATTCAAATTATATAGCGCAGGTATATTTTTGTTTCCCCAATATTGGTGTTTGCACAAAAACCGATTATTCAACGTATTTCGTATGACATCTAAAAATTTAATTGCTGAAGTTAATCTGCAATCCAAATTTAATTTTAGACCGTTGTAGCCGATTCATGGGTTCGTAATAATTCCCCTTCATCATCGAGAGTCAGCCGATCATCGCCGATTGATTGCCGCCGGTAGATAATCATTGCGGTGGAGCACCATGTCGGCGCATTGACCAGCATGTACAGTTCAATAATTGTTCGAGGAAGTTTCTAAAAAAGCTATCATGTCGGCTTTATTCGAACGGACGATCTCGCATGAATGCTTTTCGAACGCCATCGTTGCGCCGTGATCGCGCTGCCGCAATGCCCTTCATTATGCTGACGGTATTAATCGACATGCTGTCAGTCGGCTTGATCATCCCGGTGCTGCCTGCTTTGGTAGGAAGCTTCACGGGTTCGCATGCCGATCAAACTTTCTGGTATGGCGTGGTGGTATTCGCGTTTGGCGTGGCCAATTTTATCGGGTCGCCCGTTCTCGGCGCCCTGTCAGACGCGTTTGGGCGTCGGCCCGTTCTGTTGATTGGCTTCTGCGGACTGGCATTGAATTTTTTTGCAACCGGGCTCGCCGGTGCCTTGTGGATACTGATTGTGGTGCGGCTTTTCGGTGGAGCGATGCAAGCCAATGCCGCCGTCGCGAACGCTTACGTTGCCGATATTACCGCGCCGGAAGATCGTGCCAAGCGCTTTGGGATGCTCGGCGCGATGCTCGGTCTCGGCTTCATCATTGGTCCGGTGTTGGGAGGCCTGCTGGGTTCGATCAAATTGCAACTGCCCTTTTTTGTCGCCGGATGCCTCGCCATGATCAACTTGCTGTACGGCTATTTTGTACTGCCTGAGTCCCTGCCGCTGGACAGCAGGCGCAAATTCCAGTGGAAGATGGCCAATCCATTGTCCTCCCTTGAGGCACTGGGCCAATTGAGTGGCGTCGGTCGATTGGTCGCCGTGGTGGCGTTGAGCGGACTTGCTCAGTTTGTCCTCTACACATGCTGGGTATTGTATTGCACGTTCAAGTTCGGCTGGGGTCCCCGCGAGAGCGGCTGGTCGCTTGCTGCAGCCGGCATCATGCAACTTGTCGTGCAGGGCTTCCTGCTCAAGCACCTGCTGAAACATTTCAGCCCCCAACGTCTCGCGGTGGCGGGGCTGTTGTCCTCCGCCCTCGCCTACGCATGCTACGGGCTGGCCAGCGAAGGGTGGATGATGTTTGCCGTCATTTTCCTCAATGTACTCGGCAATACGGTTACCGCATCCGTCCAAAGCATGATATCCGGCGCAGCAGATTCGCAGAGTCAAGGGCGAACGATGGGCGCTGTCAGTTCGGTAAACAGCCTCGTCGCGGTTATCGCACCATTGCTGGGTGCGCCGCTACTAGCCATCGTTTCCCAGCTTCCACGCGGCGATTGGAGAATTGGCGCCCCATTCTATTTCGGCTCTCTGCTCATGGCCTGCGCTCTTGTTTTTGCATTCCTGCACTTTCGCAGCGAGCGCCGCCGACTAGCCACGCAAACTGACAAAATTGGATTCGTTGCGTAATTGCGGCCCGAGGCAGGGCCAGGTATTTTTAATACTTTAAACGAAGAATGATTGATAAGTTACTGAATTAATTCACTTTTATCGTCCATTGAATTGCAAATTCACAGCGGCGGCACGATCATGCAATCTGCGCGCATTCCTGTAACGGACTTGCCAGTCAGGCTACTTCCAATCCGACAGCCCATATTTTGCCAATATCTTTGCAAGCTGCCCACTTTGACGCAGTCGGCCCACACCCTCGTCAAACCGCTTGACCACAGAGGTAACGTTTTTCAGCTTGGGGCTAAATGCCACGAAAATCCTGGTTTGCTGTTGGCAGCCGGCTAAAACCAATTCGTGCTCCAAACCAAATTTGCCAATGACCTGCTGCATGACGTGGTTATCTTCGATAACCCCGTCCAGGCGTCCCAAGGCGAGATTTCTTGCGTTGATTTCTGCAGGTCCCTCGCCTTTTTGCACAAAAATCTTACCCTTGTTTTCGGGCCGATCGAGCCATGCATTGATTTCTTCCGAATAAGTATAGCCGGATGCAAGTCCTATCCTTTTCAAGGTATCGAGGTCTTCGGCCTTTGAGAATTTCATCCTGTTGCTGGCCGCTACGTAGAGGCAGTCGCTCGAATAACCAATCGATTCGCTCCCGACGATCAGACCAAATGCATCGACTTCATGCTGCGTCGCAGCAATCGCCGCCCCGGCTTTGCCATCGCGAACCTGAATCAAGGTCCGGTCCCAGGGAACAATCTGATAGCGAATTTTCGTACCACTTGACTCGAGCGAGGCCTGAAGGATTTCGACAACATAGCCCGGCGCTGACGTGCCAGGTATGCAATTGTATGGGCACCATCGATCAGCCTGGACCACCAGTTCTTCGGCTCCGACGGCAGATGAGAACATTCCAATCGAGCAGAGCAACGCAAAAGCCGACGAAAAGAGTGCCGACTGTCGCGACTGCCTGCTCGTTGGTGTCACCGAAGTCTGCGAAACATCCTGTATCGATTGCGACATTGTTGCTCCCTTCGAGCGAAGTTCGCCGTTACGTGGTCGTCGATTCGATTTTATAGCATTATTCATTCGCAAATTGTTGCAAAAACACCCGTACAATCGATTGCCCATCAATTTAGTTGACTGGTCTCGTCGCTCGGACTCGCACCTTTTTCCACGAATCTCATTTTGAGGTATGTGGCGCGTTAGCTCGGGTGCGTGGCGTACTCGCCAAAGCGCAATCACCGGGCTAGTTGTTCGGGCGACGCGCCAGCACCAGCATTGCCAGCACGCAGACTCCCGCGCCGGTATAGTAAGTCATTGAAGCACCCAACACATCCCATATCAGCCCGGCGCATATGCTGCCCAGCAGCAAAGCGACTCCGCTGACAAGATTGAAAACGCCAAACGCCGTGCCGCGCAAATCCTCCGGCGCCACATCTGCCACCATGGTTGTCAGCAGGCCCTGGGTCATTCCCAGATGCACGCCCCAGAGCGCCACCCCCGCCAAGACCGTTGTCCAATGACCGTTGGATGCAAGGACGAAATCGGCCGCAATTAACACCGCCAGCCCCAGGGCCAGCAACTTGTCGCGACGTATTTTGTCGGATAGTTTCCCAAATGGATAGGCACAGCTCGCATATATCACATTCATCAGCACCATGACCAGTGGAACGACCGCGATGGGCACGCCGTTTTGCTGGGCGCGCAGCACCAAAAACGCTTCGCTGAAGCGGGCAAACGTAAAAATTGCGCCGACGCCGACGACCCAATAATATGGCGCGCCAAGCCGCTTGAGGTTACCTATGCTGACCGGATTGGCGCGTCGGACAACCTGCGGCGGCGCCGTTTCCTTCATGCCGAAATACAGCAGCGAAACGGAAAGCACCGCCGGAATTGCGGCAAACCAGAACACCGAGCGAAAATCGTTCGCATACAGAAGCATCAATCCGGTCCCCAGGAGCGGACCTGCGAAGGCGCCGACTGTGTCAAGAGATTGGCGCAAGCCAAATGCCGCGCCGCGCAAATGTTCCGGTGTAATATCGGCAATCATCGCGTCGCGCGGCGCGCCGCGTATGCCTTTTCCGATGCGATCAAGCAAACGCGCTGCAAGGACCAGTCCGATTGTCGAGGCAACGGCAAACAACGGCTTGGTAATTGCAGCGAGACCGTAACCAAGCACGGTCAAGCCTTTGCGCTTGCCGAGATAATCGCTCAGCACGCCCGAGAAGACCTTCACAATCAATGCTGTGGATTCGGCAAGACCATCAATCACGCCGACGGCAAAAACACTAGTCCCCAGCGCCGTAACCATGAACAACGGCAGCAGGCTGTGAATCATCTCTGAAGAAACGTCCATTAGCAGGCTGACAAATCCAAGCACAAGCACACCTTTCGGCACTTGCCGGAAGATGGTCGAGGGTTTTGCTTGCTCGTTCACTGTGGACGGATCGCCAATGTGCATAATCGCTTATGCTATCCGTCAGATTTTCTTGTTCGGTGCAAGGGCATGTGGTGCATAGCCTGGAACCAGC
>DATBQE010000230.1:0-18439 GCA_036561005.1 Burkholderiaceae bacterium | reverse complement strand
GAACGTCCGATCCGCGCAACACAGGTCAGACCCATTGTTTCCTGCATCAAAGGAGTCGCACTGAATGCCTATTTTTCCGCTGTTCTTTACTGATGTAGGCTTTGCAGGACACTCGCACTGCGAAATCACGCCCGACACGGTGCCTTCATCAATCGAGAGACGCCGCAAAAAGCTGGAAATTGACCTCGACCGCACGGGTGACGATTTGCTGAAGGTGTCGATCGGCGATGCTGTTGATCGTGAGGGCCATTTCCCGCAAGTGCGCTTGGTCAGCGGTTCCATGGTGCGAAAGAAACTTGACGCCGCGGTCGGACGATTGATCGAGCCCAAGCGATTGCCGCACAGATGCGGCAACTTTCGCGGCCAGACGTTGCGAAACCAACTCCAGCACGAACACCATACCCAGCACGGATACCGGGTGAACACGATCAATAAGATGATAGTTATAGGCGACCAGGGCCTCTATCGGCCAGCTCGGCGGTGTTGTCGCGACCAAACGGCTAAAATCCGGACCGGCGATCGCTTCGGCATCTTCCAGGACCCATTTTTCGTGTCCCATCTCCTCCGCAATATGCCGATACAGGGCGTAGCGTATATCGGCAACTTCGTCACCGCATCGGCCTGCTGCGGAAGCCATCGCCGGCACGAAGTTCCAGACCATCGGGTAAAGATCCTTAACAAACTTCATGTAGTGTTCGCGCGTCAATTCGGCGCGCAAGGCAAGGCGGGTGAAAGACTTGTTTTGAATACATGCCAAATGCGGCGTAGACGCGTCCATCAAATTTTCGAATAGCAAGGTGGTTCTCCATTATATTTAACATGAATCCTGAGCGGACTCGATGCATTCCTCGTTGGCGTTACAACGCGGGAAATTGTTATGGTGGTCAAAAGCCCATCCCGGCTCGGCGCCCTTTCCGTCCTTGAACCGGCTTCAAAATGAACATGGGGCGTTGCCATGGGCGACAATCCGCCTCCTGAGCATGCAACGGCACTGTATTCGTTGCGGTGCCGAGCCCCGCTCATTTTGAAACCGGTTCCAAGGCATATATGGCTGGCGGCAACAAGTAGTTCCACTCGCGCGAAACAATCCTGTCTACTTGAAGAATTTTCGCATCATCCTCACTTCCGTCCACCAGGTACAAGGCGTCCGGACAGTGCACGCCAACCAGCGCTACCTGTCATCTTCAACAGCTTCGAAATCTCTGGATAGGGCATCCACTGGCAGGCACACGCGGGTGTCACTGCGGCGCATCTGAAGCCGTATTTCTCCAAGACTGGCGGTGTATCGGAACTTTCGGTCCGGCTTACATACTCACATGAACCGACGCCAGCATCTGCGGTGTTCACTCCTTACTATTTATTCTAACGCGGTGCCATTCCACACTTCCCTCCGCTCGACGCAGGCTTCGCGCTTCGCGACACGCGGCTACAACAAATACATTGGAACCGACTATGCTGGCCTTCGCTGATCCCGCCGAACTCGCGCGGCCATTCAATCCCCTCATGATGAACTATCGTCAGCTGCAAATCGAATACGATCCCGCTTCGCGGACAGTTTGGTCGCGCATGGCCCCCATTTCAAGGCCTTGCTTCAACATCGACCTGCTCCATGAACTCCATTCCTTTTCCGAAGCGCTGAAGCTGGGACGCGACACTCGATCTATTGACGGTGATCCGCAAGCGATAGAGTTCGCTATACTTTCCTCGAATACTCCCGGCGTCTTTAGTCTTGGTGGAGACCTTGAAATCTTCCAGTCCCGAATCAGGGCTCGCGATGAGGAAGCACTGCGGCAATACGCACATCTGTGCATCAGGAATATCTGGAGACGGCTTTGTCATTATGATTCAAACATCACAACGATTTCGCTAGTCCAGGGATATGCGCTTGGCGGGGGATTCGAGGCAGCGTTAAGCGCTGATATCCTGATCGCCGAACGTGGATCGCGCTTCGCGCTGCCAGAAATACTATTCAATCTTTTTCCGGGCATGGGCGCCCTTTCGCTGCTCGGTCGAAAAATTGGCATGCCAAAAGCGCGCGCAATGCTCCTCTCGGGAGAAAGCTATTCCGCCGAGGAAATGCATGATTTTGGTATTGTCCAGGTACTCGCCGAGAGTGGTTGCGGCGAGGCAGCGGTGCGCCAGTGGATATCAATGAACCACAAGACGCGCAACGGCTTTTCGGGCATCATGCGTTCCGAGCAATGCGTGTCGGCGATAACCTATCAGGAGCTGATCGCCATTGTCGACATTTGGGTGGAGTCGGCCTTGAAGCTCGGAACACGCGATTTGCGGATGATGAATCGGCTGATTCGTGCGCAAGAGCGGATGGCGCAGCACACGTTATGAAGGGAAGCGCCGCTTTGATGGCTTACCTGCGCGCATTGCCGTTACCTGTTTGCCTGCTACAGCCGGCTGCGACAGCCCTCCTTCTCCGCCAGGCCCCTCGAAGAAAATTTCGTAAGCAAGCTGTTCGGATCGATCAGGTCATCGCGAAGCTACAACGCCGTCAGCCCCCATTCGATTCCTGAAACACTTTCGTTCCGTTGCCTAACTTGTCGTTTCAAATGTCCAGGCACAGCGGCGAAATAATTCAATTGCCAGGGGAATTTGCCGACCATGCTCCGCCGCGACGCCCCGGTTCCGAAACCATTTCCCCCATCTTGCCTCTCATGTCTCAACGTAACGGACGCGTCAGTACCGTTTTGAAGAATTCGGGATGATGCTCGCCTTGCGAAGTAAATTCAGAGGCAGAAAGGAACTTCATCCATTTTTTGGGCCACCCAATGTGGTATCCAAACCGCGATCTCCGCTTGACCACCTGATAGACGACCTATATGACCGAGTTCATTGAGAGCATTTCGAATAAAACCGTACGTTTTTCCTGGACGTTACCGAAATTCAAAGAATTGGCGATTTATTTGGCCAATATCCTGCTCATTGCAGGGGCGGTACTCATCTCAATCGCACCAAAGTATGCGTCGACGCCTGCGGTTTTTGTGGGCTTTTTCGTTGGTCATGTTTGCTTAACCCTACATGCAAATCGCACAGGCGATCGCGGCCTACGTTGCTTGAGCGCTTCGATGGCGCTGCTGGATTTTTACGCCATCGGCATCAGACTTTGACCTGCGTTTCGTAAACAGCGTACAAACATACTGCGCCACGTTTCGAACACAATTGTACGTCTGAGCTTATGGCAATTTTCGGGACAGGCAATTGGCGACTTTCCTGAGCATGAAATCGGCGAATCGATTGACGGATGGCCTGAAATATGGCGAGATACGCCCCGCAGAATCGACGCCTACCTCAGCAAGGCCAACAATGAGCTTGGGCTTGCGCTGCTGGTTGAAGGATCGAACGGATTCCAGTCCGGTTTGCCGAGATTGAGGACGCATTCGAGCGCAAACGCTTCGATCTGTTCCCGGCGCGACTTGACGGCGAACTCGACTTTGCGCGAACCAGTCTTCAGCCTCCTGCCCAGCACGGCGCCACCGTCGCAATTCACTGCGGCGTGGTGCAACGATTCCTTGGGCAGAACGGCTACGGTCTGATCGATCAGAGAGGAAAATTGCTGGCATGCATACGCCCGCAGTATTTCCAATTGAGGAGCCAGCTTGGGATCATTTCGCAGGGTATCAAATATGGCGGGATCGAAGTTCCCTGTCTGAAGCTGCCCGGGATGGACGCACCACAGGTCAGGCAATGCGAAGTCTTCGCTGTCAAGAGGCACTGTTTCGACGGAAAAGCGTTGTTCGTCTGTCTCGCTGAAGTCCAGCTTGGAGATATCGGGTATACCCTGGTCATCGTAAGAAATCATCCAATTCTCCTATCACTTCATCGTTCGTCGGGCATTCTTCCACGGTTCAGTCATTGAAAAATTGTGCGCCATGCTCGCCGTTGTCCCTACACCGGCGTACGTGTTTCGACATACTTCTTCTCTTTGCCACGTGCATTGCGAAAAACTACCTTGCGCGACTCCCCTCCACGCCCGTTGGGAGACCAAGCTGTTCGCGCCTTCCACGCGCCCGTTTTTGCATCCTCGGTTGTGGTAAGCCAAGTCTCGCGGGTCTCATACAAATGTGAAATTGCTGCGAGCACACCGTTGTCATTCCAAATCTTCGTAGCGCCTTGGCGGTTGACGTTCCATGGCGCCCCGTCTGCCGCATGCGCGATATAGCTCTCGCCTTGAATCGGGCGGGTCTTCGGAGGGCGAAATTTCGAGAAGCTCTGTCCGCGGAGATTCGGAAAAGGATTCGGTTGCGCGCCCCCGTACTGAGACCCGGAATACATTTGCAACAATGAATTGTTACAGTTCCGATTGAGCAGCCTGTACGACCCGTAAAGGTATGCTAAGGGGGCGAGTCCAAAAACTGACATCGCAGCAACGCCCAACACTCCGGCCACTGCTTTGCTACGTTTTGAATTGCTCCCAAAGTCCCAACGGCCATATTGTGGCACGGGAAGCGAGTGATTGGCTGGGCCATTGGCGTGCTGCGCATAACCTTGGGACTGCCCAAGTATTGCGTCCAAATGAGAGAATGGATTCCGGTTTACATTCATCCTATACTGTCCTCGCCGCCATGCTTGCGCAATTGGATCGCTTTCCATCAGAAATTAACCGACAGGCGCCTTCCCAACGACGCCGCGAATGTTCCCGTGGGTAAGAAACCTGCGTGGGAATTCAATTTTTCTACAACTCTTTCGTCAATGAGTGGATCCGGCTCCACCTGTAGTTCCCAACGATCAATGATGAAATTCACCTGGCCGAAAAAGACTGCCGAACAGGCGATGCTTGGCTCCGCCAACGCTGCCCACGCGGAGGTATAGGCTGCAGGCAATGGCGAATCCGATCCTCTGAACCAGGCCGCCCAGTTCCGGTACACACCCGATCAATTGTTTTGCTCAGCCCGGTCGCCGTCGACGTCCTCGCTTTTAAGAGAATGCCGTCTCGTTCCGGCGCTACGCAAAGAAGTCCCTCCTCCAGCATGTCGAAGCGACAGCTTGCGCCGAATCCGGGGCCGAACCGGTTTGCACAGGCAGTGTTGTTCACACGATCACATTAACGCCAATCCCCCGTCGCCGGGGATTGAACAACCGCTGCCTTTTGAAGTAAGTTTTTCGTCATGACATGGTGTGCATGCAATTGCCCCCACTTGGTGATTTGGCCGACGCCGTCAACAGCTAACGGCGCGCGAAACGGGGCAACCAAGGCGCCATCCTCGATTCTACATGCCGTCAGTGCCACTGCCAGGGCACCAGCGCGAGTGGGCAAGGCGTTCTGGCTATTAAATAACCACCATGCGCCTTCAATGTCGCGACGCAGACATCGCACAGGCTGGGCCTGAGCTTGGACGAGCAAGCGATCGGCATTTGGGGTTTGGGCGATATCGCGCGCGGCCATGGCCGCACCTTCTCCACCATTGATTGAAACCATGCGGAAGTCGGGTAACCAGTAGTCTGGGTACGCGCGCCGGACAATATTGCACAGCGTTGAGAGCAACTCTCCATTGCGATTGGCGACATCATTGACGCATTGTTGCTCATGCGAGAATTCGTTGAGCCCGGCCGGCAATCCTAGAACGGCGGATATGGCACTATATACTACCTGGTCATTAACAGCCTTCAGAAAGACCTCATCCAGGTTCCGCCGACTTTTTATAACAAACCATTTTTCATCCGCTGCAATCGGGTGTGGTGTTGGACAAGGATACAACGCAATTTGCCTGACCCTGGTACAAACCAGGTGGTTGTAGCGAAGCACATTTAAGGTCATTCCAACTTCAAAGAGGATATGCCAGTGCCGGTCGTGCTCGCCGTCAATGGAGCGCCGCAGTTCACTTTTCCTGCCGCAGATCGTTACGTATAGAGAACCTGTTTGATCGCCGCATTCGACATCCAAGGTTTCGAGATCGTTTTGCGAATAGGAGAATTCGTCGGCCAAGGTTTTTTTCCTGTTGCGCAAAACCTTGTGCAAGGCTGGCAATAACCGACCGCCGTGCAGATCGTCCTCGCCTACCGCATCTCCTCCCAGAGCAATCTGGCGATCACCGTATGAGTTCTGGACACTGCTTGCGCCGCGCCGGCGAAGCTGGATATACCTGAGCAAATCGGTTGGAGTATTGCGCATTGATCCGTAGCGATACGCATGGGTGAAAATTCAATTTAGGAAGGTAGGCCTCGCACAATGACTCACCCCGTATCGGCCAGGCAGTTAATTCTGACCTATAGCGGATGAGTAGCGACCAGGCACGCATCGTTCCATGTCAAGAGGCGTCCACAATACGGATATTTCCCTCGGCACGCCAAACCATGGACTCTCAGATTTGCCTGACTGATCGCAGTGAACGTGTGTCCGCTGAGAACGGCGATGTCAAGGTTCTGTCCTCAAAGTGGCACTTATTGCCTCGCAAAACGCAACGCGGTCGCGCAGCCACCTTCCGGTTGAGCGGCGCTGATTGCGAAATATTTCAACAAGGCATCAACCACCTCGGCATAGCCATTTTCCACAGCCAGATTCAGGGCGGTCGCTCCGTCAGGCCTAGCTTTTCGCGGCTCTACCCGAGCATCATTGAGCAGCACAGCGACCACGTCAACGTGCCCGCGCTCGGCAGCCAGCATGAGCGCCGTCGAACCGTCCCCAAATGTTTGGTTCGGATCGACACGACGATCCGCAAGCAGTGCGCGGACGCAAATCGCCAATCCATTGCGCGCCGCCACCAACAGCGGAGGTGGCGCTTCCGGGCGCGTAAGATCGATGCGGGAATCTGCCAATATACATTTGATCGCGGATGCCGTGAGGTAGCGTGCCAGGCGCTCACTTGAACAGCGGCATTGCATCTCAATCTCGTGCGCGATTTCCATATCAGCGGCCCTGCCGTGTTTATGCTCGTGTGACGACATTGCTACTCTTTCTCTTCGGCTCATTTGTACCAACGCATTTAGATTGAACTAACGCCTGATTGATTTACCCAATGCGGGTTGCTTTGAAAGAGACCAGCCAAGTTGTCGTCTTATTTCTTCGATGGAAGGAGGCGCCTTATGTTCGTTGCATTGGCGCGTCAAGTAGCGACGGACTCGTTCTTTCATTGCCTGCGTTCCCGATTCCATGATTCACCTCCATTCATCCTGCCCAATAAAGCACCTTCTCGGAGCCGTCGTGAGGGGACTATCCACGTTTATTGATCCCGCCCCAACTGGCTACGACATGTTTCAGCCAAGTGCGACACACGGACATGGCAAGCTATACGAAAGACTGAAACCGATGATCTTTCGTGCCAAGTTCGACTGCATGCAACCGAGCCTGCGCGCCGATCCGGACGATGAATTATGTACCATCAAATCAATCTTCAATCTCAAACTTGCGCTGTCCGCAAACTGCTCATAATGTAAGTGGCTAAAGAAGAAAAATGGTTCCTGTGCCGGCGCCACGACTTCATATTGCTGCGCGTTCTGTGGTACGCGCGAGATCGCAAATTTGTGAACTCTCAAGTCAAATTGGATGTGGCATCGCGCCAAAGCAACCCCAAAAGCGGGCTGACTGTTTGGATAGACAGACCAACATCTTGGCCAGCCGTCATCATTGTGCAGTCGAATATGTCATCGATTGCACTGACGCAACAGCGCTGCGATTCCGTTTGGCCTGTCCGGAGGGAATCGAACCCTCGACCCACAGCTTAGAAGGCTGTTGCTCTATCCAGCTGAGCTACGGACAGCGGGATCGGAAATTGAAACGAAGTTTGGCATCAACAGCAATAGAAGCCTCTGTGGGTAGCTGCAGCGTGTTCAAGCCTATCGATCCTGCGGCCGCAATCTCGCTCTTCTGCTTCATGTTCCGTGACTACCTCCGCGCGTCGCTTAAGCACGCTGCACCGATGCCTGCGCCGCCTTTGTTCTTGCAGTGCCTGCGCTCTAGCCAACCTCTGCCGTTCGCGTCTTGCGCGCTCTTGCTCTTCCCGAATCGATTCCTGTCGGCTAGCCGCAAGCCGGGCAGTCACTTGTCGCGCGCGTTCCCGATGTTGTTCGATTTGCCTGCCCTCGGCTATACGTCCCTCGATCTGGCGTGCCTGACGACTACGCTCTGTTTGTTGGTGACCAGGTGAGCCGAGGCAATCCATCGAGGCGGCAAGCGTCAACAAAAACGCCAGGCGAAGTCTCATCGAGATTTCATTGTCAAACATTTTATTGAAGAAATTCATGTGGTGTAAGAAGCAGCCGTCTATCGCCGCCGAGTCAAAATCGCAACTGCGTATCGACATGAGTGGCGCCACGATCATCAAAGTTCCGGCGCTTTCCACCTGAGTCTTGCCCGGAACGAGAAATCAGCAAATGCAATGGGAAGGCCGCAATCATACAAACGTATTGAATTGACTTTGGTGCTGCCGATGCTCGCCCAAATCCACATTCAAGGGCTGATCATCAAGGTCAACTTGCAATGTGGAACCGACTGCGTCAACACCGGGCCTGCGAGCGCCTGCCAGGCTGTATCAGATAATAAGGAAATCCCGCGCCAATTTCTGATCGCGCAGCAACAGGAAATAGGAACACATGGTGATAAGCAGAGGCAAAACGAACTGTCGACTCCTCATTGCTATTGCAACTCGTCGTCCCGTGGCACGGTGCTCACGTGACGAGGAAGTATACATTCGCAATTGGGGAGTTTCTCTACCAAATGATCCACCATGTGAGAGCGAAGAATATGCGAATGAGAACCAGGACCGAGGTGACCTGAAAGGCATCGATAATAATTATCTTGCAAGCTTGTATGACCCGAACCCCGATTTCTCGATGTTCGCAAAAAATAGCAAGCGGAGAAAGCAAGTTTGACAGCGGATTCGCCGGCCAACCAACGCTCCTTCGCGTGCCGGGCAAGATCATGGCCCATTGCGCCTTCAAGTGCTTACGTAACAACACTGCCTTTGACGGGACCACAACAACAGGAAGGTACTTCACAAATTGTCCATCGGGACTAGCGCACGCTATTCATCAGAACGAACACGATGATCGCGCCGACGGAGCCTACCAAGTGAGACAAGGAGAATCTGCAGGTTTGCGGAACAATCGTTTCGTAGTCGAATTTTTGATAGCCATCTGCCGCATCTGCTCTCGACCAAGGTGCACGGTAACGAGGGACAGTATTGGCGCGTACAATACGCAGACGTCTGAAGCGAGTCATGTGGACACCCTACAATAAAGAGAAATGAAATCTTATTTGTAAGTGATTCGGCGAAGATAGTAGTTCCCTGAAGCCGATTCGATCTTGTATCGTTGTACCGAATTCGGTGTAGTCTCCATGAGGAACTGAAATGGCAGAATGCCCGCCAGGAGAAAGCGTAATCAAATAGTTCGGATGTGGCGCAAGATGCTCTGGGCCATATTGAAGGAAAGACCCAATTGATTTGCGGCGAGAACTGATTCGCTTTTCAGCATGATTGGCGACGCGAATTTCCGTCGTTGTATCACCCGAGCCGGTTCATTAGAGCGAATGGCGGATCGGAGTGATCGAAGTCGCATTGAGGGGAACAATTTAAAACGGGTATCCGAAAACGTCCAGTTCTCGATGCGCGCATCAACGAGGTCTGCAACCTGACATGTCGCTTGCCACATCTCTGGAAGTCGTGAATCGTCACGTCACGCAATACGGGGCTGCGCCGCAAGTATCCTTTCGCCGCATGGAATATGGCGGCACTGCATGCCGCCCCCATCGTTAAAGCGAATGTTTCTTGACCCAATCCACGTAACGCGTTACCCAACTCTGAAGAAACTTGTTGCTTTCCTCGTTGATGTTGCCCTCCTCGTCGAACACGCCGTCCTTGGCGTGCAGATACACCTCCGGCTGTCCCAATGTCGGCATGTCCAGATACGCCAGCACACGACGCAAATCCTGCTGCGCCACGGCTGCGCCAATCGCGCCGATTGACGCGCCGAGCAGCCCGGCCGGTTTTCCTATCCACGCACTCTGGCCGTAGGGGCGTGACGCATGGTCGATGGCATTTTTGAGGACGCCGGGAATCGAACGATTGTATTCCGGCGTCACAAACAACACACCCTGCGACTCTGCGATCTCCTGCTTCAAGCGCGTGACCGAACTCGCCGGATGCGAATCGTCATCCTGGTTATAAAGCGGCAGATCGCCAATTTCAACCTGATGCAATGAAAACTGCGCGGGCATCAATTTGCCAATCGCATCGGCCAGTTTGCGATTGAACGATTCCTTGCGCAAGCTGCCCACGATGACAGCGATTTTATAGTGGCTCAAACTCAACTCCTGAAATGATGGTGTAAGGGGCCTAACTTCGCCTCCAAAAGCGCAGCACGACCCATTTTTTTGCCAAAGCTGGCACATCAATCTTTCAGTGCGGCAACAGCCCGGCGCACCGCACCGGCGTTTCCTTGGCGAACCTGGGAAGATTAAGCCCGTAGCACGAATTGATCGGTACGGTGTCGAACAATCGGGTGCACATTTTTGTCTGCGCAAGCGTGTGTCAACGCACATACGCGGCAACTGCACAGTGATTGAATCCCTGTCGAGTACACAGACAAGCCGAGCCGGGAAACGACAAAATCTTTTCCGCCGAAAATGAACCGTGCTCAAAAGCAAGGAAACAATGCATAAACGTGAGCGCGGAACACCACCGCCGCCACACCGCCGGGAGCCAAGGAATGGCGCAATGTCTTTTCGTTGCCCAAGCGAAGCAACCGATACACCACTCACTTAAAGGAAATTCCATGAAATCACTTGTTGCGGTACTCATCTCAACGTGTGTCGTATGCGGCGCCTATGCACAAGCCCCGGCACCAGCGTCGGTCCCAACTGCCGAGGCGACCAACCACGCCATTGCCGCGTCCGATAGCAAGCGCGAAGCCATGAACGAAAAGCACATCGCCGAATTGCACGCAAAACTGAAAATCACCGCCGACCAGGAAAAACTCTGGTCCGGTCTTGCCAAATCCATGCGCGAAAGTGCACTGGAAGTGGACGCCGCCATCGACAAGCGCATCGCAGCTATCGGTACCGCCACGGCAGTCGACGATCTCAATGCCTATGCGGCAGTTGCCCAGGCACACGTCGATTCCGTGAAGAAATTCGCCACTGATTTTGCGCCGCTCTATGCAGCGATGTCCGACGACCAAAAGAAGACGGCCGACGCAATCTTCACGCACCGTGATCACGACAAGAAGCACGGCCATTCGGCAATGAAGAAAGCGGCATCGTAATGCAGCGCACGATCTTAGCCGTTTCACATCACTTCAAGGACATGTCATGAAACTGAAACTCCTGACGATGGCCGCAGGCGCCTTGGCGCTGGGCCTCGCTTCAACTGCCGATGCCCAGGTAAGCCTCACCTTCGGCATCAACTCATGCGGCTACCCGGGCGTATACCAACGCTGCACCGACTACCCGCCGCCGCCAACCGTCTACCTTGGCGCCGGCCACTGGGGCGACGATGATCGACGCGGCGACCGCTACGACAACCGACGCGGTAGACGTGATCGAGACCACAATGATCGAGACCACAATGATCGTGATCGCCATGATCGCGGCCACGATGATCACGGCAGAGATGGCGATAGGGATCGGCGTCACTGAAACTAGCGGCGTCAGTCGAACAGATTGACGTTCGCTCCGCACGGCCCGCAGCGGCTGGAAGCGCAAGCCTCTGCGTCGCCATGGCGCATGAAAGTCGCTTGCAGATACCGCAATAAACATCACCAATGACAAAGGAACGTCCCGCCATGGAAGAGAAAACCTATCCCTTGTTCGAGAACTTGCCTGAGTTCACCACGCAAAGCGTCACCCTGAACGAGAAAGACATCATCGACGTCTCGGAAGCGCGCCCCGTCAGCCCACCCATATCCACGGTCATGGTCAAAAACCTCTGGACCGTGCACGCTGAAGACAATATCGAAAAAGTCAAGGAAACCATGCATCAGGAAGGCCTGTCGTCAGTTCCCGTCATGGGCTCCAATGGCGTGATCGTCGGCATCATCGGTGCAAAAGAGCTGGCCCAGTTCGCCACTGAAAACAAAAACCCCAATGTTGTCTGCGCCTGGGAAATCAGCCGCTGCACCGATTTCGAAGTTGCGCCGGAAGCGACAATAGCCGAAGTCTCCAGCCTCATGACGCATGACCAGATCGACTACATTGCCGTCACCGAACAAGGTGTGCTGCTCGGCGCAGTCACACCGCTTGACATCCTGCGCGCCAACGAAGACGCCGCGCACGACAACTGAATTGTGGCGAGGAAGAAACTATTGCTTGGCAAGATCTGCCCCTTACACACCCATCAAAGCGATGTAATTTAATCAGCTGCAATGTTGCTCGGACATCCGCCACACTTTTTGCACGACAGATCAATCTATATGTACGTTCGCGTACGGTGTCATAGTCACACGCGCTTTATCCTGAAGGCTGGAATTCGGTCTTGGCAACCGCTTCAAACAAGCGTCCATTGAACGCCGGCCGCGATTGAATTCTAGCTTCATTCCATCATGAAACAGGAGAATCACAATGACTCAAACTATGACTCAAGCGCACACGTTTTCACATTCCCCCGTCAAGGCATCGAGCATCATCGGTACCGACGTTGTGAACCCGAAACAAGAAAACCTTGGTGATATCAAGGAAATCGTCATCGACCCGAATTCGGGCCGGGTGGCCTATGCCGTCGTATCGTTTGGCGGATTTCTCAGCCTTGGCGAAAAGCTGTTTGCCATTCCCTTCAGTTCATTCAAATATGACGCCCGCGAGAATCACTACGTGCTCGACATCTCCAAGGAACGTCTCGAAAACGCACCCGGCTTTGACTCGGCCCACTGGCCATCCATGGCCGACGAGCAGTGGAACCGTGACGTGTACAAGTACTACGAACGCACGCCATACTGGCAGTAATTAGCTTCGGCGATCAGGCGTGGCACGCCGGGCGTAAAAGCCCGCCCTGCGTAACCAGCCAGAGTAGCAGGCCCAAGCAACAAACATTGCCTGTTCAAGCTGAACGGCAAAAGGAAAGCGGGGCGTAATTTGTTCCTGCTTTCCTGCTGAAGTTCGTGTGCAAGAAGCGCTCTTCCTTCCCGCACGAGTCGGCGCCTTATCATTTTCATCCAACAACATTTCCAGCCTTCATGGAAAAGCTACGGCACCGTAGCAAGGGTTCGTTGCGCCCGCGCATCACAAAATCAGCATCGCCCCCGAGATATCCAACGCACCAGGCTGTACCAATTTTTGCCGCGAATTTTCTCACCCGCAACGTAAAATGATCGGTTGGCCATCATGGCAAGAAACAAGCTGAGCACGCTTTGGCGGCGCTCTTTCAAGCGCACCCTGAAAGCGATGACGAAAACCACCGTGCGCGCCGGCTCGAAAGCCATCGCCAAGGCGTTGCGCGCCGCGCCCAAGGCACCTCACGCACCCAAAACAGTCAGAGCGAGAAAACCCGCGACATCGCGCGCAACGCGGGCCACCACCTGGAGCGCCGGTGTTGCCATCGGGCCCGGTTGCACGCGCCACTACCGCCTGATCAAACCAGCCGGTTTGCGCCGCACCGAACGCCTGCCGCTCATGGTGATGCTGCACGGCTGTGCACAAGACGCAGAAACGATCGCGGCAATCAGCCGCATGAATCGGATAGCCGCGCGCGAGCGCTTTCTGGTTCTTTACCCGGAGCAAAACCGGTTTGCCAATGCGCAGAATTGCTGGAATTGGTTCGACACCAAATCCGGCCGTGCCCAGGGTGAATCTGGCGCCATTGAGGCCGCAATTGATCAGGTATGCCTAGGCCATGGCGTTGACGCAACCCGCGTCGCATTGGTCGGTTTCTCGGCTGGTGCCGGCATGGCCGCCTTGCTGGCAGTGCGCCGCCCGAACCGCTACCGGGCCGTCGTCATGCACTCGGGCATCGGCCCCGGTGTGGCCCATTCCACGGCCACAGCCATCAGCGCCATGCGTGGGCGCCGCATACGCGCGGCACCGCTCGCTGTCGACATCCAGCGGCCGGCCCTGCTCGTCATCCACGGCAGTGCAGACCATACCGTAGCGCCCGCCAACGGTGCGGAGGCCGCGCGCGCCTGGGCGGCCCCGGCAGGCGCAAAAGCCGGCAAACCGCGCGTGGTACAGCGCGGAGCCCGCTATCCGGCCACCATCACGGAATATCGAACAGCTTCACGGCGCGTTAGCGGCACCATTGCTGCAATCGAACCAAGGCTGGTAGCCGTGCACTGCGAAATCAGCAGCCTTGGTCACGCATGGAGCGGCGGCGCGGCGGGGCACCCGTTTAGCGACCCCAAAGGGCCGGACGCTTCCAGGATGATATGGTCGTTTGTGGTCAAGCAGTTTGAATCGGACCTAAAAAAGCAACTGGCAATCGCTTAAAGCCCGCGCAGCCGCTGCACTTGGCTAGCCAGCGGTGAAGGAAGGAATTTGCTCGGGAAACCGGCGCACGGTTCCCCTCGCGCAACGGCATCTCGATATTGATCAAACCCGCAAAGGCGTTGTTGCCATCCCTAAGCCTGTAGCCCAGGATCCTCCGTGAACTCGATCCGAATATCATCGAGCGCCTTGCGTATCTCGCCAAGAATCAGGTTATCGCGCAGGTTCTGGTCAATCTCCGCCACATCCCAATCGAAAATCGTCCGGTACTTCTCCACCAGTTTCCGCACATCCGCAACAATCTGCTCCCGGTGCGCCTGCAATTCCAATCGTTCAACAGATGCCATTGCCTGACTCCCTTCAATAGTGCACAACACGCGCCAAGCACATGCAAGCCAAAATGCTAGCGCCGCGCAACACCATGCACCGTGCGTTACCGTACAGAGTTGCGGCGCCTCCCGCCCTAGAGTGGCGAATTGACGCGACCATAGACGGCATCCATCCCATTGACTGACATTGCCCCCAACCAAGACCTTGCCACATTGACCGATGACGCCCTGCTTGACTACCTGCAGCGTGCCGCCTTCGATTACTTCCTTAAAACGGTCAACCCGCAAAACGGCTTGGTGGCCGATACCTCGCGCCCGCATTCCCCTTGCAGCATCGCCGTAGTCGGCTTTGCGCTGGCAAGCTATCCCGTCGGCGTGGAACGCGGCTGGATAGCGCGCGAAGAAGCCGTCCGCCTCAGCCTGGCCGCCATGCGCTTCTTCAACGACAGCGAGCAAAGCGCCAACCCCAACGCCACCGGCTACAAGGGCTTCTACTACCATTTCCTCGACATGCAAAGCGGCACCCGCGTCTGGCAGTCCGAGTTGTCCATGATCGACACCTCCTTCCTCATCGCCGGCATGCTCACCGCCGCCACTTATTTCACCGCAGACAACCCCGAAGAAACCGCACTGCGCCAACTTGCCAACACCCTCTACGAGCGCGTGGACTGGCGCTGGTCGCAAGATAACTACACCACCATCCGCCAGGGCTGGAAACCGGAATGCGGCTACCTCCACTACGGCTGGGAAGGCTATAGCGAAGCCATCCTGCTCTACGTGCTGGCCATGGCCTCGCCCACCCACCCCATCGGCGACGATTGCTATAGCGCCTGGACCGCCACCTACCAGTGGGAAAACCTCTACGGACACGATTACCTCTTCGCCGGCCCGCTGTTCATTCACCACTTCTCGCATGCCTGGATAGATTTCCGCGACATACGCGACCAATTCATGCGCGAAAAAAATTCCGACTACTTCGTCAACAGCACCCGCGCCACCCACATCCATCGCGAATACGCCCAGCACAACCCGCGTGAATTCGCCGGCTATAGCAAAGACTGCTGGGGCTTCTCCGCCTGCGACGGCCCCACCGACGAAGGCATTGAAGACAACACCGGCGTGGATGGCCAGCCGCGCCGCCTGTTCGGCTATGCGGCACGCGGCGTGCCCTTCGGCCCGGACGACGGCGCCATCTCGCCGCCCGCCGCCCTCGCCTCCCTGCCCTTCGCCCCGGAAATCGCCATCGAAGCCATCCGCCACATGATCACACGCTACCCGGAAATCCTCACCGACGGCCGCCTGGCCAGCAGCGTGGACCCGTCACTGATCGACGCACATGGCCAAGCATGGGTCGCACGCGGCCACTTTGGCCTGGACCAGGGAATCGTCCTCATGATGATAGAAAACCACCGCAATGGCCGCATCTGGCAATGGCTGCGCACCTGCCCGGTAATTGGCAAAGGCTTGCGCAAGGCCGGCTTCGAAGGCGGCTGGCTGGCACAGACGGAAAAAGGAGCAGCATAATGCCCACCGCCTATGCCAATCAAAACGCCGCGCCTGCGCCCCGGCAGAACCCCAAGCCGCAAAAGCGCTACCACCTCGTCATATTCGGTGCCGGCACGGCAGGCCAAGCCGCCGCCAGAATGGCCGCAGCACTGGGCGTGCGCGTTGCCCTCATCGAACGCTATCCCGCCCTGGACGGCCGCTTCAACACCGGCCCTGTGCTGCCCTCCAAGGCCCTCATCCGCACCTCACGCCTTTACGCTGAAATGCGCGACGCCAAACGCGCCGGCGCACAGCCACCGCAACAGATCGACGTAGACTTCGCCGCCGCCATGGAACGCGTGCGCCGCATCGGCACCCACATCAAGGGTGACGAAACCGCCGAAAGGCTCGCCGCCGCCGGCGTCGACGTTTTCTTCGGCGAAGCGCGCTTCACCGGGCCCGACACCTTCGAAATAGACGGCCAGCCAGCGCATTTCAGAAGAGCGCTCATTGCCACCGGCGCGCGGCCAAATACATCGCTCATCCCCGGCCTGGAAGAAGCCGGCTACTACACCAGCAACAACATCTTCAACATCACCGAACTGCCGCGCCGCCTGGTGGTCATCGGTGGCGGCCCACTGGGCTGCGAACTGGCACAAGCCTTTTGCCGCCTGGGCGCCCACACCACCATCGTGGAAGAAAAGCCGCTCTTCCTGGGCGGCGAAGAACGCGACGCCGCCCAACTGCTATCGAACTCCTTCGTGCGCGACGGCATCAGGGTCTGCCTCAACACCAGCGCCGTGGCCGTCCACATGGAAGGCGGCCAGGCGCGCGGTCACAAACTGGTAGACCTCGTCAGCGACGAGAACAAATA
The DNA here is from genome assembly GCA_036561005.1 of Burkholderiaceae bacterium. Classification (GTDB taxonomy): domain Bacteria; phylum Pseudomonadota; class Gammaproteobacteria; order Burkholderiales; family Burkholderiaceae_D; genus PKWO01. The sequence goes on along the minus strand of DATBQE010000230.1, from coordinate 1,392 downwards.
CACCATGGCGGCAGACGCCATACTGACAGGCATAGGCCGCTCGCCCAACGTGCAAGACCTCGGCCTGGAAGCCGCCAACGTGGAATACGACGCCGACAACGGCGTGCACGTGAACGACAACCTGCAAACCACCAACCCGCGCATCTACGCCGCCGGCGACGTCTGCCTGGGCGAAAAATACAGCCACACCGCCGCCGCCTCAGCCCGCGTGGTGGTGCGCAACGCCCTCATGCGCGGCCACGAACAATTCAGCAGCCTCGTCATTCCCTGGTGCACCTTCACCGACCCCGAAATCGCCCACGTGGGCATGTATGTGCGCGAAGCCAACCTCAAAAACATCCCGGTCAAAACCTTCACCGTGCCCATGCACCAGGTAGACCGCGCCGTGACCGACAGCGAAGACGAAGGCTTTGTGAAAATCCATGTAAGAGAAGGCACAGACCAAATCCTGGGCGCCACCATCGTGGCCACCCACGCCGGCGACATGATCAACGAAATCACCCTGGCCATGGTGGCAGGCATAGGCCTGCGCACGCTGTCACGCGTAATACATGCTTACCCGACGCAGGCGGAGGCGATCAAGATGGCTGCGGATGCGTACAACCGCACGCGCTTGACGCGGCGGATTCAGATGCGGTTGCATCGGTTGTTGTCGTGGTGACGAGTATGTATTACAGATCTTGAACAGTATTTGCGAACAATACATTTCCTTGAAGATTAACGATGCCACGATGAGCATGTGTGGACAATTCCGCCAATTTCTGTCGGAAATTTTTCATGCTACCGTCTCGTCCCCATTGCGAGAATCTGATTTTTACTGTATTTTTATACAGTCAAGTGCACTTTGTTGTTAATTTGTTCAGCGCCGTGAGTGAAATGAGGGATTTGCGATTTTAGGCATCCTATGTCGAAGTTTGTTTTCCCCCCGGAAAAGATCGGTGCAATGAATGTAGTACGCAAATAACCCATTTTCATGACGGAAATGTGCTGCATCGGTAAAATGGTTAAATTAACGCCAGAGCGGCACAGTCGATTGATGAGCCAGGTGATGTCGAAGAACACGACAACAGAATTGGCTGTCCGACCCCTTGTGTTTGCCTTTGGATATTGCTATCGCCTTTATGACAAACGATTGCCTGGCAACCAGATTTGGTATTTTCTGGACGGCGAAAAGCTATTTTCGTTTATGGTTGCTTTTGGCATGGCGATGAACAATGTCGTGTTTCACGATTACCCAAAGTGCGAATCGATTTTTGGAACGCCAAGATTAGCCGCAATCGGGCTCGAGATGTAGACAATATCGCGAAACTTGAGACAGACGATTGGATGTGCTGGTCGATTGGCAACGCAAGTTAACGCAAACAGAAAAGCTGATAAAGAAGATACATGACT
>DATBQE010000229.1:0-76318 GCA_036561005.1 Burkholderiaceae bacterium | reverse complement strand
TTATTTCATATCGGCAATTTTCCAGCGCTGCGTACTTGCTGCCCGGTCTGCGTTCATTGCGCACTTCCGATAATCTGTCCGGCGCGATCGACAAGCCGAATATCTTGGCTTTGAACGGCGCCAGACCGCTGGGCAGCTTGCCGCGCTCGAAATCCTCCGGGATGAGCGGGTAATTGGCTGCCTTGATGCCGTATTGCATGGCCAGGTAAAGGCTGGTTGGCGTTTTGCCGGAGCGGGACACGCCAACCAGGATAACGTCGGCGGCCGCCAGGTTCTTGTTCGATTGGCCATCGTCGTGAGCCAGGGAAAAGTTGATCGCTTCGATACGGTTTTTGTAAGCGTCTGAATCCGATATATTGTGGCTGCGCCCTATGGTATGGGTTGATTTCACACCAAGTTCCTGTTCCAGCGGCTCGACAAAGGTATGAATCAGGTCCATGTGCATACCCTTGGACTGGCGAATCACGCTCGATAAGTCGGCTTTTACCAGAGTAGAGAACACGATGGGACGCTTGCCGTCCTTGTCGAAGGCATGATTGATTTCGCGCACGGCTGTATGCGCCTTGTCGAGCGTATCGATGAAGGGCAGGCGAATCTGTTTGAAACGCAGTTCAAACTGCGTCAACACGGAGTGACCGAAAGTTTCCGCCGTGATGCCGGTTCCATCCGAGACAAAGAACACTGTTCGGGCGGGCAGCGATGAGGGTTGGCGTATTGGTTCGGCTTGGTGATCCATCATTATTTCCGGTTCGGTCAAAATGCTTTGTTTTACGGATAGAGGGCAACGGACGATGCTTCCCAGGTGGTCCCGGAAAAACAATGCCAATTGTTAAAAACTTGCTTTCGCGCCGCGAAACAAATTTGAGCGGCAATTTCTCGTCGCAGCCTGTAAAATGACAAGCATGAATAGCAATGACACCCCTAGAATAACAAAAACATCCGGGTAGCAAAGGCACCAGTGAAGATTTCTTATCATCAAACTAGAGGTAGTTATGTCCAACGCAGTCAATTCGGGGGTGGCCGAGGGGGTGACGTATGTCGCGTCCTTTGAACAATTAAGAATGACGGACGTCGAGTCCGTCGGTGGTAAAAACGCTTCGCTGGGGGAAATGATCAGCCAATTGGCTGGGGCTGGGGTGCGCGTGCCTGGTGGCTTTGCGACCACGGCGCAAGCCTTCCGCGACTTCCTCACGCATAGCGAAGGTGGGGGAGCAGCGCTGGGCGACCGTATTGCCAGTCGCCTTGCCACGCTGAACATCGACGACGTACGTGCCTTGGCGCAAGCCGGTGCGGAAATTCGTCAATGGATCATCGATACGCCGTTCCAGCCGCGCCTGCAGCAGGAAATTACCGAGTTCTACCATCGCCTGGTTGCCGATTCGGCCAGCGAAATGTCGTTCGCCGTCCGCTCCTCGGCTACCGCCGAAGACTTGCCCGATGCGTCTTTCGCCGGTCAACAGGAAACCTTCCTGAACGTGGTCGGGATCGACAATGTGCTCGAAGCCATCAAGCACGTGTTTGCGTCCTTGTACAACGACCGCGCCATCTCCTATCGCGTGCACAAGGGTTTCACGCACGCCGAAGTGGCGCTTTCTGCCGGCGTGCAGCGCATGGTGCGTTCCGACGTCGGCGCGGCCGGCGTCATGTTCACGCTCGACACCGAATCGGGCTTCCCCGATGTCGTGTTCATCACATCGAGCTATGGTCTGGGCGAAACCGTCGTGCAGGGCGCCGTCAACCCTGACGAATTTTATGTCCATAAGCCGATGCTGCAACAAGGCAAACTGCCGATCATCCGTCGCAATATCGGTTCCAAGCTGATCAAGATGGAATTCACCGGCGAAGCCAAGGCCGGCCGTTCGGTGAAGACCGTCGACGTGCCCATAGAATTGCGCAACCGCTATTCGCTGAACGACCAGGAAGTCGTGGAATTGTCCAAATATGCCGTCATCATCGAAAACCATTATGGCCGCCCGATGGATATCGAATGGGGCAAGGACGGACGCGACGGCAAGCTGTATATCCTCCAGGCACGGCCGGAGACCGTTAAGTCGCAACAAAAGGCAACGGACGCGCAGCACCGCTATTCCCTCAAGAGTAGCGGTACCTTGCTCGTGAGCGGCCGCGCCATCGGCCAGAAGATCGGCGCCGGACCGGTGCGTGTCATTCACGACCCGTCGGAAATGGAACGCGTGCAACCCGGTGACGTTCTGGTGGCCGACATGACCGACCCGAATTGGGAGCCGGTCATGAAGCGGGCTTCGGCAATCGTGACCAATCGCGGCGGTCGCACCTGCCATGCCGCAATCATTGCGCGTGAGTTGGGTGTGCCGGCCGTGGTTGGCTGCGGCGACGCGACCGAAATCCTGAAGGACGGTACACTCGTGACCGTGTCCTGCGCCGAAGGCGATGAAGGCAAGATTTACGATGGCCTGCTCGAAACCGAAGTCACCGAAGTGGCACGCGGCGTTTTGCCCAAATTGCCATTGAAGATCATGATGAACGTGGGCAATCCGCAACTGGCCTTTGACTTCCAGAGCATACCGAACGATGGTGTGGGTCTGGCGCGGCTGGAATTCATCATCAACAATAATATCGGCGTGCATCCCAAGGCCATTCTGGAATACCCGAACATTGATGCGGATCTGAAAAAAGCCGTCGAATCGGTGGCGCGTGGCCATGCTTCACCCAAGGCGTTTTACGTCGACAAGCTGGCCGAAGGCATTGCCACTATCGCCGCAGCATTCTGGCCCAAGCCGGTGATCGTGCGGCTGTCCGACTTCAAATCGAACGAATACAAGAAATTGATCGGCGGCTCTCGCTATGAGCCGGATGAAGAAAATCCGATGCTCGGTTTCCGCGGTGCTGCGCGTTACCTGGCGGCAGATTTTGCCGAATCGTTCGAGATGGAATGCCTGGCCATGAAGCGCGTGCGCAACGACATGGGTCTGACCAATGTCGAAATTATGGTGCCGTTTGTCCGTACCCTCGGTCAGGCTGAAAAGGTCGTCAATCTATTGGCCAAGAACGGCTTGAAGCGCGGGGAAAATGGACTGCGCCTGATCATGATGTGCGAAGTGCCGTCCAACGCCATTCTGGCCGAGCAATTCCTGGCGTTCTTCGACGGCTTCTCGATCGGTTCCAACGACTTGACGCAGTTGACGCTGGGCCTTGATCGCGATTCCGGCATGGAGTTGCTGGCAGCAGATTTCGATGAGCGTGACCCTGCGGTGAAAGCCTTGCTCTCGCGCGCGATTGCTGCCTGCCTGGCGCAAGGCAAGTACATCGGCATTTGCGGTCAGGGCCCTTCAGACCACGAGGATTTTGCCGAATGGCTGATGAACGAAGGCATTGCCTCAATTTCGCTCAACCCGGACTCGGTCATCGACACGTGGCAGAAGCTGGCGGCATTGCGCAGTTAGCGCAATGTTTGGATCACGGTAATTAGGAACGCGGGCCCAGTGCCCGCGTTTTTATTTTGCCTGCAAGATGGCAAGGGCTTGCACGAAAAATTGTGTTTGCTTTTACGCAAGACGAACAAAAAAGCTTAGACTAAGCCGTGTTCCAAAATCGGGTGTAACGATGGCAAATTGGATGACCTGGCTGGTACCGGCCGGTGTGCTGGTAATCATGGAAATATTCAGCGGGACTTTCTACCTGCTGATGGTTGCGATCGGCTTTGCTGCCGGTGGCCTGGCTGCCTGGGTGGGCTTTGCCGAATTGACCCAGGTCATCGTCGCTGCAGTCGTCGGCCTGGTCGCCACCTTTGTCCTGCGCAAAAGCAAATACGGCAAGCCGCACAAAACCAATGCCGCGCGCGACCCCAACGTCAATCTCGATATCGGCCAGATCCTGCGCATCGATGAATGGAAGAATATCGAAGGTCAGCAATATGTCGCTCGCGTGATGTATCGCGGCGCGATGTGGGATGTGGACCTGGAAGAAAATGCCGATCCGCAAGCCGGATTGTTCACCATACGCGAAATTCGCGGCAGCCGGCTGATCGTCGCCAACAGCGCACTTCACACCAAATAAGGAAATCCCATGGAATTCGGAATCGGCAGCTTCATGTTCGTCGTGCTTTTGTTTGCCATTGTCTTTATCTTCAAGACCATCAACGTGGTGCCGCAGCAGCATGCCTGGGTGGTCGAGCGGCTCGGCAAGTACCATGCGACGCTCCCGCCGGGCTTGAACATCGTCTTGCCCTTCATAGATCGCATCGCCTACAAGCACGTGCTGAAGGAAATTCCGCTCGATGTGCCGCCCCAGGTTTGCATCACACGCGACAATACGCAGTTGCAGGTTGACGGCATCCTATATTTCCAGGTGACCGATCCCATGCGCGCGTCCTACGGATCGTCGAACTATATCGCCGCCATTACCCAGTTGGCTCAGACCACGCTGCGCTCCGTGATCGGCAAGATGGAACTGGACAAGACCTTCGAAGAACGCGATCACATCAACACCACCATCGTCAGCGCCATCGATGAGTCGGCGGCCAACTGGGGCGTGAAGGTACTGCGCTATGAAATCAAGGACCTGACGCCGCCCAAGGAAATCCTGCATGCCATGCAGGCGCAAATTACCGCCGAACGGGAAAAGCGCGCCTTGATTGCAGCATCGGAAGGTCGCAAGCAGGAGCAGATCAATATCGCCACCGGTGAACGCGAAGCGTCGATTGCCAAATCCGAAGGGGAGAAGCAGGCTTCGATAAACCGCGCCCAGGGCCAAGCTGCAGCAATCCTGTCGATTGCCGAGGCCAGCGCCGAAGCCATTCGCAAGACAGCGGCAGCCATTCGCGAGCCGGGCGGTTCCGACGCCGTCAACCTGAAAGTTGCCGAGCAATACGTTGCGGCATTCGGCCAATTGGCGCGCACCAACAATTCCATTATCGTGCCGGCCAACCTTTCCGACATCAGCGGGCTCATCGCCAGCGCGCTGCAGGTAGTGAAGTCGCAGAGCAAGTCCTGACGGCACGAAGCTGGAAAGATCTCGTTCAAGCGGTATGAGCAGTTTGCCAAGTAAGGTATTCCATGTCGGGCCATGGCGCGTCGATCCGGCGTCCGGCGAGCTCACGCGCGAAGGCGAGAGCGCAAGGCTGGAAACGCGGACCCTGCGCCTGCTTGCCTACCTCGCCGAGCGCGCGGGCGAAGTTGTCACGATTGATGAATTGCTTGACCATGCCTGGGCCGGTGTGATGGTGACGCCCGATTCGGTGTACCAGGCAATTGCCACGTTACGGCGGACTCTTGGCGACGATCCGAAACAGCCGACTTACATAGCGACCGTGCCGCGATTCGGTTATCGTTTGATAGCCAAAGTCTACCTCGCGGAAGAGCAAGAAGGTGCGACAGCCGCCGGCATTTCTGAGGCGGCTTCTCCTCAACGTGATCTGCCTCCCGACTCGGCAAGACCCACAGATTTGGCGCCGGCGAAACGCAGGCCGCCTGTTCTATCGGCCGCCGTTGGCGCTGTGCTGGTTTTGCTGACGATCACCTTGGTCGTGTGGGTGCATGCAACGCGGTCCGATGCGCAAATTCCCAGCGCGACAGTTAAATCCAATAGTGCGAGCAATACAGCGGGACAGCATGGTCCGGCACCCACTGTGCGTTCCATTGCCGTCATGCCGTTTCTCGATCTCACCGACCAGATGAACGAAGAACCGTTCGCCGACGGAATGGCGGAGGAATTGATCGGCAAATTGAGCAAAGTGCCAGGCCTGGCGGTATCGCCGCCGACATCATCTTTCTATTACAAAGACAAGCAGGTATCGGTCGCTGAAGTTGCCGCGGCTCTGCATGCCGACTATGTGCTCGATGGCAGTGTCCGCAAATCGGGCGATACGTTGCGCGTCTCCACACGCCTGACTCGGGCGCGCGATGGCTTTGTTGTGTGGTCCGAATCTTACGACCGCTCGTGGCGCGACAAGCTTATGATCCAGGACGACATCGCGGGCGAAGTTGCCAAGGCCTTGGCAACTTCGCTCAATTAATTTTTGTGGGCGTCCGGGTCGGGACCGACCCAGGCTTCAAGCTGAACCTGTATCTTGAGATCGTCGCCGACCAGGTCTTCGTAGGCATCCAGACCGAATTGCGAGCGTTTGACCGTACCGGTGGCGGTAAATCCTACGGCCGGTCTTTCGGAAACGGCGTTGACCCCGATCTTGTTGACCTGCAGTTGCAAGGCCACAGGCTTGGTGATGCCGGCCAAGGTCAGTTCTCCTTGCAATGTGCCATGCGTTTCGTCCATCTGTTCAATCCGCGTGCTGCGAAATGCAATGCTCGGATGATTGAAAAGGTTCTTCCAATTCAGGTCTCCTCGAATTTGTTTATTCCACAATCCGTCTCCCATATCCAGCGTCTTGGTGGGCATGCTCACCGCTACGGATGATTTCGGCCAGTCGTCATTGTCGAAAACGAATGCGCCTGGACTGATCTTGAGCGTGCCGAACGACTCGATAAAGCCCTGGTGCTCGATGCTGAACGTAACGCGCGACAGCTTGCTGCTGATCGTGTAGTTGACGGGTGCGGCTAATACAAACCGGCTGGCGATGACCAGTACGGTGAAAACGGCTGCTTTGCGATACGAGGACATATTGGCTCCTGAATGATTTGATGAGGCAGGCTTGCATGACTGCGGTAGATGTTTTACCGGGTGACGCGGCGCGAAGTCCTGAAAGGGCGCTGAATTGTTCTGAAAGCTTCTGAATTCGTGTCGCCGGCGAGAGTTTTGCCGCTTCAGGCTGGCTGGTTGCTTTAGTTTGTTGTCAAAAAATAATTAAAACAATAATTGCATCGATTCCGCTCACCTGGGCAAATTCCATTTAACCCCGAAACAAGCCGGCCGACGTTTAATGCCTCGAATGTTCAATTCTTCGATGGGGGCAATATGAAATGGTTTTCGCACATCAAAAATTGGGGCCCGGCTTTGTGCTTCTGCCTGATTGTTGGCCCGGCACACGCCTTTTGCGGCTTCTACGCGGGCAAGGCGGACGCCTCGCTGTTCAATGAGGCTAGTCAGGTCGTGGTCGCGCGCGATGGTAATCGCACGGTACTGTCGATGTTGAATGACTACAATGGCCCGCTCAGCGATTTTGTTCTGGTCGTGCCGACCCCAGTGCCGCTGAAACAGGGGCAGGTGCGCATCGCCGACAAGGCGGTCTTCGAGCACCTCGACGCTTATTCGAGTCCCCGTTTGGCCGAATATAACGACGATGATCCGTGTCGCGTCGACTTCAGTTGGGGGCAGAACATTTACCCTGCAGCGCCAATGGCCTATTCCGCAGATGGTATGGTCGCGATGAAGGCGCGCTCGGAAACCCGTGATCGTGCCCTTGGTGTCACTGTTGAGGCCCGGTACACGCTTGAGGAATACGACATTGTCAGCCTTTCCGCCAAGCAGTCCGACGGGTTGGAAACCTGGCTGCGCGAAAACGGATACAAGATCCCGAAAGGCGCGAGCGAAGCACTTAAACCGTATATCAATCAAGGCATGAAATTCTTCGTCGCCAAGGTCAATCTCAAGGAGCAGATGAAGACCGGTTACAGCACGCTGCGTCCCTTGCAGTTTGCCTTCGAAAGCGAGAAATTCATGTTGCCGATGCGGCTCGGCATGCTCAACGCGCCACCCGGCAAGGCGCAGGATCTTATCGTTTACCTGATGACGCGCAATGGACGTGTCGAGAGCAGCAACTATCGCACCGCCAAGCTGCCCGCCAATGTCAACCTGCCCGATTTCGTCAAACCGAAATTCCAGGACTTTTACAAGGCGATGTTCGACAAGGCGGCAAGGACGGAGGATTATCGCGTCGCGTTCACTGAATATTTCTGGAACATGGGCTGGTGCGACCCATGTGCCGCCCAACCGCTGTCGCGCGAAGAATTGATGAAGGCCGGGGTGTTCTGGCTCGATGGCGACGTCGGCCAGAATTTCAATGCGATGCAGAATTCGGCCGGCTCGCCTGTACCGATGAGCCGGGTCGTGGGCGGTCAGGCGCAGCCTGTCATGCTGACGCGGCTGCACGTGCGCTACACACCGCGCACCTTCCCGGAAGACCTGATGTTCACGCAGACGCGCGATAGTGAAAACTGGCAGGCACGCTATGTGATCCAGAACCCATATGGCGGTTCGGTATCGGAATGCACGGCACGTGTCGGGCAGATGAATTGCGAATCGATGTGCGGCTCACGTATTTCGCAGGTGCGCGAATGGCTCAATCACGGCGACCCGCAATCCCTGCCACCGACATATCAATCAAGGAAACCGCCAGCCTTGTGGGATGAGTGCATGGCCGCATGTAAGGCGTCGAAGGCGCAAGGTGTGGAAGCGGCGGTGCGTTACTACCGCAATGAGCTACCGCGGCGCATTGCCCATGAAAAGCAAACCCTTGCGCAATTGACTGGCTGGACCCTGCACGATATCGACGCCATGCCTGGTGCGGATCGTTACGCGCTTGCGTATCCCAATTCCAGTAGCTTGGTTGACGGCGCCGCGCCGGCCGAGCCGAGCTGGTGGCAGAAATTTTTTGCTCAATGAACGCAACGTCGGGAGGAACAATGAACGATTCCATGAAAGCGGCCGCGCGAATGCTTGCCGTGCTCGATGCGCGCTGGTTTCAAATTGTGTTTCTCGCCGGTTTTCTGTTGTTGGGCGCCCTGGCACGCGATTTTGTGTTGCGCTGGCCACAGGTACTGGCATGCTTTTGCAGCGGGTTGGCGACCCAGGCCCTTTGGCAATGGGGATTGTCGTTGCCGAGCCGCCGCACGTGGAACGGCTACCTCAGTGCCATAGTCTCGTGCTTCGGAATCTGCATCCTGGTGCGTTCGCAATCGTTTTGGGCGCATCCGCTGCTGGCATGCCTCGCAATGAGCAGCAAATACCTGTTTCGCGCCGGCCCCACGGCTTGCAAAAGCCACATAGTCAATCCGGCCAATTTTGCCGCCTTTGCCGCCTGGGCCTGGTTGGGCGGCACGTGGCTCAGTCCCGGGCAGTGGGGTGCCGACAGTCTGACGGCGCTGTGGTTCATCGCTTTGGGTGGATTGGTGACGCAGCGCATTGCCCGCTGGGATGTCAGCCTGGGTTTTCTTCTCGCCTGGGGCGGCCTCCTGGCCGCGCGCCTGATCTGGCTTGAATACCCATGGAACCCGGGAGCCGCCATGTGGCTCCAGCAAATGAGCAATGGGGCAACGCTGCTGTTCGCATTCTTCATGATTTCCGATCCCATGACGACGCCGCAACATCGTGCTGCCCGTCTCAGTTACGTCTGCCTGGTCGCGGTCGGTGCATTTATCTGGCAGTTTTACCTGTTCAAGCCACAGGGCTTGATCGTTTCGCTATTCGCATGCAGTTGGCTGGTGCCGCTCATCAATTATTACTGGCCACGCACGCGCTTCGCCTGGCGGCCGACGTTTGGCGATCATGGGGAAAGTTTGCCGCAAACCTGAAACAAAATGTAAGCGACGCTTGGTGCAAGATTATTGTTGTATGATGCCCAATCGACCCATATCAGAGCATTGTAATGACGATTTCGCAAGTGCAAAAAACCTTCTTCGGCGCGTTGTTCATTCTCGCTTCCTGGTGTGCGCATGGCGCATCCAATTTGTCCGATCCGCTTCCTCTTGACCCGCAACTTCATGAAGGAACGCTGGCCAATGGCCTGCATTACTACATCTTGAAGAACGGCAAGCCGGCCAATCGCGTCGAGTTGCGTCTTGTCGTGAAAGCCGGTTCCATTCTTGAGGATGACGATCAGCAAGGTCTGGCGCACTTCACCGAGCATATGGCATTCGACGGATCGAAGCATTTCAAAAAGCATGAACTGATTTCGTATCTGCAATCGATAGGCGTAAAATTTGGCGCCGACCTCAACGCCTATACGAGTTTCGACGAGACCGTCTATATCCTGCCCATACCAACCGGGAAAAAAGAGAATCTCGAAACCGGTTTTCGCGTTCTCGAAGATTGGGCGCAAGGTGTGTCGATGAAAGACGACGCCATCGACCTGGAAAGGCCGGTGGTGCTCGAAGAACTGCGCCTGGGGAAGGGCGCGGATGACCGGATGGGCCGCAAGCTCCTGCCCGAGGTCTACAACGGTTCGCTCTATGCCGAGCGTTTGCCGATCGGGAAAGAAGAGATACTGAAGACTTTCAAGCACGACGTCATACGCCGCTTTTACAAAGATTGGTATCGCCCCGATCTTGAGGCTGTGGTTGTCGTGGGGGATATTGAGCCGGCGCAAGCCGAGAAAATGATTCGGGCGCACTTTTCCCATTTGAAGAATCCAGTCCACGAACGGCCGCGCGCTTATGCAAAGGTGCCGACGCGCGACAAGTCGCTGGGTATGGTTGTGACCGACAAGGAAGCTACCACCAACGCTATTGCGATCCGGTATCCGACCTATGAGGTGCCCCCCGACACAACCATCGGCGATTACCGCCGCAGTCTGATTCGAAACATTTATACCACCATGCTGGGGCAGCACCTCCAGGAGTTGACGCAACAAGCCGACGCGCCTTACCTGGGCGCATATAGCGGAATCGGCTCGATAGCGCCCGGCTACGAATCGTTTTCTTCAACCATCATTCTGGGCCGTGCAGGCATTGAACCGGCAATCAAGGCAGCAATCGCCGAAACAGAAAGAGTGCGCCAATTCGGTTTCGGCGCGGAAGAACTCGAACGCACCAAGAAGAATTTGCTGCGCAGTTATGAGGAAGCCTACAAGGAGCGGGACAAATCCGATTCGGCCGGCCACGCCGCCGAATTGATACGACATTTCCTGGTCAGTGAATCGGTGCCTGGAATAACCGGCGAATATGCCTACGTAGCGGAATTCCTTCCCGGGATTTCGCTGGAAGAAATCAATGCCTACGCGAAGCAGGTTACGCCTAGCAATGCGCCGATTCTGGTGGCCTATATGGGTTCCAGCAAGGATGGCGAAACCATCCCCGGCGATGCACAGTTGCTCGATTTGGTTGCTGCAGCCGAAAAGACGGCGGTTGTCGCGCAGGAAGAGAAAAAACTGGGTGCCGAATTGATGCCCGTGCCGCCGAAGGGCGGCAGTATCGTGGCAGAGAAACACAACAAGGAATTGGGGTTCGATGAACTGACGCTGTCGAATGGCGTCAAGGTCATCCTCAAGCCTACCGATTTTCAGAATGATCAGGTGCTGATCAGTGCAGCGCGATTCGGCGGACAGTCTCTTTATGAAGACAAGGACAAGTTCAATGCACAGTATGCAGGATCGATAGCGGGTGCAATGGGCGTCGATCGTTTTTCGCCAACCGATATCGGCAAAGTCCTTGCTGGGAAATCGGTGCGCTTCAGCGCCAGCCTGTCGGGCTATTCCGAGCAACTGAGCGGTGCCTCCGGCAGTGACGATATCGAATCGCTGTTCCAGGCCATGTACTTGAGATTGACGAGCCCGCGCAAGGATGTCGCGCTCTATTCCGCCTATGTCGCCGGGCGTCAGGATGCCGCCAAGAATGCGTTATCGCGGCCCGAGACAATCTTTCAGGATAGTGTACAAACCGCGCTCTACGGCGTCAATCCGCGGGTCAACCATGTCCCCCGCCCCGAGGACTTCGCCCAGATCGATCTCGACCGCGCACAGACCATCTTCAACGAGCGGTTTTCCAGTGCGAAAGACTTGACCTTCATTATCGTCGGCAGCTTTTCGGTCAAGAACATCAAGCCGCTCATCGCCACCTATATCGCGGCGCTCCCGGTCGGCCCGGTGGAGACCAAATACCGCGATTTGGGAATACGCCCCGTTGACGGCGTGGTCAAGAAGGAAGTGCGGGTCGGCAGTGAGCCCAAAAGCGACGTGACGCTGACCTTTACAGGGCCGGCGAAATATTCCCTCGCGGAGAACACGCGTTTCCATATGATGCTCGAAGTGATGAACATCAAGATCATTGACGATTTGCGCGAAAAGATGTCGCTCATCTACGGCGGCGGCATGAGCGGGGCGTTCGACCGTATTCCCTACGAAAACTATCGCATCGGCGTGAACCTTCCCTGCGGTCCCGAGAACGTGGACAAGGTCGTCGCTGCGCTATTTGCCGAGGTGGACAAGATCAAACAGGAGGGGCCGCAAGCGGCCGATTTGGAAAAGGTGAAGCGTGCCTTGCTTGAGCAGCACAAGATCGATATGCGCACCAACAGCCATTGGCTCAGCTATTTGCAGGACGCCACGCTGTACGGCACCGATCCGGCCAACATTCTTACCTATGAAAAGCGTATCAACGAAGTGACGACCGACGATATCAAGGAAGCGGCCAGGCGGTATATCAACACTGCCAACTACGTTCAGGCTGTGCAATATCCGGAGAAGTAGCGAGGGATCAAATGAGGGAAAATCAGGCTAGCAGTTTCTTTCATGCTGGCCATCCGCGGCACATTGACTGTCGGCGCCGATTTCCCCTGTTTTGAGGCGATTGACGATAACGCCCAAGCGCGTATCGGCGAAATCGCACAGCATCCAGGCGTCGCCATCGCCATCGCCGAATACCATCAATGAACGGTATCCCTTTTTAACTGCCAGTTCGCGTTGTATGCCAATTGATTTTCCCGGCCCCCAGTTGAAATGCCAGTCTTGACGGTACCGGGCCAGATATTTGCCATCCTTCATTTCCAGCTTCAGTCCGATCACGTTTTCCGGTGCGACACCGTAGCCATAATTGGGGTGGCCGGCAAACACGCTTGGCTTGGGCCTCACGTAGCCAGCGATAATCTGCAGTCACGTCAGCCGCCAGGTCTTCTAGCAAGACGGGTTTTCCACCTGCTGTCGTGGCCTTCAATGGCCTATCCGGCACATCCTGGCGTATCACGCGAGAAATTTCTTCTGCGCTGAAGTTGAACGAGAGCGTGTTGATCTGGTGCATCAACAAGGCTTCCTGACAGTTCACACCAGCGAACGCGTTAGATTTGCCGCTTGCCCCAATATTCAGGTTCCGAATAGGCGTGCCGCAGGAATTCCACCAATGCCCGTATGCGCAGCGGAAGATGGCGGCGTTGCGCAAAGACTGCATAGATGTCATTGCCGGGCGCCGCGAAATCATCGAGCACGGTTTGCAGTTTGCCCGATTCGATTTCGCTTCCGACTTCCCACATCGAGCGCCATGCCAAGCCCTTGCCCGCTACGGCCCAGTCGTGCAATACCTCGCCATCATTGCACACCATATTGCCGGCAACCTTGATTGTGACGTTCTTGCCGTTCTGGCGGAAAGTCCAGCCGCGCTGGCTGCCGTCGCTGCTGATTGCCAGGCAATTGTGTTTTGCCAATTCATCCAGGGCGCGCGGTGTGCCGTGGCGCTTCAGGTAGGCCGGTGAGGCCACCACCACGCGCTTGTTGTCGGCCAGCTTGACGCCAATCAGGTTGGAGTCGGACAGCGAGGCGATACGGATTGCGACATCGATCCCTTCGCCTATCAGATCAACCACACGGTCATTGAGGCTCAAGGTCAACGTCAGGTCGCGGTGTTCGGCGAGGAATGACGGCATCAGCGGCGCGACATGCTGGCGGCCGAATCCGGCGGGGGCTGAAATCAGCAGATGGCCGCTGGCATGTGCCGAGCGTTCCGAGACGGCCGCCTCCGCTTCTGCCATTTCTGTCAGAATGCGCTGGCAGTCTTCCAGGAAGGCGGTTCCCTCGTGGGTGAGGGCGATCTTGCGCGTGGTCCGCTGCAACAGCTTCACGCCTAAACGCTCTTCGAGCGCGTCCAAGCGACGCCCAATCATGGCAGGGGCAATGCCTTCGGCACGTGCAGCGGCGGAAAGGCTGCCCTTCGCCGCGACGTCCACGAAGGTAGAAATTTGCTTGAATTGGTCCATTTGGCACCCATTTTACGCATTTTTTGTTTCACTTGTGACTAAAACGCAAGAATCAAGTGATAAAACGTGATGTTTAGTGAGCTAAATAGTCAATATACTGAGTATTATATAAACGGTATTTTCTTAATAGCGCAGCCATCATGACAATCCAAGCAGTTGTATTCGATGCCTACGGCACGTTGTTCGACGTGTATTCGATCAGCGCGCTCGCGGAGAAGCATTTTCCCGGCAACGGGGCGGCAATGGCCGAGTTGTGGCGCGCGAAGCAAATCGAATACTCGCAGCTGCGCACGCTGTGTTCGACCTACAAGCCGTTCTGGGAAGTGACGCAGGATGCATTGGTCTTTGTCTGCAAGAAATTGCGACTGACCTTGAGTTTCGAAGCGCAAAATGCCTTGATGGGGCAATACGCCAAATTGCAGGCCTTTCCCGAGAACCTTGCCGTGCTCAAACGGCTCAAGGATATGGGCATGAAGACCGCAATCCTGTCGAACGGCAATCCGCAGATGCTCGACGCCGTAGTCAAGGCAGCCGGCATGCAGGATTTGTTCAATCACGTCCTGTCGGTCGACAGCGTGAAGAAATTCAAAACTGCACCAGAAGCCTACCAATTGGCGCCGGACGTGTTCGGCCTGTCGGCAAGAAACATGTTGTTTGTGTCGAGCAATTGCTGGGACGCTTGCGGTGCGACCTGGTTTGGCTATACGACATTCTGGGTCAATCGCGCAGCAGCGCCGCTCGAAGAACTGGGCGTGGCGCCGCACGCGGAAGGCCGCAATCTGCAAGACTTGCTGCAATACGTCGAACGCAACGCCTGACACCCAATTTCACTTATTTTTTTCACAGGAGCATTGCATGACTCAGCTTACTTTACCTGCCGGCATGGAAATCACCGGCGAGATCAGGCCCGGATTTGAACGTGTATTGACTGCAGACGCACTAGCGCTGGTTGCCAAGTTGTCGCGCGCATTCGAGGCACGTCGCCAGGAGTTACTCGCAGTGCGCGTGGAGCGTGCAAAGCGGCTCGATGCAGGCGAGCGCCCTGATTTCCTGGCCGAGACTGCGCATATCCGCAATGGCGATTGGAAAATTGCCCCGATTCCCAAGGCACTGGAATGCCGCCGTGTGGAAATCACCGGCCCGGTCGAGCGAAAAATGGTCATCAACGCCTTCAACTCCGGTGCAGACTCCTACATGACCGACTTCGAAGATTCGAACACACCGAATTGGGATAACCAGATCACCGGCCAGATCAATATGATGGACGCCGTGCGCCGCACGATATCGCTTGAACAAAACGGCAAGACCTACAAGCTCAATGACAAGATCGCCACCCTGGTCGTACGCCCGCGCGGCTGGCATCTGGACGAGAAGCACGTGCTGGTCGACGGCAAGCGCATTTCCGGCGGCATATTCGATTTTGCCCTGTTTATGTTCCACAATGCCAAGGAACAATTGGCGCGTGGTGCCGGCCCGTATTTTTACCTGCCGAAAATGGAATCGCACCTGGAAGCGCGCTTGTGGAACGACATCTTCGTCATGACGCAAAACGAGCTTGGCCTGCCGCAGGGGACCATCAAGGCGACCGTGCTGATCGAAACGATCCTTGCCGCGTTTGAGATGGATGAAATTCTCTATGAATTGCGCGAACACAGCTCCGGCTTGAACGCCGGGCGCTGGGATTACATCTTCTCCTGCATCAAGAAATTCAAGCTCGACAAGGAATTCTGTCTGGCAGATCGCGCTAAAGTCACCATGACGGCGCCGTTCATGCGCTCGTATGCATTGCTGTTGCTTAAGACTTGCCACAAGCGCAATGCGCCGGCGATCGGCGGCATGGCCGCGCTGATCCCGATCAAGAATGACCCGGCGAAAAATGACATCGCAATGGGCGGTGTGCGCACCGACAAGGCGCGCGATGCGACCGACGGCTACGACGGTGGCTGGGTCGCGCATCCTGGCCTCGTTGAACTGGCCATGACCGAGTTCACCAAGGTATTGGGTGACAAGCTCAACCAGATCGAGAAACAGCGTCCCGACGTCGACGTCAAAGCATCTGATTTGCTCGACTTCAAACCGGAGACGCCGATTACCGAAGCCGGCCTGCGCTATAACATCAACGTGGGCATTCATTACCTGGGCGCGTGGCTGGCAGGAAACGGCTGCGTACCGATCCATAACCTGATGGAAGACGCTGCGACGGCAGAGATCAGCCGCAGTCAGGTATGGCAATGGATACGTAGCAGCAAGGGTGTGCTGGAAGATGGCCGCAAGGTCACGGCCGATATGGTGCGTGCGATGATCCCGGAAGAGCTGGCCAAGGTCAAGGAAACCGTGGGGCAGGGGCAGACTTATGATCGGGCCGCCCAGATTTTTGAGGAGATGTCGACCTCGGAAAGTTTTGCAGAATTCCTGACTCTTCCGCTGTACGAGGAAATCTGACCAAGCTCTCCACAAGCTCTTTGTGGGATCGTGTACTTGGCCAATTTCGGCGTAATATCGTCAGGTAGTCCAGCACTTTGGGGGATTTCTTGACGATTTGAACAACCGACGTCGGCATGGCTTCATTCTGGCGTAGATAAATACTCATCAACAAGTCCCGTGTGGCCATGACGGCCACGCGGGATTTTTGCTGCCGCGCAACACTTTGTCCGGCTGCATGCAGATACAATAGACCAAAATTTGCCACGCCTGCGACTTCAGAATCACTGACACCATGTTCACTTCAGCCAGCGCTTTTTCGCTACTCAGGTACGCCTCGCTGCTGATGATCGCGCTCACCATCGGTCTGCTGAGCTGGCACCGCTATGGCATGAATAAAACCTTTTCTCTCGATCCGAGGAATGGTTTTCAATACTCCGCGCAGGCCGACAACGAGGCGGGAGGGACGAGCACCGCCAAAATCGAGCAAGAAAAAAATGGCATGCTCTTGAGCTGTGAAATCGCAAGCAAATATCAATGGCCATTTTGCCAAGCGGCCGTCGCGTTGGCCGAACCGCCCAAGGGAGTCGATCTGACCGGCTATGACTCGGTCTTCTTTGACCTTTCATATTCTGGGCCCGGTCCGCACACCATCAGGCTCTATCTGCGTAACTTTGAGCCGGAGATATCAAACCTCAAGGAAACTGCATCGCTCAAGGTCAATGAGCTCGAATTCGATGTGCCCGAGAGCGGCAAGATGACGATTCCGACGACGTTGTTTCGGGTGGCCTCGTGGTGGGCGTCAGAGCGCAAGACGCCGTTGATGCATACCGACATGCGCATCGACAACGTGTCCACTGTCGAGATATCTACCGGCTCTTTCGTTCAGGCGGGGCATCACGAAATTGAAATAAGGTCCATTCAATTCCTCGGTAAATGGATGAGTCAGATGCAGCTGGTGATGGCTCTGGGAGGGGCTTGGTTCATGTTCGGCTTCGTCTGGCTTGCCGTATCCCTGCAATATTTTCGAACCGGTTACCTGGCAAGCCGTGAACGTGAAGTGCATTTGCAATCGATCAATGCAGCGCTCAAGCTGGAGACCAGGGAACTGGCCGGCCAGGCAAGGACAGACCCTCTCACTGGAGCGCTAAACCGGGAAGGTTTACGCGAATTTCTCATGACCCAGTGGCGCGGCAGAATTCCCGACGACCCGCCGGTCGCCGTATTGTTTGCCGACCTTGATCATTTCAAGAGCATCAACGACGAACATGGCCATGCCGTCGGCGATGATGTGTTGCGCAAGTTCGCGCAATTGGTGCAGCATGAAATCCGTTCGAACGATCGATTTGTCCGCTGGGGCGGGGAAGAGTTTCTGATCCTGTGCGAGGATACGCGCGACGACCAGGGACGACGCCTGGCGGAAAAACTGCGAACCGCATTATCCAGGCATGATTGGCCCAACGGCTTGAAAGTCACTGCATCGTTCGGCGTTACAAAACATATTGCCAATGAGGACTTCGGCGACATGCTGTTACGCGCCGATCGCGCCCTGTATGCAGCCAAAGAGGGCGGGCGCGATCGAGTCGAAGTGTTGTAAATTGCAGCCGTGGTTTCAGCTTAGTTGAGCCTTAATCATTGAGCGACCAAACGTAATCGCTGACAAACCACGATTGGACAGGATTGCCGTCCTGCATGGCAGCCTTGAACTTACACTTGCTCAAACCGTCGATGGCCGCCTTGTCCAATAACTGGTGTCCACTGGACTTCAAGACCGCAGCAGACACCAGATTGCCATCGGTGCCGATGATGAACTTGACGCGGACCGTACCGGTCTGGTCAGCCATCAAGGCGGCGTGCGGATAGGTTGGTTTGCAACTGTTCAGGTCGGCAAATGCAGGGCTTGTCACGCCGGGCGCGGCAGTTGTGTTGCTGCTGTCTGTTGTGCCGTTTGGCGCGCTTGGCGCATTGTTATCGACTTGCGGTGCCGGGGCAGGGTCTGGCGGCGCGGGAAGCGGCGCAGCCTCTTCGGTCTTTACCGGCGGTGGCTCTTCCGTCGTGACTGTTTTCTGTTGCGGCTTGGGCGGTGGTGGCGTTGGGTCAACGACCGGCGGCGCGATGGTTGGAAGCGTCACCTCGATTTCTTGCGGTACTTCCTTGGTAATCAAGGTTGTACGCAAGCCATAGATCACGGCGCATGCAATAAGTACATGCATCACGACTGTAATGCCTAGACCACCTGCTTTCTTGACGTTAAATCCCTGGTTGTCTGCGAAGTTCATGGTCGTCCCTCCTATTCAATGTCATTTCATTTCCGACTTATCGTGGGCGAAAGTCTTACCACGGCAAATCCGGACACGACAAATGTCGCGCGATGAAAGATGGAATTGATGAACCGTTCCGCATCCACTGCATTGCGACCAATGAATGAAAATGTCATGGACGCAACTGCATGCAATCCGGTGCGGCTTATCGGCGCTTCGTGATAGTGGGAGTTGGTTTATTCGCCATAGTTCCGGGAATCGCGCGGGAAAATGCGATATCTGCTACTTGGGGAACTTGCCGTGGGATACCGAGTCACAGGCGCTCAGCGGCTGCGAGAGCGCAAATAATTGCCGCTGCGCATTGCCTGGGCATGCGCTCCAAAAAACAAATCCCTCGGAACGAGGGATTTGTGTTGTTCAATAATTGTTGCAGATATTAACGTTCGAGTGACCAGACATAGTCTGTGACGAACGTTGAGCGAACCGGCGTGCCGTCTTTGACTGCCGCCTGGAAGGCACACTTACCGAGGCCATTGAGTGCGGCATTGTCGAGTGCAGAGTGCCCGCTTGATTTCACGATAGCAGATGAAACCAGGTGACCGTCGGCTCCGATTTCCATGCGCAGACGCACGACTCCTTCTTCTTCATTGAGCACTGAACTTCTCGGATAGGCCGGTTTGCAACTGTCAAAGTCAACTCTTGCCGGTGAGCTGGGTAGGGCATGCGGAGGGACTAAGCCGTTGCCGCCTCCATCGACTATCGTTGGGCCGCCTTGAGGGCCAGCCGGACCTGGAGCCGGGCCGTCAACAGGATTGGAGACTGGCGGCAGCGGACCCACTTCAATGTGTGGCAATACGGGTTGGGTGATAGTGTCAGGTGGTGATTTGATCGTCGGTCCCTCTGGCAAAGGCGAGGCGGTCGGTTGCGCCTTGGGCAGTGGCGGTAGCACAATCACCGGAGGTTCTACTTCCGTGGTTTTGAACGTCGTGTGCAAGCCGTAAACCAATCCCCCAACCAATAGCGCATGAGCCAAAACCACCATGCCGATTCCGCCAGCTTTTTTTACGGTGAATTGCTGTTCGTGTGCAAAGTCCATCGTGCTTCCCCCTTGTGAATCCATCATGGAAAATGAAAGAACCGGAGATGAAGCTAGTACCGCATGAATCGCCGACTGCAAACTCGCTACCGGCACTGAGCCAATCAAACGGTGCATCGCAACAATCTGAATTCATTATTGCGCTGAATTTCAGAAAAGGAAAGAGGACTGTCTAAATATCTATACGATTTCTCAAGGTGCCAGGATGTGAATTCGTTTTCAGATTCTAAAGTGTCTTCAGATAGCTGCGTATCCCGGCCAAGAGCATCTCGACGGACATCGCGGTGAGGATCAAACCCATCAGCCGCTCGAACGCCGTCATCACGCGATGGCCGAGCACACGTTGCATGCGCTCGGCGCTGAGCAATACCACCAGCCATACCACTGCGACGGCAGACAGGGCAGACACGTGCAACAGCATGTCGGCGACATTATTGGACGAGAACAGAAGCACGGTTGCCAGTGCCGACGGGCCGGCGAGTGCCGGAATCGCCAGAGGCACGATGAAGGGTTCGCTGTCGTTGTCGACGTCGCCCATAATGCCGCCCGGCTGCGGGAATATCATGCGAAGGGCAATCAGGAATAGAACCACGCCACCACCGATACGCAGTGAAATTTCTGACAACTGCAGCGCCTCGAGGAAGTTTTTTCCAAAGAACATGAACAGGAGCAGCAGTGCAAAGGCAATCGCGCATTCGCGCACCACGACACGCCATCGGCGCGCGGGCGGGACGTTGGTGAGCGCGCTGACGAAGATCGGGACGTTGCCGAACGGGTCGGTGACCAGGACCAGTAGCACGAAAGCCTGGAAGAAGGTTTTGATCATGGGTTGATTCTCAAATACTGGTTGGGCCGGACCAATGCGAACCGGCATAACGATTCTATAACGGCAAGGGGATGGCGGTCACGTCTAAAACGGGCATCGCCTGTGTTACTCTGTTGCCGTTAAAATCAGGAGCCACAAACGCATCATGAGCACATTTTCAGAAGACATCAAGAAATTCAATGGAATTTATCGCTTGCCGGTCAACGATCAGCCTACGCTTGAGGTTGGTGTGCCGGTGGTGGAACGCCTGCGGGCATTCAAAAGCATCCTGGCAGAAGAGCTCGATGAGGTCGATGACATTGTCCTTGCGCTGGAAAAGGGCGTACCTTCCCTTGAAGCCTTGACAATGCTGGCTGATTTGCTTGGCGATATTCAGGTGTACTGTGCATCCGAAATGAGCAAATTCGGTTTGCCGCTCGATGAAGTACTTGGCATTATCATGCAATCGAATTTTTCCAAACTCGGTGCAGACGGCAATCCCATCTATGACGAGCGCGGCAAGGTGCAAAAGGGGCCGAACTATTGGAAGCCGGAGCCGAAGATCCAGGCTCTGCTGGCTGCGAAAAGTCCGTCCGACAACACTGACTGAATTCCGGACCAAAAATACATGGCGAAACTGCTTGCCATCGATGGTTTGAACCTGGTTCGCCGTGTCTACCAGGCCAATCCCGATCCGGATAGCGCGGAAAAGGCCGATGCTGCCATGCGCGTTTGTCTGCAGTCGTTTCGCAAGTTATTGAAATTGCACCAGCCAACCCATGTACTGCCGGCCTTCGATTTCGGGGGCAGGACATGGCGCCACGATTTGTATGCGCGCTATCGCGAACATCGCGAACCGATGCCCGAGCCTTTGCGGAACGCCTTGCCCGGTCTGTATGGCGAGCTTGCCGACCTGGGCCTGCCGCCTGTGGTATCGATACCCTTGGTCGAAGCCGACGACGCCATCGCAACCTGTGTGATGCGCTGGCTGCGTGAGCAACGAGGCGATGCGATCGTCGTATCGACCGACAAAGACTTGCACGCCTTGATCGCCGATGGCGCATTGGTTTGGGACCATTTCAAGGGCGAGTGGCATGACGCAGCCTGGGTAGAAAAGAAATTTGGCGTTGCGCCGCAGCAGTTGATCGACCTGATTGCCTTGATGGGTGACGCTACCGACGGCATTCCCGGGGTCGAAAAAATCGGCATCAAGACTGCCGCGCGACTGTTGCGTTCCTATGGCAGCCTTGAAGGAGTATTGGCCGGCGCCGGTATCCTGATGGACCCGATGGGTGAGCGTTTGCGGCGCGACCGCGAGCTGGCGTTCCTCTCACGCCGGTTGGCGACGCTCAAGACCGACGTTCAGCTAGGTGTCACCTGGAAGATGCTTGCCTACCAAGACCCCGCCGCCGGTACTTGACACGCCATCGCCACGATTCATTTCATTGTGTTGCGAATACCCCCACGTTATTGCATCGGCACTCACACAATCCTACAAGTCGTGCAATACTCGCCATTATTCAACTCAGGGCGGCCGGTGGGCTTCCCGCGGGGCGGTGTAGCATGCCGCAAAACAATTATATTGGACACTCGGAGACATGACTTTGGCTACTGAACCTAAGAAGAAATCACGTCGGCGCTTCATTCTTGGCGGTTTGGGTGTCGCCGGTGCGTTGGTGGTCGGCTGGGGCGTGATGCCACCGCGTCAGCGCATCAATAGCAGCAACCCTTTGCCGACCGATGCCGGTGAAATTGCCCTCAATGGCTGGATCAAGATTGCCGCGGACGGCACCGTGATCGTCGCCATGCCGCGTGCCGAAATGGGGCAGGGCGTGCATACGGCATTGCCGATGCTCGTCGCCGAAGAGCTGGACGTCCCGCTTGCGTCAGTCAAAATCGTGCAGGCGCCGATGGACAAGATTTTTGGCAATGTGTCAATGCTGGCCGACGGCTTGCCGTTTCATCCGGACGATACGGGCGCCGTCAAGCGCACCGCGCAATGGCTCACGGCAAAGACTGCGCGCGAATTGGGATTGGTCGTGACCGGCGGTTCTTCGAGCGTCAAGGACGCCTGGGGTCCGATGCGCGAGGCCGGGGCGTCGGCGCGCGCAATGCTGGTTGCCGCCGCAGCTGCGCGCTGGTCGGTCGATCCTGACAGTTGCCAAACTGCCGATGGCGCTGTTTCCCATTCAAGCGGCAAGCGCGCCACTTATGCCGAGTTGATGGCCGATGCGGCACACAGCAAACCGGGAAAAATCCGTCTCAAGGACCCACAGAAATTCACCTTGATCGGTACGCCGCAGCCACGCCGTGATTCCGCTGCCAAGGTCAATGGTACGGCGGGATTCGGCATCGATGCGCGTCCGCCGGGCATGGTCTATGCCGCTGTCAGAATGTCGCCGACCATAGGCGGCTCGGTGCAGAAATTCGATGCCACCGCTGTGCTCGGCATGCCTGGCGTGATCAGCGTGGTCGATTTTTCACCCGCCGGGGGTGTGGCCGGCATCGCCGTGCTGGCTAAAACGTTCTGGCAGGCCAAGCAGGCTGTTGCGGCCCTGCCGATCACCTGGAATGCCGGCCCGAACGCCACATTGTCGTCCGCCGATGTGTTCAAAGAACTGGCGGCGAAAATCGATAACGAAGGTGGCTTCACCTACTACAAGACCGGCGACATGAGCCTGGGCGCCGGTGCCGCCACCACGCTGAAGGCGGAGTATCAAGCGCCGTTCCTGGCGCACGCGACGATGGAACCGATCAATTGCACGGCGCAGGTCAAGGATGGCAAGGTCACACTGTGGCTGTCGACGCAGGTGCCCAGCGTCGCGGTGGGCGAGGCCGCCAAGGTGGCGGGTGTCAAGGCGGAAAACGTTGAACTGCATATGACATACATCGGTGGCGGGTTCGGACGGCGTCTCGAAGTCGACATGGTAAAGCAGGCCGTTGCCATCGCCAGACAGGCCGGTGGGGTGCCCGTGCAGGTGTTGTGGACGCGCGAAGAAGACATGACCCACGACATGTATCGTCCGGCGGCCCTGGCGCGATTCACCGCAACCATGGACGGGCAAGGCAAGGTGCTCAGTTACGACAACAAGTCGGCAAGCGGATCCATCACGCACCAGGTGCTCACACGCACCTTCGGCATACCTGGCAGCGGCCCGGACAAGACTACGGCCGAGGGCGAGTTTGATATGTCCTACGAATTTCCCAACCAGCATATCGCGCACGTGATTGTGCCGACGCCGGTGCCGCTCGGATACTGGCGATCGGTAGGCCACTCGCACAATGCCTTTTTCAAGGAAAGTTTCATCGATGAGCTGGCGCATGCTGCAAAACAGGACCCGGTGGCGTTTCGGCGCAGCCTGTTGACGCGCCAACCGCGGTTTCTCGCCGTTCTCGATGCCGCCGTGGAAAAGGCGGGCAAGCCTGAACTTGGTCACGCCCTCGGCGTCGCCCTGCATCGCTCGTTCGGCACGATCGTGGCCCAGGTAGCCGAAGTGTCGGTCGAAAACAATGAGATCAAGGTGCACAAAGTGACCTGCGCCGTCGATTGCGGTATTGCCGTCAACCCGAACATCATTGCGCAGCAGGTCGAGTCGGCAATCAATTTCGGCTTGAGCGCGGCGCTGTTTGGTGAGGCCACCATCAAGGACGGCCAAATTGAACAACAGAATTTCGATACCTATCCGGTGATACGCATGATGCAATCGCCGCAAATCGAAACCATTGTGATCAAGAGTGCAGAGCCGCCTGAAGGCATGGGTGAACCGGCCACGCCGCCGATTGCACCAGCCGTGGCGAATGCAGTCTTTATTCTGACCGGCAAACGCTTGCGCAGTCTGCCTCTGAAACTTGCGTGAAAAGTGACGTTCTTAGGCTGTGAGTCTTGGCAGCAAGTTGCAAACTTTCTGCCAATTCCTGCGCTCTTCACTGCTTGCCGCCTCCCGATCAAGCTCTAGCTGGCTCTTGTCCAGTTGCGCGCGCAACAGGCGGTCGGCCAGATTCAGGTCGGGCAGGGCGGTGCCAAAGAAACTGACCACATCCAAACGTTGGATCAACAGGGTAGGAAAGTTATCGATATCGAGATCGCCCACAAGGTCGGCCTGGTCTTCGATGTCGATCCAGACGAAACATTGCTCAGGATGCATGCTTGCCAGTTCGGCAAATTTGGCGCGATATGAGGTGCAGGTGTCGCACCATGCGGCACACAGGCAGGCTGTTACCCACTTGCCATCGGTCAGCCATCGTGCAACGTTGGCGCAGTTGCTTTTGTCCAGAGTAAGGAAGTTCATGTCTTATTTTACCGCGTGGCGCTAAAAATCTGCCGTGAACCGGCTCGAACGCGACATTCCCCCATTACGGAAGCGGTTAAAATAGCGCCATGTCCATCATTCTCGCCATTGAAACTTCCGCCGAACTGGCGTCGGCTGCCCTCGTGCGCGGTCAGGAACTGATCTGGCGCGAGTCTCTCGGTGTCCAAACGCACTCGCAAACGATTCTCCCGCTGGTGCAGGAGCTGCTCGCCGCGGCCGGAATCACTGTGCGTCAGTGCGACGCCATCGCCTTCGGCAGCGGGCCTGGTTCCTTCACCGGCGTGCGCACGGCATGTGGCATCGTGCAGGGCTTGGCTTTCGGTGCGGACGTGCCGGTTATACCGGTCGTCACGCTGGAAGCCATGGCCGAGGCTTGCCGGGCTGAATGCGGTGCCACAAATGTATTAAGCGTGCTCGACGCGCGCATGGGCGAGGTGTACTGGAGCCAATATCGCTATGATGGCGCCTGGCATGTTGTCAGCGGGCCAAGCCTGACCAAGGCCGAGGCGATTGAACCGGTCGGCCAGGTCGTCGCCTGCGGCAACGGTCTGGCAGCCTATGCCTCAGCATTTGCGGGGCGCGATTTTGCAGAACGCGGCCTGATAAACGTCGTGCCGCATGCACGGGAGGTTGCGCAGCTTGCACTTGCCGCGCTGGCGGCAGGTCGGACAATTGCTGCGCGCGATGCGCAGCCCCTCTACCTGCGCAACAAGGTCGCGCTGACCACCATCGAGCGCGCTGAAAAGGCGGAGGCTGCGGTATGAGTGCGATGCCCGGCAGCTTCCTGGAGCGCGACCCGGCATTGCCGTTTGCCCTCAAGCGCATGCAGTTCGACGACCTTGTCGAGGTGATGGCCATCGAAAACGATGTCTATCCCCATCCCTGGACGCATGGCAATTTTCTCGATTCGCTGTCCAGCGATTACGAAATCTGGACCGTGCGCGATCCCGCCGGCGCTCTGGCCGGTTACCTCTTGCTGATGATCTCGGTGGATGAGGCGCATCTGCTCAATATTGCCGTGCGACGGGATTTGCACGGTAGCGGTGTCGGTCGTTTGTTGCTGGACCTCGCCTCCAAACTTGCGCGGGAGAAGGGCATGCAATCGATCCTGCTCGAAGTGCGTCCTTCCAATGGTCGCGCTGTAGAAGTCTACGAACGCTATGGTTTCGCCGGAATCGGTGTGCGCCGCGCATATTATCCGGCCGCACAGGGCAAGCGCGAGGACGCCATCGTCATGAGATTGATGCTATGAGCTATTTGAGTAACAGGCAGCGGGTCTTCCTGGGCGAGATGGGTATTGGAACGAGCTGGGAGCTGCGGGAAACTCGGGAGCTGCACGACCCGCAAACGGATGAATATCGCCCGCCAGTCGTTGCCGATGATGCCTTGGCGCCACTGGCCCAGCGCCCGCAAGCCTTGCCGCAAGAACCGTTGGCGCGCGGGCAGGATGAGGGCAGCGGTCGAACTGTCGCTGCAATGAATTGGTCCGAACTGAAAGCGGAAGTCGCGGCTTGCGTAAAATGCGGTCTGTGCCATGGACGCAATAACACCGTGTTCGGTGTCGGCGACGAAAAAGCCAAATGGCTGTTCATCGGTGAAGGGCCCGGGCGCAATGAAGATGCGCGCGGCGAACCATTTGTCGGCCCGGCCGGCAAATTGCTCGACAACATGCTGCAGGCGCTCGGACTGCGGCGCGGCGACAATGCCTACATTGCCAATATCGTTAAATGCCGCCCCACCGATGCCGGCGGCAAGGACCGCCCGCCGACGGCTGAGGAGAGCGCGGCCTGCATGCCGTATCTGCTGCGTCAAATCGAGTTGATCCAACCCACTGTGATTGTGGCGCTCGGCAAGACGGCGGCACTGTCTTTGTTGCAGCTGGATCCCGCCACGGCGGTTTCCGCCTTGCGCGGCAAGCTGCACCGCTATGCAGACCGTCCACTGGTCGTAACCTACCACCCGGCCTACCTGCTGCGCAGCCCAGCCGACAAGCGCAAGGCCTGGGCCGACTTGTGCCTGGCACAGCAGACTTACGCCCGTGCCTAAGTACGGCGAGGTGCATGCGGTGCCTGAAGCAATGCCTTTTCAGCGTGGCTTTCATGCCAGGCGCGGCCATCTGCTCGACCGGCATGTTCGCGACATGGCATGGTTGCTCGATTCGCCCGATCTTCTCGATTCTACCGCGCCCCCTTGGCAAGGCCGCATTGCAAGCCTCACTCCCTACCTCGGGCCGGCTGTTGATCATTGGCTGCAACAGCTTGACCGTGACCCTTCAGCGTTACATGAACTGATTGCGAAGCACGCATTTAATCGACTCGGCCGCTATTCGGAATTGTTGCTGGCATTTTTCCTGCACCACCTGGGAATATTGCATGCACACGGATTGCAGGTGCGTGCCGGCAAGAATGAAACCCTGGGCGAATTCGATTTCCTGTTATGGGATCATGATCGCCAAAGCGACGGTGCACCCGGGCTGGTGCACTGGGAGTTTGCCACCAAATATTATCTTCTTGAACAAGGCGATGCCGCAGCCCGCTTTGAAACGCTGGTCGGACCTAACCTGGCCGATACTCTCGGCGCAAAGATGCGCAAAATATTCGAGCGTCAACTCGCCCTGTCTCAGCATCCGGCGGCGCAGGCCTTGTTGCCGCAACCTGTCATTGCCGCGCAAGCCTTGATCAAGGGATGGCTGTTCTATTGTGTGCAAGACCAAGACAGATCTCCGATTCCCGGTTTGTCAGCCGATCACTGCAAGGGTTTTTGGCGACCTCTCGCGGAACTGGATGAGATCGAACATGATTCATTTCTCATCCTGCCGCGCCTGCATTGGCTGGCGCCGGCGCGCGAACTTCTCGATGCATGCGTTGATAGAGAGAAGTTGGGACACTCCCTGCAAGAACACTTTGCCCAAGACAGCCTGCCCGTCATGATTGCACTGATGGAGCGCGACGGAGCATATGCGGTAGAAATCGAACGCGGTTTTATTGTGCCCGACGATTGGACGCGTCGTGCCGGTCAGTTCGTCAGATCCGACTGAAATCGGCAAGTGTTCAATGGTCCGCGTGGCGATGCTCGCCGATCAGGGCAACACTGTCGAATTTCTTTTGATTTGCCGCGTGCCAGCGCATGACCATCAGCAATGAGCTAACGACAAACAAACCAAAGATGATGATTACCGTATTGACTTCCAGCTTCAACATCACCATCACGGCATAGAGCCCAAGCATGGTCAGGATCGACATGTTTTCATTGAAATTCTGTACGGCAATCGAATGGCCCGCGCTCATCAACACATAGCCACGATGCTGTAGCAAAGCATTCATCGGCACCACGAAATAGCCGGACAGCGCGCCGATGGCAAT
Organism: Burkholderiaceae bacterium; assembly: GCA_036561005.1. Classification (GTDB taxonomy): domain Bacteria; phylum Pseudomonadota; class Gammaproteobacteria; order Burkholderiales; family Burkholderiaceae_D; genus PKWO01. Next base: position 48,233 of record DATBQE010000229.1, on the reverse strand, counting down.
CAATAGCGGAAAGGCGACAGCGACCGAATGCACCATGGTCATGGACATGACAACCACGCCCATGGCAATGCCCACCGGCATGAGCGTGAGCGTGCGTTTGAGCGGAACGAATATCGCTGCCGCGAGCGAACCCAATACTGCGCCGATCACGACGACGACTTGCAATATGACGACCTGATTGAATGGCATGTGCAACGACTTTTCGCCCCATTCAAGGACGATGAATTGCAAGGTTGCACCGGCACCCCAAAACAGTGTCGTGACCGCGAGTGAAATCTGGCCCAGCTTGTCTTTCCACAGCACGGCACAGCAATTGGCGAAATCCGTCACCAGCTTGAGTGGCGTGTGCTGCTGTTTCTGGTACGCGACACCTGTGTCTGGAATGTAAAGATTGATAATTGCGGCGATGACATAGGTGCCAACGATGACCACCAGCGCCATGTCGCTGGTCAGGTTGCTGCCGCTGCCTAGCAACGGCACATGGAACCGCGCCAGCATCTCGGTCATCTGCGGCCCCACCAATTGTCCGCCAAGCGCGGTGCCGAAGATGATCGACGACACGGTCAATCCTTCGATCCATCCGTTTGCCGCAACGAGCTTCTCGGGCGGCAGCAACTCGGTCAGGATGCCGTATTTGGCCGGGGAGTAGGCGGCAGCGCCGAAGCCCACCACGCCATAAGCGATCAACGGATGAACATTGAAGAACATTAACGAACAGCCGAAGATTTTGATCAGGTTGGTGAAAAACATGACCCGCCCCTTGGGGTAGGCGTCGGCAAATGCGCCGACGAACGCGGCGAGCAAGACATATGACAAAACAAAAAACGATTTCAGCAGCGGCGTCATCCAGGGCGGAGCCTTGATAGTTGCCAGCATCGCTATACATGCTATGAGTAACGCATTGTCTGCGAGCGACGAAAAGAACTGCGCCGCCATAGTGGTGTAAAAACCGCGATTCATCCGCTTCCTAACCAAATATCACCGGCTTGCTTTATACCATGAAAATCCCTCTGAGCCATTGAATTGGCCCGGACGATCATGCGCGACTCCGGTAAAATGGCTGCTGAATCATATAAACCTTGTGTGCACCAAAAAGAGTTATGCCCAGACCGTTAGTTGCCGCCATCGATGTCGCTGCGTTGCAGCATAATCTTGCTGTCGCGAAGCGCAATGCGCCGCAGGCAAGAGTTTGGGCCGTCGTCAAGGCCAATGCCTACGGCCACGGCCTGTCGCGAGCCGTGCGCGGTTTCGCGGAAGCAGATGGGCTCGGCCTGATCGAGCCTGATGGTGCAGTCACATTGCGCGAGTTGGGTTGGACAAAACCGGTTCTTTTGCTGGAAGGTTTTTTCGACGCGCAGGATATTGCCATGCTGGCCCAGCACGACGTGCAGACTGCGATCCATTGTGACGAACAGATCGCCATGCTGGAACAGGCGAGTGTAAGCCGTCCTCTTCACGTGTTCCTGAAAATGAATACAGGCATGAACCGGCTAGGAATCATACCGGAGCGCTTTCGCGCCGCATACGCACGATTGCGCGCGATTCCACATGTGGCCAGCGTGGGCATGATGACGCATTTTGCCAATGCCGAGCAGGCCGATCATCCGGTGTTGCCGGTCGCGGAGCAAATGCGGCGTTTCGAACAGGCGAGTGCAGGCCTGGAGGGACCGCGCAGCGTGGCCAATTCTGCCGCCGACCTGTTGCATCATGAAGTGGCTGCCGATTGGGTGCGTCCGGGCATCATGCTCTATGGCGGCACGCCGGGCACCCGAACCGCGGCAGAGTTCGACCTGCGGCCCGCAATGACATTGACCAGTGAAATTATCGGCATCCAGCACCTCAAAGCCGGCGAGTCGGTCGGCTATGGCAGTCGCTTTGTCGCGACCCATGCGATCAAGACGGGTGTCGTCGCTTGCGGCTACGCCGACGGCTATCCGCGTCACGCGCAAACCGGCACGCCGGTGCTGGTAAACGGCATACGCACGCGCATGTTGGGTAAGGTGTCGATGGATATGATCGTGGTCGATTTGAGCGCCGTGCCGGGTGCACAGGTAGGTAGCAAAGTCACGCTTTGGGGTGAGGATTTGCCGATCGATGAGGTGGCGCATGCCGCCGGCACCATCGGGTACGAGTTGATGTGTGCCTTGGCACCAAGGGTGCACGTAAGAGAGAAAGCAGAAACAGAGAAAGCAGACACAATTTAATGGCCAAGGCAAAGACCAACTTTACCTGCACCGAGTGCGGCGGCGTAGCAAACAAATGGACCGGGCAGTGTCCATCTTGCGGCCAGTGGAACACGCTGGTTGAGACCATCATCGAAGTCAACGGCAATCGTTTTTCCACGCAATATCAGGGATTGGCGCAAACGGCGCCGGTTCTGAGCATTGCCGATATCGAAGCAATCGACGTTCCGCGGTTCGGCACTGGCATCGAAGAATTCGACCGTGTGTTGGGCGGCGGGCTGGTCCCCGGCGGCGTGGTCCTGATCGGTGGCGATCCGGGTATAGGCAAATCAACGTTGCTGCTGCAGGCGTTGGCGCAAATGTCGCGCGACAAGAAGGTACTGTATGTCAGCGGCGAGGAATCGGGTGCGCAAATCGCCTTGCGTGCGCGGCGCCTGGCGGTCGACGCGCGCGACCTGAAATTTCAAGCCGAAATCCAGCTCGAGAAAGTATTGAATACGCTGGCTGAACACAAGCCGCAGGTGGCGGTGATCGATTCGATCCAGACCATGTATTCCGATTCCCTCAGTTCCGCCCCCGGATCGGTGGCCCAGGTGCGTGAGTGCGCTGCGCAATTGACGCGAGTGGCGAAACAAAGCGGCATCACCATTATCATGGTCGGCCATGTGACGAAAGAAGGCGCGCTGGCCGGCCCGCGCGTGCTTGAGCATATCGTTGACACGGTACTGTATTTCGAGGGCGACACGCATTCGAGCTTTCGCCTCGTGCGCGCGATCAAGAATCGCTTTGGTGCAGTCAATGAATTGGGTGTGTTCGCCATGTCGGAAAAAGGCTTGAAGGGTGTGTCCAATCCGTCGGCTTTGTTTCTTTCGCAGCATGACAATCCGGTACCCGGATCGTGCGTCATGGTGACGCAGGAAGGCACGCGACCGCTTTTGGTTGAGATTCAGGCGCTGGTGGATACGTCGCATCTGCCCAACGCGCGACGCCTGTCAGTCGGACTGGAGCAAAACCGCCTTGCCATGCTGTTGGCGGTTTTGCACCGGCACGCCGGCATTGCGGCCTTCGATCAGGATGTCTTCATCAATGCCGTGGGCGGCGTCAAGATCACCGAACCGGCGGCCGATCTCGCGGTGCTGTTGGCAATCCATTCATCGATGCGCAGCAAGCCTTTGCCGCGTGGTTTGGTGGTGTTCGGCGAAGTCGGCCTGGCGGGGGAAATTCGGCCCGCACCGCGCGGCCAGGAGCGCTTGCGCGAAGCCGCCAAGCTCGGTTTTTCGATTGCGGTAATACCGAAATCGAACGCCCCGAAGCAGAAAATCGAAGGGCTGACGATAGTCGCCGTTGAACGTATCGATGAAGCGCTCACAAAAGTGCGAGAGCACGAATAGTCAACCCTGGTTGATCAGGCGCGCCGCTTCCATGCCGCTGCGCACGGCCGCTTCAAGCGTGGCCGGATAATCGCCGGCCGTATAGTCACCCGCAATCACGATTCCCGGCAGGTTGGTAACATTGCCGGGGCGAATCAATCCTGGCGTGCAGGAGAAGGTTGCGCGTTTTTCCGATATGACCTTGCTCCAGCGCGGCTCCGCCAGTTGCGGCAGGTTCAGCGCGGTGGCCAGCTGTTTGGCAATTGCATCGCACAGCGACTGTTGATCGTGGCTCGTCGCCTCACTCGAAGAACTCACCACCACGGCTAGCATGCCGGCATGCTCGGCATTGAGCTGACCTCGATCGAAAACGAATTGCCCCCATGCGCCGGTGGCCGGATCGTCAATCAATGCCAGAAAAGGGGCGGGCAAGCGCAACTTTGACGAGTATCGCAAATAGCAGGTCGTGATGGGTTCGTAGGAAAATGACTGAAGTTGGCGCGTATCGGTTTGGCCTTCAAGCAAGGCTGCGGTTTGCCACGGCGGCGTGGCCAGCACAACTTTATCGAATGCCTGGACCGCGTCGAGATCGTCTCCCGTGATTTCCAGCCACCAGCGATTTCCCTCGCGGCAAAGGCTTTTCAATTGCGTGCCGGTATAGACGGCACCCTGGTGCTGTTGTATGAAGCGTGCAGCATGACGCGGAAACAGCTCACTCAAATCGACGCGCGGCAGGAGCATGTCGGATGCGGCCCGTTTGGCACCGAGGCTGTCGCGCAGCACGTTCAAGAACACTTGTGCGGAAGCGCGCTCCGGCGGGGTATTGAGTGCAGCCAGACAAAGCGGGCGCCACATCAGCGCAGTCAGACGCGGCGTTTGATCGAAGCGCTCGAGCAGTTCACTCACGCTGCAATCTTCGTCCATGCGCCATTCCATCCAGCGCGCAGTCGTGGAAAAACGCGCCAAGGCGTGCTTGTCGGCCCGGCTCAAGCCGCGCGCACGCAGCAGCGCAACCAGCACGTGCCATGGTGCGGGCAGGCGCGGCGCGATGAAATCCATGCCGCCGCTGTCGACCGGGTAGCGCATTTGGAGAGGGAGGCGCAGCAACACTTCATCCGTGTCGATGCCGACTTTTTCCATCATGGCGAGTGTGTCGCGGTAGGCGCCGAGCAATATGTGCTGGCCGTTGTCGAGTGTCTTGCCGTCCAATTGCACGGCGCGGGCGCGCCCGCCGAGTATCCTGGAACTCTCCAGCAATGTGACGTTTTGCCCGGCCTGCGCCAGAGTGACGGCCGCCGCGCATCCGGCCCAGCCACCGCCGATGACTGCTATGCGCGTGCGCGGTGCGTCGTCTTCAGCCGCGTACATAGGTTTTCCACGCCAACCATAATTTACGTATCGGGGTGAGTGAAATGCGCTGATTCAGGACATGGAAACCGTCGCGTTCGATTTCGTCGAGAATGGCGCGATAAATTGCCGCCATGATCAAGCCGGGGCGTTGCGCGCGGCGGTCGGCAGGGGGCAGCAGCGCGAACGCTTCGTCATATGCTGCCTGGGCACGCTCGGCCTGGAACTTCATCAGCTTCTCGAAATTCTCGCTATGCCGCGCATTGAGGATGTCGGCCGCCGTCACGTTGAACTTTTGCAGTTCATTCACCGGGAGATAAATCCGGCCCTTGCGTGCGTCTTCGCCCACATCGCGAATGATATTGGTCAGTTGAAACGCCAGGCCGAGCTTTTCGGCGTATTGCAGTGTTGCTGCTTGAGTCGAACCGAAAATACTGGCCGAGAGAATGCCAACCACGCTCGCCACATGCCAGCAATAGCGCTGCAGCCCGGGGTAGTCGAGATAACGCGTCTGGTCCAGATCCATTTCCATGCCATCGACGATGGCCAGCAAATGTTTGACGTCGATCGCGTAGGCGGCCAGATGCGGCTGCAGCGCTTTCGTAACCGGATGGCTGGGATTGCCGGCTGCCATCGCCGTAATTTCCTTGCGCCACCAAACCAGCTTTGTGCGCGCCACCTGCGCGTCCGTGCACTCGTCGACCGTATCGTCGACTTCGCGGCAGAATGCATAGAGCGCGGTGATTGCTCGCCGGCGTTCCTGCGGCAGGAACAGGAAGCTGTAGTAAAAGCTCGAACCGCTCTGGGCGGCTTTTTGTTGGCAATATTCGTCGGGCGACATGGATCGTGGATGCGTTTGTTTTTGATTGAATCGTGTTGGGCGGCAAGCGGACGCTATGCTACATGACTGGGCAATTGGCGACAAACGAAACTCGCCGAAAAATCGGCACCCGTCGCTATTCTGCCCATAGGGCCCGCCACAGCAACACGAGCCAATCGGCTTTGCCGAGTTTCGGGCGGCGCGTAAAGACATCGAATTCGACCGTTTCAATTTTTTCCAGAATGCGCAATCCACCTTGTACAACAAGGCGCAATTCCCAGCCGACGCGACCCTTGAGCCGGCGCGCGAGCGGCGCACCGGACAATAGCATCGCGCGCGCGCGGGCGACCTCGAACGCGAGAAGATCGCGAAAATCCCCGGAAGTGCGGCCGCGGGCGAGGTCCTCCTCGGAAAACGTGAAGCGTAGCATGTCTTCTTGCGGCAGATAGATGCGGCCTTTTTCCCAATCCACAGCGACATCCTGCCAAAAATTGATCAATTGCAAGGCTGAACAGATGGCGTCGGAGTCTCGCAGGTTGTCCGGCGTGGCTGCCTGGTAAAGATGCAGCATCAACGCGCCCACCGGATTGGCGGAACGGCGGCAGTAATCGAGCAAGACGTCGAACGAAGCGTAACGCGTGGTCACGACATCTTGCTTGAACGCCGAGATCAGGTCGCGAAATGGTTGCAACGGCAAACCGCGCTCCGCAATGACTGTTGCAAGTTGCTCGAATAAAGGAGATTGGGCAGGTTTTCGCTCTTCTATGCGCTGCAATGCATCTTCATAGGCAGAGAGGGCGGCCAGACGCTGGGCTGGCAGGGCGTCACCCTCATCGGCCAGATCGTCGGCGCTACGCGCGAAGCGGTAAATGGTCTCTACCGCCGGCCTCAAGTGGGCCGGAAGCAGGATCGATGCGACCGGAAAATTTTCGTAATGTTCGACTGGCATCGGCAGACAGCGGTAATTGGGTAAATGTTGCAGCGCAAGAGTAGCAGAGTTTTCACTCCATTGGACCGAGTTGCGTGCCGTGCACTGGACCAATATTTCCTGGCCCGGATTTGACGCTCAAACACTTGTGCTTGGGAAAGATAGGCCACAAATATTGTCAAAATAGCAAGCTAAAATAAATGACTTGAGGGTCATATACAAAACACGAAGCGCTAATTATAATTACTGACTGGTAAGTTATTAAAAATGTGCGGCTGTAAACCGGATTGCATATTGGCAATTGATAAGGGGAATCACGGTGGATAGATCTAACAGGTACGTCTCGGTTGCGTCGCAGACGCAGAGAAATCGCGTCCCAGGAATGCTTGCGGGCACAGCCACGTTACTACTTTCGGCGCTCATGCTGGTTTCCTGCGCCAAAACGCCGGAGAAAAGCGAAGAAATTCGCCCGGTCCGCGTGATGACGCTATCGGCTAGCGATGTGGCGCTCGATGCTGAATTTTCCGGTGAGGTCAGGGCGCGCGTAGAGTCGCGTTTGGGGTTTCGTGTCGGCGGCAAGATAGTGGCGCGCAAGGTTGACGTCGGCAACATGGTCAAACGGGGGCAGGTCTTGATGCAGCTTGATCCGCAAGACTTGCAACTGGCCCAGGCGCAGTCGGTGGCGGGATTGAAGGCAAGCGAAAGCAATCGCGATCTGGCCAGGGCGGAATTGAAGCGCTACCAGGATTTGCGCGACAAGAATTTCGTCAGCCAGGCAGTATTGGATGGCAAGGAAACGGCCTTCCGCGCGGCCCAGGCAAGCTACGAGCAAGCCGTGGCGCAGAACAAGACGCAATCCAACCAGACGGCATACACCACGCTGGTGGCCGACGCAGACGGTGTTGTAACCGGTGTCGATGCCGAGGTTGGACAAGTCGTTGCCGCCGGGAATCCGGTCGTCCGCGTCGCCCAGCTCGGCGAAAAGGAGATTGTCATTGGCATCCCCGAGGACAAGGTCGACACGCTGCGCAACGTGAGCGATGTGAAAATACGTGTCTGGGCGCAGCCGAACAATCTGATTTCAGGCAAGATCCGCGAGATATCGCCGATTGCCGATTCTGTCACGCGCACGTTTACCATGAAGGTGTCGATGCCGGATGCGCCCGCCGACGTGCGCCTCGGCATGACGGCCTACGTCCGCTTTGCCACCAAAACCGCGGCGCCGCAAATCAAGGTCCCGATGACGGCCTTGTTCCAGGATAAGAGCGGCTCGGCGGTTTGGGTTGTGGAGAATAACACTGCGAAGCTGGTGCCGGTACAAATCGGCGGCACTTCGGGCAATGACATCACCTTGACCAGTGGCGTGGTGAGCGGACAATCAATTGTCACGGCAGGCGTCAATTCGCTCAAACCGGGGCAAAAGGTCAGCATCCTCGGCGAAGCGGTCGATGCCAATCCGGTCGTCGACAAGTCAGTGGCAAGCGTGCGCAGCAAGAATCCGACGGCTGACGTTTCTTCGCTGCTCAAGGAAGCAGACGCCGGCGCGAAAGTCGGCAACGGTTCAGCCGACGGCGCTGCCGGAGTCGCCAAATGAAGGGCTTCAACCTCTCGCGTTGGGCCCTTGAACATATTCCCCTGACTCGCTACCTGATTGCCGTGCTGCTGATCGGCGGCATCATGAGTTATGGCAATCTCGGCCAGGACGAAGACCCGCCGTTCACCTTCCGTGCCATGGTCATCAGTGCAAACTGGCCCGGTGCCACGTCCTTGCAGATGGCAGAACAAGTGACGGACAAGCTGGAAAAGAAGCTGCAGGAAACGCCTTACGTCGACAAGATACGCAGCTATTCCAAACCGGGCGAGACGCTGATCATCCTGCAACTGCGTGAGTCGACGCCGCCAAAAGAGACCGCCGGCGCCTGGTACCAGGTGCGCAAGAAAATCGGCGACATCAAGGGCACGCTGCCGCCCGGTGTGATCGGCCCGTTCTTCAACGACGAGTTCGGCGATACCTTTGGTTCGATTTTTGCTCTGGCCGGCGACGGATTCACGGCGGCAGAGCTGAAGGACTATGCCGATTTTGTGCGTCAGCAATTCCTGCAGATTCCTTCGGTGTCGAAGGTAGATCTCTATGGCGTGCAGGACGAGAAGCTTTACATCGAGTTTTCGCAAAAGAAATTCGCCCAGCTGGGCGTGCCGTTTGAAGCTATCGTCGCGCAACTGAATGCGCAAAACGTCGTCGAGTCGACCGGCATTCTTGTGACGCCGAGCGACAATCTTCAGGTGCGCGTAAGCGGCGCCGTGCGCTCGACCAAAGACCTGGAGAACCTGCAACTGCGCGCCAACGGCACGACTTTCCGCCTCGGCGATTTTGCGACAGTTACGCGTGGCTACATCGATCCGCCGCACGACAAGATGCGCTACAACGGCAAGGACGTCATCGGTCTTGGCATTGCCATGGAACACGGCGGCAATATCATTGAGCTGGGCAAGAACCTGGAGAAAACCGCCAACGCGATCAGGGCCAAGTTGCCGGTCGGTATCGAGTTGCAGCGCGTGGTCGATCAGCCGAAGGCGGTCACGTCTTCAGTGAGTGAATTCCTGCACACGCTGACCGAGGCTGTGTTGATTGTGCTGGCAGTGAGCTTCCTGGCGCTGGGCTTGCATACAAAACCGTTCCGGCTCGATTTTCGTCCCGGCCTGGTGGTGGCGCTGACCATTCCCCTGGTCTTGGCCATCACCTTCCTGTTCATGCGCATTTTCGACATCGACCTGCACAAGATATCGCTCGGTGCGCTGATCATTGCGCTGGGTCTGCTGGTGGATGACGCGATCATCGCAGTCGAGATGATGGTGCGCAAGATGGAGGAGGGCATGTCGCGCTTCGACGCCGCCACGTTTGCGTATACGTCGACGGCCATGCCGATGCTGACAGGAACGCTGATTACCGCCGCCGGCTTTCTGCCAATTGGCCTGGCCAAGTCCGCAGCCGGCGAATATACATTCTCGATGTTTTCCGTCAATGCCCTGGCCCTGATCATTTCCTGGCTGGTTGCCGTAGTTTTTACACCTTACATCGGTTTCATCCTGCTCAAGGTGAAACCGGCGGCGGGCGCCGATGGACACCATGAGTTGTTCGATTCGCCGTTCTACAATCGTTTCCGCCGCATGGTGAACTGGTGCGTCGAATGGCGCAAGACGACCATTGTCCTGACCTTGGGCGTATTCGGTCTCGGCGTGCTCGGCTTCGGCTTCATCGAGCAACAATTTTTTCCCGATTCGAGCCGGCCTGAATTGATGGTGGAATTGTGGCTCCCGGAAGGTTCGTCTTTTGCCGCCACCGAAGTGCAGGCAAAGAAATTCGAGCAATTCATCAAGCAACAATCGGGTGTGGAAAGCGTCACCAGCTACATCGGCACAGGTAGCCCGCGTTTCTATCTTCCGCTGGACCAGATCCTGCCCCAAACCAACGTGGCGCAGGTCGTGGTGTTGCCGAAAAACGCAGAAGCCCGCGAAGCCCTGCGCCTGAAGGTAGTCGACATCTTCAAGAAAGATTTTCCGGAGGTGCGCGGACGTGTGAAGCTGTTGCCGAATGGGCCGCCCGTGCCGTATCCGGTGCAGTTTCGCGTAAGCGGCGATGAAGTGGGAAAAGTGCGCGCGATTGCCGACCGTGTGAAGGAAGTGATGCGCGCCAATTCGAACACCGTGGGCGTGAACGACAACTGGAATGAATCGATCAAGGTACTGCGGCTCGATCTGGACCAGGACAAGCTGCAGGCGCTGGGCATCGGCTCCCAGACCGTCATGCGTGCCGCAAATACGATATTGAGCGGCACAACCATCGGCCAATACCGCGACGGCAACAAGCTTATTGATATCGTGATCCGCCAGCCTGTGGAGGAACGCGCCACGATTGCGGCGCTCAACGAGGCCAACATTCAGTTGCCGGGAGGCCGCTCCGTTCCCATGTCGCAATTGGCGCAGGCCCGTTTCGTTTGGGAGCCGGGTGTGGTCTGGCGCGAAGGTCGTGAATGGGCGATCACTGTCCAGGCCGATGTGGTGGACGGCATACAGGGGCCGACCGTGTCGAGTCAGATTGAAACAAAGCTGGGCGATTTGCGCCGCGCGTTGCCCGCCGGTTACCGCATTGAATTGGCAGGTGCCGCGGCCGACAGCGGCAAGGCGCAGGAATCGATCGCCGCCAACGTACCCCTGGTGATTTTCATCATTTTCACTCTGCTCATGCTGCAACTGCACAGTTTTTCGCGCGCCGTATTGGTGTTTCTGACCGGTCCGCTTGGCGTCGCCGGTGCGGCGGCGGCATTGCTGATCCTGCACCGTCCGTTCGGATTCGTCGCGCAACTGGGGGTGATTGCCTTGTTCGGTATGATCATTCGAAATTCCGTCATCCTGATCGACCAGATTGAGCAGGATATTGCGGGCGGGGCGTCGCCCTGGAATGCCATCGTTGAATCGGCGGTGCGGCGCTTCCGTCCGATCATATTGACTGCTGCGGCAGCCGTGCTGGCGATGATTCCGTTGTCACGCTCGGTGTTCTGGGGGCCGATGGCGGTGGCCATCATGGGCGGGCTGATCGTCGCAACGGCGCTCACGCTATTGTTTCTCCCGGCTTTGTATGCAGCCTGGTTCCGAGTGAAGAAGCCGGTTTGACCGGTGATTGACATCACGGCAATGCTTTTTCCATATGAAAAATCATTGCCCGATGGAACTGGTAGCGTAAAAAACGCGACAGATGGTGCGAAAATCCAGTAAAATGTTCGGTTGAAGTCGAAGGGCCGGAACAAAGGCGAGGTAGGGGCGACCAGATTTTCACTTCAAGGTCGCCCTTTGCATTTGTTCGATTCATTGTCCAGCTCATTGTTCGGCTTATAAAAATATCCCGCGAGGATGGCGAAATTGGTAGACGCACCAGGTTTAGGTCCTGACGCCAGAAATGGTGTGGGGGTTCGAGTCCCCCTCCTCGCACCATAGAATTCTTTATTTTTGGACGATTCACATGGCAACTGCTGTCGAAACTCTGGACAAACTCGCTCGCCGCATCACCATCTCGCTGCCCGTCGCCGACGTGCAGGCGGAAGTGGAAAAGCGCCTCAAAGTGCGCGCCCGCACGGTCAAGGCACCGGGTTTCCGCCCGGGCAAGGTACCGATGAAAATGGTTGCGGCCCAGTATGGCTATCAGGTCGAAAACGAAGTGTTGAACGACAAAGTCGGTCGCGCGTTCATCGATGCTGCCAATGAAAACAACCTGCGCGTGGCCGGCTTCCCCAAGATCGAACCGAAAGCTGCTGCCGATACCGACGGCAACCTGACATTCGATGCGACTTTTGAAGTCTATCCCGAAGTGACCATTGGCAGCCTGGCTGACGCGGAAGTCGAGCAAACCTTGACCGACGTGACCGATGCTGAAATCGACAAAACCATCGATATCCTGCGCAAGCAGCGCGTGCATTACCATGCCAAGGGTGAGCAGGGCGCGCATGGCGATGGCGGTGGTGACCTGACAGCACAAAATGGCGACCGCGTGACGGTCGACTTCAACGGCAAGATCGACGGCGTGGAATTCTCCGGCGGCCAGGCCACCGACTACGCTTTCGTACTTGGCGAAGGCCGCATGTTGCCTGAATTTGAAGCCGCGACGATCGGCCTCAAGGTCGGCGAAGCGAAGGTATTCCCGCTGGCATTCCCGGCCGATTACCACGGCAAGGATGTTGCCGGCAAAACGGCAGAATTCACGATCACGCTCAAGAAGCTCGAATGGGCGCACATGCCGGAAGTCGACGCCGAGTTTGCCAAGTCACTCGGCATCGAAGACGGCGACATCACCAAAATGCGCGAAGACATCAAACTCAACCTCGAACGTGAAGTCGGCGGTCGTGCCAAGGCAAAGACCAAGGACAGCGTGATGGACGCGCTGATCAAGGTTGCCACCCTCGATTTGCCGAAGTCACTGGTTGACCAGGACGTCCAACGCCTGATCGAATCGACACGGCAGGACATGGCGCAGCGCGGCATGAACGTTCAGGAAATGCCGTTCCCGCCGGAATTGTTCACTTCCCAGGCTGAGCGCCGCGTGCGCCTTGGCTTGATCCTGTCGGAAGTCGTCAAGCAAAACAACCTGCAAGCCACCGCAGACCAGGTCAAGGCCCAGGTTGAAGAGTTTGCTCAAAGCTATGAAGACCCGAAACAGGTCATGAAGTACTATTACAGCGATCGTCGCCGTCTTGCCGAGGTCGAGGCCCTTGTATTGGAAGAAAACGTCGTCAAGTATGTGCTGAGTCAAGCGAAGGTCTCGACCAAGACAGTCGCGTTTGACGAATTGATGGGTAACACAGCCCAGGCGTAGTTTTCCGGTTTGCGTCGGCACCGACTGCGGTGAGCCGCAGGCGATGCTGACCAAGCGGCATCCAATTCAGCGCAAATCGGAATAACTTTTCATTTTGGAAGGTACATGGCAAGCATGATACGAAATTCAGCGTTGGATACTCAAATGCTCGGCATGGTCCCGATGGTGATCGAACAGAGCGGTCGTGGCGAGCGCGCCTACGACATCTATTCTCGCCTGCTCAAGGAACGTGTCATTTTTCTGGTGGGTCCCGTCAACGACAGTGTTGCCAACGTAATTGTGGCGCAACTGTTGTTCCTTGAAAGCGAAAATCCAGACAAGGATATTTCACTCTACATCAATTCCCCGGGTGGTTCGGTTTCCGCAGGCATGGCGATTTTCGACACCATGCAATTCATCAAGCCGGAAGTTTCGACTTTGTGTACCGGTCTGGCTGCCTCTATGGGTGCCTTCCTGCTGGCTGCAGGCGCCAAGGGCAAGCGCTTTTCGTTGCCGAACTCCCGCATCATGATCCACCAACCGTCCGGCGGTGCCCAAGGGCAGGCCACCGACATCGAAATCCAGGCCCGTGAAATTCTGTATTTGCGCGAGCGTCTGAACGGAATTCTGGCGGAAAAAACTGGTCGTACGATCGAGGAAATCGCGCGGGATACCGAGCGCGACAACTTCATGTCGGCCGATGCTGCCGCCGAATATGGTTTGATTGACAAGGTTTTGACGACCCGCGCCTAATTGCCGGCTGCACACCGCCGTCATATGTTCGTTGCATTGTTCGCAAGTGTCGCTCTTTGACGGCGCTTGCGAAGTTTCTTTTCCGCATTCCTGCTGCGCCGATTTTGCCCGACTTGCGAATGCAATATTCCAAAGTCACGGAGTGGTTGTCCGGCATTTGTCCCGTGTTGCCCGATGTTGGCAAGCAGTCACCGTGGCGTCTGTCGTGCAATTTCTGTGACTGCGGCGTGACGAATTTCGAATTCACGGGTAAGATCAACGCTAATCAGCATTAATTTGACTCCAGATTCACGTAAAGTTTGCCCCCATGCCAGAGAAAAAATCCCCCAGCGGCGAAAAACTGCTTTATTGCTCCTTCTGCGGCAAGAGCCAGCATGAGGTGAAGAAGCTGATCGCCGGACCGTCGGTCTTCATTTGCGACGAATGTATCGATTTGTGCAACGACATCATCCGTGACGAGGCTTCCAGTGTTGAATCGGTGACCGGTCCCAAGTCCGATTTGCCGACTCCGCATGAAATTTTCGAACTGCTCGGCCAGTATGTGATCGGTCAGGAGACTGCCAAGCGCATTCTCTCCGTGGCAGTGTATAACCACTACAAGCGGCTCAAGCACCTCGGCAAGAAAGACGACATCGAGCTGGCCAAGAGCAATATTTTGCTCGTTGGTCCGACCGGTTCCGGCAAGACGCTCCTCGCGCAGACCTTGGCGCGCATGCTGAACGTGCCGTTCGTAATCGCCGACGCGACGACGTTGACGGAAGCCGGCTATGTCGGTGAAGACGTTGAAAACATCATTCAGAAGCTGTTGCAGAACTGTAATTACGAAGTTGAGAAGGCGCAAAAGGGTATCGTCTATATCGACGAAATCGACAAAATTTCGCGCAAGTCCGACAATCCTTCGATCACCCGCGACGTTTCCGGTGAAGGCGTGCAACAAGCCTTGCTGAAATTGATCGAGGGCACGATGGCTTCGGTGCCGCCGCAAGGCGGACGCAAGCACCCGAACCAGGATTTCGTGCAGATCGACACAACCAACATCATGTTCATTTGCGGCGGCGCTTTCGACGGCTTGGCAAAGATCATTTCCAACCGCTCGGAAAAGGGCGGCATCGGTTTCTCCGCCAGCGTCAAGAGCAACGACGAGCGTACCGCCAGTGAAGTGCTGCTCGACGCCGAACCGGAAGACTTGATCAAGTTCGGCCTGATTCCCGAACTGGTCGGGCGTCTACCGGTTGTTGCGACGCTCAGCGAGTTGAACGAGGAAGCGCTGATCCAAATCTTGCTGGAGCCGAAGAATGCGCTGATCAAGCAATATTCCAAGCTGCTGCAAATGGAAGGCGCCGAACTTGAAGTGCGCCCTGCGGCTCTGCATGCGATTGCCAAGAAAGCATTGGCGCGCAAGACCGGCGCGCGCGGCCTGCGTTCGATCCTGGAGCACGCCTTGCTCGACATCATGTTCGAGTTGCCGAGCCAGCAAAACGTGGCCAAGGTGGTCATTGATGAAAACAGCATCACGAATGGCGGCAAGCCGCTGCTGATCTATCACGATCAACCCAAGGTTTCCGGCGCCAAGCAATAACATGGCATCGGGCGTGCTGCAGGGTGTCAAATCGGCATTCTGCAGCGCCGCCAGCCTCCCGCAAATCCCGCCACTTCCTCAATAAAACAATAGTTTCCAAGTAACTTTTGCATAAAACCGGCTTTGCAACCCGCGCTTTGTGCAAAAGCAGTACAATTTAATCCAGCAAGAATCACTCAGGCTTCCACATACAGGCTTCCATCGTAAAGCCACCCGAGGGCGACTTCGTGTGTGGCTTTCTTTATTTGTGGTTTCTGAATGCATTTTTTGCTGTTCGGGCTTGTGTTTTTGCTTCTCGCGCCAACATCATTAACAGGTTTTTCCGATAAGGCTCGCCATGACGACTCCAACATTTACTGAACACACCCAACTGCCCTTATTGCCGCTGCGCGACGTGGTCGTGTTTCCGCACATGGTCATTCCATTGTTCGTCGGCAGGCCCAAATCCATCAAGGCGCTGGAAGCCGCGATGGAGCAGGGCAAGAGCATCATGCTGGCCGCGCAAAAAGCAGCAGCCAAGGATGAACCTTCGGCCGACGATATTTACGAAATTGGCTGTGTTGCCAACATCCTGCAGATGTTGAAACTGCCCGACGGTACCGTCAAGGTGCTCGTCGAAGGCGCGCAGCGTGCGCGCATCCATCACATCAGCGAACTCGAAACCCACTTCGTGGCCGATCTGACTCCGGTCGAATCGGAAGTCGGCGACGAATCGGAAGTCGAAGCCATGCGCCGCGCGATCGTTCAGCAATTCGATCAATACGTGAAGCTGAACAAGAAGATTCCGCCCGAGATCCTGACTTCGCTCGCCGGTATCGACGATGCCGGCCGCCTGGCCGACACCATTGCCGCGCACTTGCCGTTGAAGCTTGAGCAAAAGCAGGTGATCCTGGAAATATTCAATGTCGCCAAGCGCCACGAGCATTTGCTCGGCCAGCTTGAGGGCGAGCTCGACATCCTACAGGTCGAAAAGCGCATCCGCGGACGCGTCAAGCGCCAGATGGAAAAGTCGCAGCGCGAATATTATCTGAACGAACAGGTCAAGGCGATCCAGAAGGAACTCGGCGAAGGCGAAGAGGGTGCCGACATCGAGGAACTCGAAAAGAAGATCGTCGCTGCGCGCATGCCGAAAGAGGCGCGCGACAAGGCCCAGTCCGAATTGAAGAAGCTCAAGCTGATGTCGCCGATGTCGGCCGAAGCGACTGTCGTGCGCAACTATATCGACACCTTGCTCGGCCTGCCATGGCGCAAGAAGTCCAAGGTCAATAATGACCTGGCCAATGCGGAAAAGGTATTGGACGACGATCACTATGGCCTGGAGAAGGTCAAGGAACGCATTCTTGAGTATCTTGCCGTGCAACAGCGCGTCGACAAACTGAAGGCGCCGATCCTGTGCTTCGTCGGGCCTCCGGGCGTCGGCAAGACCTCGCTCGGCCAATCGATCGCCCGCGCCACCAATCGCAAATTCGTGCGTATGGCTCTGGGCGGCGTGCGCGACGAAGCCGAGATTCGCGGCCATCGCCGTACCTACATTGGTTCCATGCCGGGCAAGATTTTGCAAAGCCTGGCCAAGACCGGGGTGAGGAATCCTCTGTTCCTGCTTGACGAGATCGACAAGCTGGGCATGGATTTCCGCGGCGATCCGTCTTCGGCATTGCTGGAAGTGCTCGATCCGGAACAGAACCATACGTTCTCCGATCATTACATCGAAGTCGATTTCGACTTGTCCGATGTGATGTTCGTGGCGACGTCAAATTCCTATAATATCCCGCCGGCTCTCTTGGACCGGATGGAAGTCATTCGCTTGTCGGGCTATACGGAAGATGAAAAGACCAGCATCGCGCAGCGCTACCTGCTGCCCAAGCAGGTCAAGAACAACGGACTGAGGGAAGAGGAAATCAGCATTTCCGAATCCGCGATCCGCGACATCATTCGCTATTACACTCGCGAAGCCGGCGTTCGCTCACTGGAACGTGAAGTTTCCAAGATCTGCCGCAAGGTCGTGAAGATGTTGCTGCTGAAAAAGCAGGACAAAAAGGTTACGATCAATTCGAAAAACATCGACAAGTTCCTCGGCGTGCGTCGTTTCGATTTCGGCATCGCGGAAAAGGAAAACCAGGTTGGTCAAGTGGTTGGACTGGCCTGGACCGAAGTGGGCGGCGACCTGTTGACCATCGAAGCGATGAGCATGCCGGGCAAGGGCGGTGTGGTTCGCACGGGCACCTTGGGCGACGTGATGAAGGAATCGATCGAAGCTGCCCGCACGGTTGTGCGCAGCCGTGCGCAACGCCTGGGCATCAAGGCGGACGTGTTCGAAAAGAGCGACATTCACATTCACGTACCGGAAGGGGCAACGCCGAAGGATGGCCCTTCGGCAGGTATTGCGATGACGACGGCGTTGGTCTCGGTGTTCACGGGTATCCCGGTGCGGGCGGATGTCGCGATGACCGGCGAAATCACCTTGCGCGGCGAAGTATTGCCGATTGGTGGATTAAAGGAAAAATTGCTGGCGGCGCATCGCGGCGGCATCAAGACTGTCCTGATTCCCGAGCAAAACGTCAAAGATCTGGCAGAGATCCCCGACAACGTGAAGAACAAGCTCGAAATCGTGCCGGTTCGCTGGATCGACAAGGTATTGGAAATCGCCCTTGAGCGTGCTCCGGTGGCCTTGACCGATGAACAGGCGGCGGTCGGCGTTGCGGCTGCGGTCGATGCTGCTGCAACGCGCGAGAAGAGCGATAACGTGGTCAAACACTGAGTCGTTTCGATCCGAGTTGTGCACGGAAAGCGCCCCTGTCGGGGCGCTTTCCATTTGTGCGTCCTGCTTTGATGTAATTAATACCGCGCCGTGACCGCTTGACACCAACCTGCACCGCTTGTTTAATACTGGCTGCAGATTTGCCTGCATGGCGTTGCGCGCATCAGAAAACTTAAATACGTGCCGCAGTGCCAACCAACGTCTACAAGGGGGAATAAGTGAATAAAACGGAACTCGTCGATTACATTGCCGATTCGGCGGATCTTTCGAAGGCTGCGGCTACGCGCGCCATCGATGCAATGATTACCGCGGTCAAAACGACCTTGAAGAAGAACGGCACGGTGACCCTGGTGGGCTTCGGCACATTTTCGGCCGGCAAGCGTGCTGCGCGTACCGGACGCAATCCGCGCACGGGCGACGCCATCAAGATAAAGGCTGCCAAGGTGCCCAAATTTAAGCCTGGCAAAGCCCTGAAAGATGCGCTAAACTAGCGGTTTTGGCGCGTCCATGGCGCGCCTTGCATTGGCTGACTAAGTAAGGTTGTCGCGAGGGTGCTTAGCTCAGTTGGTAGAGCGGCGCCCTTACAAGGCGTAGGTCGGGAGTTCGAGCCTCTCAGCACCCACCAAACAGCCGGCATTGAAAAATTCAGGGTTGTGCAAAATCTCCCTTTTTGGCGAATGAGTTATGCGCCGTAAGCGCAGTGTGATTTTGCATTAGCTTTAAAGAAGTTCTGGAGTGGTAGTTCAGTTGGTTAGAATACCGGCCTGTCACGCCGGGGGTCGCGGGTTCGAGTCCCGTCCACTCCGCCAGCATGATGTCTGCGTAGCAGACCTGTAGTAGAGTGGAGTAAGCCGCCTGCGCGGCTTGCGGCGGGACTCGAAGGGAATCCCCTGTGAGGGATTCCGCGGCCTGCAGTATGTAGGAGAGTCCCGTCCACTCCGCCAGCATGATGTCTGCGTAGCAGACCTGTAGTAGAGTGGAGAAGCCGCCTGCGCGGCTTGCGGCGAGATTCGAAGGGAATCCCCTGTGAGGGATTCCGCGGCCTGCAGTATGTAGGCGAGTCCCGTCCACTCCGCCAGATGTATGTGCCTGCCGCAGCAGGTAGTCGGGAAGGCGAACGCGAGTTCGCCTTTTTTTGTATGTGCTTCGATGGAAGTTCCGGTAGCTCCTGAGAAAAATCTGTTTCTGAATGGTCGATCATGTTTGAATTTATCCGTACCCACCAGCGCTTGATGCAATTTCTGTTGCTGCTATTCGTCTCCCCGTTTCTGTTGAGCGGATTGCATCTTCTGTCCTTTGGAGATACGGATAATGCCGTTGCCAAAGTGGGCAACAAAACCATCAGCCAATCTGAGTTCGATGCGGCCGTGCAGGCAGAAGGCGCGCGTGTGGCATTGTTACCCGATGGGCGCAAACGCGTGCTCGATCGCTTGATTGCCGATCGGGCGCTGAACCAGGAGGCATTGCTGGATCGGATTTCTCCCACGGATGCGGAAATCGCTACCGCAGTAACCACTTTTGCCCCGCAACTCGCCGATCCGAAATTAAGCAAGGAAGAACGGGCATTGCGGTATCAGGAATTCGCGGCGCAGCAGCGTATGACCATCGCAGGACTGGAATCGAAGATCCGCATGTTTTTAATTTCCCAACGCCTGGCCGGTGAAATCGACGCGACCGCCTTCGTGCCTAATTCGGTCGTGGCACGCCTTTCCGATTTTCTCGAGCAGCAGCGCGAAGTGCAGCAACTGCCGTTCAAGACTAGCGACTTTGTTGCGCAAGTAAAAGTCACGGATGAGATGCAGAAGGATTACTACAGCAAGAATCCATCGTTGTACCAAAATCCGGAACAAACCAAAATTGAGTACGTGGTACTCAGCGCCGACAAGCTGGGCGACCAAGTGAACGTTTCGGATGAAGACGCGCAGAAATACTATGACGCCAACAAAGCGCAATACGCTACGGAAGAACAGCGCCGCGCCAGCCATATTCTGATTGCCGTCAAGGCCAAAGCCAGCGATGCCGACAAGGCAGCCGCCAAAGCCAAGGCGGAAAAATTGTTGGCCGAAGTGCGCAAAAACCCAGCTGATTTCGCCAAGCTGGCGAAAGAAAATTCAGATGACCCGGGATCGGCCGAGCGCGGTGGCGATCTCGATTACTTCGGCGCCAAGGCGATGGTCAAGCCTTTCTCGGATGCCGTACAAAAAATGAAAGTCGGCGATATCAGCGACCTGGTCCAATCAGATTACGGTTACCACATCATCCTCCTGACCGGCATCAAACCTGCCGAAGTCAAGCCGTTCGATGCTGTCAAGGGTGATATCGTCGCTGCCAAGAAGAAGGAAGCTGCGAAGAAATTGTTCAGCGATCTGCGCGACACGTTCGATCACACTGTGTTTGAACAGAGTGACAGCCTGAAACCAGTCGTCGCCAAGTTGGCCGACAAAGCCAAGCTGACAGTGGAAGCGGCAACGGTGACACGCAAGCCGGACCCGGGTTTGGCGCAAACCGTCGCCTACAACAATCCGAAGTTCCTCAATGCAATATTCGTCGACGACGTATTGAAGAATAAGCACAACACCGATGCAATCGAAGTGCGCGACGGCGTCGTCATATCAGGCCGCGTCACGCAGTATCAGGCCGCGTCGCAAAAACCGTTTGAAGAAGTCCAGGCCCAAGTGCGCGACGCCGTGGTCCAGGTCGAGGCCCACAAGCTGGCGCAAAAGGCCGCGGCCGCCAAGTTTGCCGAACTGCAGACCAAGGACGACGCGAGCGGATTCGAGGCTGCCAAGGTGATTTCGCGCAAGGAACCGGCCGGATTTGAATCCAGCGTTTGGCAAAGCCTGACCAAGGCCGATACCACCAAGCTGCCTGCATTTGTCCAACTGGAAGTGCCGGGTCAGGGGTACAGCGTGTTCCGCATCAACAAGGTCATCCCGCCTGTCAATCCTGACCCAAGCGTCAAGACGCAGGTACAACGTGCCGTGGCAAGCCAGGAAGCGACGCTCTACGTCGAGGCACTGAAGCAAAAGGCCAAGGTCAAGATCTTGCGCCCGAGCGTTTTGACCGCAACCGGCCCGGCCAGCCCGGTGGCTCAGCCTAGTCTCGGCGACCTGGATAACTGATACTCAAAATGATCGCCCCGTCTCCTTGCGGAAATGGGGCGTTTCAACAGCCTATTTGGCTAGCGTTTGTTTGAGGACCGGCCAGACGTTATTGAGCAGCACGGGCTCGGCCGACGCAATCGGATGCAAATGGTCCGATTGAAATAGCTGTGGCTGGTCGGCCATGCCTTCCAGCAGGAACGGGACCAGCGCAGTCTTCGATTCCTTCGCCAACCTGGCAAACAATCCTGCAAAATTGTCGCCATAATCCGGTCCGTAGTTGGGCGGCAACCTCATGCCGACCAATATGACCTTGGCATGGGCTGCCTGCGCGGCGGCGATCATGGCCTTGAGGTTGGCTTCGGCCGCATGCAGCGACAGGCCACGCAAGCCATCATTGGCACCCAATTCGATCACTACCACCGACGGATGCTGCTTCAGCAGTTGCGGCAGTCTCGTGGCGCCGCCGCTCGTGGTCTCTCCGCTAATGCTGGCATTGACCAAGGCAACATCGAGCTTTTCCTGTTCGAGGCGCGTTTGCAGCAACGCCACCCAGCCCGTGCCGCGCACCAGTCCATATTCGGCCGACAGGCTGTCGCCAAGCACCAATACGGTTTTTGATGCAGAATAAGCGCTCGCAACCGGTAGCGCCATTGCCAGCAAAACACAGGCGCGCAATACCGGTACAGCGCCGACCCACTTCCTGAAACGAAACTGCATGCCTGATTCCTCTGTCCTGTCTTCACCGTCCTCGGCATCTACACCGGCTGCCGAAAAGTTTGCCATCGAGGCCATTGGCCTCGGCAAGCGCGTTGCAGACGCGAGCGGCGAACTCACCATCTTGCATGATGTTGATTTTACCGTGCTGACCGGAAGCACGCTTGCCATCGTTGGCGCCTCGGGATCGGGAAAATCAACCTTGCTCGGCTTGCTGGCTGGGCTCGATACGCCCAGCTCCGGCACGGTCAAGCTGTTCGGCACCGACATCTTTGCCCTCGATGAAGACGGCAGGGCGCGCTTGCGCAAGCAGCAGTTGGGTTTCGTCTTCCAATCGTTTCAATTGCTGGCCCATCTGACGGCCGTGGAAAACGTCATGCTGCCGCTAGAGTTGCGCCAGGACCCATTCGCCAGGAAAAAGGCCGAAGCCATGCTTGCGCGCGTCGGCTTGGCCACCCGCCTGCGCCACTATCCAAAATATCTTTCGGGCGGCGAGCAACAGCGTGTCGCCCTTGCGCGGGCATTCGTCAGCGAACCGCCGCTGCTGTTTGCCGACGAGCCAACCGGCAGCCTTGACGCCGAGACGGGCGATGCCGTCATCAAGCTGATGTTCGACCTGAACGCGGAGCGGGGCTCGACTCTGGTTCTGGTCACGCATGATCCAGCCATTGCTGCCATGTGCAAACGAACTATTACAATTGCCGCTGGCAGGTTGTCGTCCCATATTTAACGCGCATTTTCCAGGTTTGGTATTGGTATCTTTACGCATTGAGGTTGTTTGTGTGTCTGCGGTTTACATGGGCTTACATAAAGGAGACTAGCGATGTTGAACAAAATCAAACCCGGCTTCATTTGTTTTTTGCTTGCCATGGCATGCAGCATTCCTGCCATGGCCCAGCAAGGCGCACCGAGTCCGCTTGACAACGTGCCTGAGAAAATGCCTTTCGATCTGCCTTATGGCACGCCAATCAATCTGGAGCGGGCGGAATCATTGATTGCTACCGCAGCGGCAGAGGCCAAAAAACACGATTGGAAACTCAACATTGCGGTGGTCGATTCCGGCGGCAACCTCGTCGCGTTCCAACGTATGGATGGCGCACAACTGGCCTCAATCCAGGTGGCACAGCACAAGGCACACGCCGCCGTTAGTTTTCGCCGCGAAACCAAAGTATTTGAAAGCGGGATTCAGGGCGGGAACACCTACATCGTCACGCTCGATGGCGTAATCGGTTCGCGCGGCGGGATACCGTTGGTCGAGGGCGGGAAAATCATCGGCGCCATTGGCTGCTCCGGCGGCACCGGCTCTCAGGATGAAGTTGCCTGCAAGGCTGCAGCGGCGACCATCAAATAGAATTGACTTGCCTGTAGGCATATAGCAGCCTATAGATTTTCGATTCGCACCGGCTCGATCTCATCAGCCGGTGCGAAGCCGAACACCTTGGAGTAGAAGTAGAACTCTGCATCAAGCGAGCGTTTGATGTTGTCGGCGTGGCGAAAGCCGTGGCCCTCCTGCTCGTAGCAAATATAGGCAACCGGCAAGCCCTTCGCCTTGACGGCTTCAAACATCGCTTGCGCCTGCGTTGGCGGCACGACCTTGTCCTTCATACCCTGAAACAGAATCAGCGGGCTCTCCAGCAGATCGGTGAAGTTGATCGGCGATCGATCGAAATAGGTTTGCTTTTGCTCGGGATAGGGGCCGACCATGCTGTCCATATAGCGCGATTCGAATTTGTGCGTGTCGCCGGCCAGGGTCTCCAGATCGCCGATGCCGTAATAGCTCGCCCCGGCCTTGAACACTTTGCGGAAGGTCAGGGCGCAGAGCGTTGTGTAGCCGCCTGCGCTGCTGCCGCGAATGGCCAATTTATTTCCATCCACGTCGCCGCGTCGCACCAAAAATTGCGCCGCATTGACGGCGTCGTCGACATCGACCACACCCCATTGGCCGTTCAGTCTTTGTCGATAGGCGCGGCCATATCCGCTGCTACCACCGTAGTTGACATCGACAACTGCAAAGCCACGACTGGTCCAGTATTGAATTGCCACGTTCAGGGTTGCAGTCGTCATCGCAGTCGGACCGCCGTGAGTCATTACAAGCAATGGCGGGCGCGCTTGGGCGGGTCCCTGAAATTCTGCATTGCGCGTAGCGTAGTAGAAGGCATGTGCGCTGACGCCATTTCCGGTCGGAAATTCGATCGCTTCCGGCGTCGATAGCGTCGCTTCGTCCACTTCGATCTCATTGGCCTTGCGCAGGATTTTGACGGCATGCGTCTGCAAATCGAGTTTGACGATGCATTTTGGCAAGGAGGGGGAGCCGGCGCCGAAGGCGACAAAACCGGGACCGATCTGTACATCGGAAATCGAATGAAACGGCGTGGCTATCTCCTTGATGGCGCTGCCTTCTTCATCGATGACGGCAAGGCGCGCGCGGCCATGCTGCAGGTAACTGCAAACAATCCGTCCATCTCGATCTATCGCGTAGGTCGCCATCCCGAATATCCATTGCGCTTCGCCAAATTCGGCGGCAAGAGGGTAGAGCGGCTGGATTTGATCGCCTTTTAGACGATAAATATTCCACCAACCGCTACGATCCGAAACGAAATGCAGGTCGCCGCTTGGCGACCACTCCGGCTGGAAAATCGACTCCGTCGATCCGCCAGCCACCAATACCGGCGCGCTCAGCGTTCCGTCGCGATTGAGCGGCGCACGCCACAATTGCGTCCCGTCCCACGGCATGTTGGGATGATTCCAGCATAGCCAAGCCAGGTTCGTGCCGTCGCGACTTAAACGCGGAGAAGAATAGAAGTCGCAACCCGACTGCAGGATCGTTTCCTGTCCGTTCGCGAGATCAATCGCTACCAGTGTATTGACGGCTTCGCGCGTCGCGTCCGAATGGTCTTCGCGCACGGCAATCAGCCGGTTGCGTCTGGCGTCATGGACCGCATCGGCGTAGTGACACGCGTCGCTGCAGGTCAGAGCGACCGGCGCCTCGCCGGCACGGGAAAAATAAATGCGTTGATCTTCGTTGTTGCAAAAATAGGCCGCACCGTCGGTCAGAAGGAAGTCGCCGCCGCCATATTCGTTGGCGCGGCTCTTGACATTGAATGTGGCATCCGTCATGTCAGTGCATTGATCATTTTCCGCGTAGCGCACGAGAAAGGTTTTGCCACCTTGGCGCGGCCGGCCTTCGGTCCACCAGATCTCATTGCCCATGACGCGCAGTTGGCCGAGGCGCACACTATCAGCCACGATCAAATCGGAATTGATGGGCGACTTCCACGAGCCGTATGGCGCGACAGTTTTCTTGGAATTTTCCGGGTTCGACATGGAGGGAATGATTTTATGAACAAATTAGAATAATTCGTCTAGTTTAACTTAAGCAGTGGAAATGACGTTACGGTGACATCGGCTTGTCACATTGTTTTGCAAGAATGCAGCCACCCTAACGGCCGGTCAGGTTCGGCCTTTCGTGCTGCAGCACAAGACAATAACTCACAAGGACAAAGAATGAAACTCCATCCATTGGCGCTCGCATGCGCAACCATGTTATATCTCGCCGGTTGCAGCAGCGATTCCGGTCAGGCGACCACGGCAACCTATAACATCAATGGCGTTGCCGCCACCGGTGCGCCCCTGGTCGGCGTGATTGTTACTGTCACCGACAGCAACGGCAAGACTACCCAATCGGCCCTGACCGATGCGAGCGGCAAATTTTCTGTTTCCTTGCAAGGCGTAGCGCCCTTTGTTCTGACCGCGCCGTTCAATGATGCCGACGGCTCTCCCGCCACGATGTCATCGATTGTCGATCCGGCCGCTTCTTCCGCCGCCGATTCCGTGAATGTGCAAGCCAATCTGACGCCCTTGACGTCATTGATCACGCAGCGCGTGTTGGGCTTTGTGCCGACCGGCGCACCGACCAAGGCACAGATTGCCGGCGCAAACGTGACGCAGGCCGGCATCGTCAGCGTCGAGCAGTCGGTTGCCGGCGTAATGCAACCGCTTTACACGGCGCTCAATGTCCCGGCCAGCGAAACCGCCGATCCGATCGGCTCGACCACCTACCAAGCGAATACCTCCGACGCGCTCGACAATCTGTATAACATCGCGCGCTTCACCGTGCATAGTGGCCAGGTCAGTGTCGGCACGGACTCCGCAAATACTGTCTTGTCGATTCCGGCAAGCGGTGCTTTGTCGAGCCCGGTTCCTGCTGCGGCCGTCGCCTCGGCAGTGGCGCTCAACAATGGTCAGACGACCACAGCGATCCAGAATGTCATCGTGGTAATCGGCGAGAACCAAACATTCGACGCCGTTTTTGGTGCATATCAAGCACCGAGCGGCCAGACCGTGCAAAACCTGCTGTCGGAAGGCATTATCAATGCCGACGGCTCGCCGGGCCCCAACTTCGCCTTGGCAGCTCAAAATCAGGCCGCGCCATTGACCAGTTATTCGATCACTCCGACCCGCACTTCCGCGTATGCAACGCTGCCGCAACCGGAATTGATCGGTGTGCTAAACGCGCAGTTGCAGGCGCAAGGCGGCGTGCCCGACCCGCGCGTGCCGGCCAATTTGCCAAATGGCCCATACCAGAACACAAAATACGCTTCCTATTCGCTTAGCGCGGCCAATCCGCTAGGTAATCTCACAGGCGATCCGGTGCATCGTTTCTTCCAGATGTGGCAGCAAACCGGCGGCGATAATTCCAAGCTCGACATGTACACCTGGGTCGCAACCACAGTCGGGCAGGGTGGCGATACCTCCGGCGTGACGCCGGCCAATCCGTCGCAGGGTGGCGAACTGATGGGTTTTGCCAACATGTCGACCGGCGACGCACCATACTTCAAATCGCTGGCCAACCAGTACGCCATCAGCGACAATTATCATCAGGCCATCATGGGCGGCACCGGTGCGAACTTCTTTGCCATTGCCACAGCCGACTCGCCGTTCTTCAACGTCAATGGCACCGTTGCTGCGCCACCGGCAAATCAGATCGAGAATCCCAATCCGATGGCCAACACGCCGAACTTCTACCAGCAGGATGGCTATGGTGGCGGCTCTTACGTCAACTGTTCGGATTCCACCCAGCCCGGCGTTGGTCCTATCCTGACTTATCTCAGCGCCAAAGGTGTGAAGAGCAATTGCGCTCCCGGCGCCTACTATCTGGTTAACAACTACGGCCTTGGCTACGACATGAACGGCGTGCCGCAACCCGTCGGTGCCAATAACTTCAATCTCCCGCCGCAAACCGTGCCAACCATCGCAGAAGCGCTGGCCAGAAAGGGCGTGAGCTGGAAGTGGTACACAGGCGGACGCGAACTGGCGGACGTGGCCGCCGACGCGACTGCATTCGGTGTACCGCCGGCCTATGCGCAGGCCGCGCAGTACAACACCATCGGCGACGCGCTGGTTGCGTCGAGCAAAGTGATGACGACGCCCAGCCTGAAGGCCGGACTCGCAGGTTTGACCACGCTGTTCAACGATATCTCCAGCGGAACGCTGCCGGCGGTATCGTTCGTGGTGCCGAAAAACCTCGACAGCGGTCACCCCGGCTATTCCGTGCCTGCGAAGTATGAGTTGTTCCTGCAAAGCCTGGTCGCCAAGGTTCAGGCCAATCCCAAACTGTGGGCCCACACGGCCATCGTCATCACCACCGACGAAGGCGGCGGTCACTTCGACACCGGCTACATCCAGAACGTCAATTTCTTCGGTGACGGCCCACGTATCCCGTTGCTGGTGGTGTCCCCTTATGCGCGCACCGGTTATATCGATCACACCTACTACGATCATTCGTCGGTCTTGAAATTCATCGAACGCAACTGGCGTTTGGCTCCCTTGTCGCCGCGCAGCCGCGACAACATGCCCAATCCCGTCAGTGCGAAGGCGAACCCTTACCAGCCGATCAACACGGCGGCGGTGGGCGATTTGATGGCAATGTTTAAATTCTGATTTTTTAGTTGTGAAACAAAAAGGCGGAGCTGCAGCTCCGCCTTCGTCATTTTTGGTAATGCATCATGATCCGGATAAAATTTGCGCTCGCATGTTGCGCATGCTTCACGTTGATATGGTTGCTGGCCGCTTGCAGCGATCGCGTTTCAAATCAGGCCACGGCGGCACCTGCACATGGCACCGACAAACCGGCGTCGTCTCTGAAAATGTGGGTGCGCTACCCGCAGCCGCAGCAAGTGCTGAGCGATGACGCGGCGCTCGGCAAGCAAATGTTTTTCGACATGTCCTTATCGGCGTCGGGCAAGCAGGCTTGCAGTTCCTGTCATAGCCCGGAGCATGCCTATGGCCCGCCCGACGGCAAGGCCGTTCAGCCCGGCGGCGCCGATATGCTGCGTTCGGGAACGCGTGCAGTACCTTCACTGCGGTATATGATGTTCACACCGAAGTTCACCCGCCACTTCGCCATGCCCAGCCCTGATGGCGTGGAAGATGAAGGCCCAGCGGGCGGCTTCGCGCATGATGGCGCAGCCGACAGCCCGCACCAGCAGGCGCGCATGCCGCTGTTCAATGTCAATGAGATGGCCAATGCCGACGCCAGGGCCTTGAACGACAAATTGCGTCTTACCGCGTATGCCGCTCAATTCCGTCTACGCTACGGCGCCACAATATTCGATCATCCTGACGAAGCTGTAGAAAAGGCTACCCTGGCTTTAGAGGCATTTGAAAGCGAGGATGCCAGTTTCCAACCCTACACGAGTAAATTCGATTCGGCCATGGCGGGCAATGCGAGTTTCAACGAAGCGGAACTGCGCGGCTACACGCTTTTCAACAATCCTGCCAAGGGTAACTGCGCCAAATGTCATGTCGATTCTCCAGGGCCGGGTGGCCGTCCCGCCCAATTCACTGACTTTGGTTTCTCTGCCGTGGGTGTGCCGCGTAATATGGAAATTCCCGCAAATCGCGACGCGCATTACTTCGACCTCGGATTATGTGGACCGACGCGCCAGGATTTGAAAAAGGAACATCAGTTCTGCGGCATGTTCAAGACACCGACACTACGCAACGTGTCTACGCGCAGGGTGTTCTTCCACAATGGGCGTTTCCATACCATGGAGGATGCATTGCATTTTTATGTCGAACGCGACACGCAATCTGCCAAATGGTACCCATCACGCGCCGGCAAGACGCAAATTTTCGACGATCTGCCGCCGGCCATGCAGGTGAATGTCGATCATGTGAACGCGCCCTTCAACCGCAAGGCCGGTGACGTGGCGGCAATGGGTGACGCAGAGATTGCCGACCTTTTGGCGTTCCTCAAGACGCTCGATGACGGTTACTCTGTACATGCCGGGGCAGCAGCAGGAATGTGAAATATTGTTAAATCGCGTCGCATTGCATCATTTTGCCGGGATTTGTTATTTTCCTGTCACTTTTTGTATGCTAGAGTGTAGACATAATATAAACAATTATAAAAACACCAGATACTCACAATACCCAGGGAATTAGTCATGCAATATTCAATTCGTAGCGTCAAATTGAGTGCCGTTTGCGCGGTCCTGCTCGGTCTTGTATGCTCGGCTTCGAGCGCTGTGGCCGCGACCAATATCGTCACCAACGGCAGCTTTGAAGCCAACAACATCGGTAATGTACCGTGGACCTACCTGAGTTCAGTAACCGGTTGGACTTCCACCGGCGAATTCGAAATCCAGAAAGGCAGCAATGCGGGCGGCTGGGGCGTATTCAATCCGACTGACGCCGGCAACCAATACCTTGAACTGAATTCGACCAAATTGACCACCGTGTCGCAAGTGCTTAATACAATCAAGGGCACGACCTATGAGTTGAGCTTCGATTTTTCCGGACGTTCCGACACACCCGGCGGCGCGCCGAGCAAGATGGCGGTCTACTGGAATGGCGTCGATATCGGCACGGTTTCTGCCAAGCCGAATAGCGGCTGGATCGACTTGAGCTTCGACAATCTGATCGCAACCGCCGGTAAAACCACCTTGAGCTTCAAGTCCTTGGGCCCGACCAGTGCGCCGAGCTATGGCTCATACCTCGATGATGTCGTTGTCACAGCCGTCCCCAGCGTGCCGGAACCAGCCAGCATGGCGATGTTGCTCGGCGGCCTGGGCATGTTGGCCTTCACGATACGCCGCCGCAAGCAGGGGTAAAATCGCTTCGGAAGTTCGGGCTGAAAAGCCGGTTTGCAAGACTGCATGCCGGCTTTTTTACGATTCGATCTTCGTTATTGGGACGCCAGTCGGTTGATCAAGTTGCGTATCGGGGCGATCAATTCGCCTGCAGTCAACCCGATGGGGCCGATGCCTTGCCTGACCAGTTCATCGGCGGCGCTGCCATGCAGCCAGACGGCGCCGAGAGCCGCTTCCCACGCCGGCCAACCTTGTGCCAGAAGGGCGCCGCAAACACCAGCCAGCACATCGCCGCTACCTGCAGTTGCGAGGCCGGGATTGCCGGTTGGATTGACGACAATTGTGCCCTGCGGTTCGGCGATGATGCTACCTGAGCCCTTGACGATCGTAATTGCATGAAAACGCTGCGCCAGGGTGCGCGCGGCTGCGGGCCGATCTGCCTGAACCTCGGCGCTCGTCATCCCCAGCAGGCGCGCCGCTTCCAGCGGATGCGGCGTCAATATTGACGCTGCGCTGCGCTCCGTCAACATTTTTTGCAGGGACGGGTCTTGCGCGATGAGATTGAGCGCGTCGGCATCAATGACCATCGGATGCTTGCTGGCAAGGGCGCGGGTGAGCAATTGCTTTGCCTCCGCCGATATGCCAAGTCCGGTCCCTACTACAAGGATCGGCGAGGCGAGATCGAATTCGTGCGCCGAACGACACATGAGTTCAGGTTGTTCTGCGTCCAGCGCCGGTGTCTCTCCGGCAAAAGCGATGAAGGTTCGTCCGGCGCCCGATTTGGCTGCTGCGCGGCCTGCCAGCAGGGCTGCCCCCGTCATGCCTTGCGCACCGCCCACAATGGCGACGTCGCCATAGCTGCCCTTGTGTGAATTTTGCCGGCGCGGTCGTAATGACTCGCCAAACAGCGCGGGTGAATTGAGCATCGCCCGCGCGACTGGAAACATTGCCGCATCGATGTCGAGAGTGGCAACGGTCACCATGCCGGCGTAGTCGCGGCCGTCGCAGGTGTGCAATCCCGGCTTGTCGCCAATGAAAGTAATGGTCTGCGAAGCGGCAACCGCAATACCGCTTTTGCCGCCCACTATCGTGCCCGTATCGGCATCGAGACCGCTTGGAATGTCGATAGCCAATACCGATAACCTGCGCCGATTCAATTGTGCAATCACATCGTGTAGCGTACCGCTTATCGGGCGCGATAGTCCAATGCCGAACAAGCCGTCAATCACAAGCGACCAGTCCCCCAAGAGGGCCGACGGCGCTTCCGCTGCGTCGAGGAACTCAGCGCTGCTGTGCAAGGCCCGTTCATAGGCTTGCTGCGCGTTTGGCGGCAAGGACGCCGGATCGGCAAACAAAAGTATCGCAACATCACAGCCATGCGAAAGGCGCGCCGCCGCATCAAGCGCATCGCCGCCATTGTTGCCAGGGCCGGCAAGCACAAGGATGCGCTGCGGACCGTCGTCCTTCGTGAGCAGGCACATGGCAAGGGCCGCGCTGGCACTGCCTGCCGCCTGCATCAGCGTGCCTTGCGGCAGCACGGCTTGAGCCGCCGATTCGACCGCACGGATTTCGTTCAAGCTATACAGTGCAGTCATGGACATTCTTCAGGAGAGGAAACGGGCGATGGTCAAGCCGTCGGTATCGATGTCGGTTTCGCGTCCGGAGACGATATCTGCGACCAATTTACCGCAACCGGCCGCCATCGTCCAGCCCGTTGCGCCGTGGCCAATGTTGACATAGACATTGCGCGCGGCGGTTGCGCCGAGCAGTGGCGGTCCGTCCGGCAGCATGGGACGTGTGCCGCACCAAAATTGCGCGCCACTGTAGTTGGCGGCGTTGGGGAACCAATCTTCGCCGACCTTGCTCAGGGTGCGCAGCGCGCGTTCGCGCAAGTCGCCGTTTTGCGAACCGAATTCCGCCAGACCGGCCAGACGCACGCGGCTACCCATGCGCGCGATGGAGACCTTGTACGCTTCGTCGGACACCGCCGAGCGCGGCGCCTGCTCATAGTCCTTGATCGTCGCCGTGGCCGAATATCCTTTTACGGGATAGAGCGGGACCTCGATACCGAGCGGCGCGAGCAAGGCGGCGCTGTCGACGCCTGCCGCCACCACCACGGCGTCGGCCTTGATCATTTCTCCGTTGACCTCAATGCCAACCTGCCTGTCGTGCGCATTGATCGATGCAACCGTGCAGCCAAACTGGAAGTCCACGCCGCCGGCCTGTGCGGCCTGCTTCAATTGCTTGGTAAACAACGCGCAATTGCCGGTGGCATCGTCGGCAAAATACCAGGCGCCGGCGAGTGCTGCGTTTTCTGCCAGGCCCGGCTCAATCGCGCGGGCGGCTTCTGCATCGAGTGCCTGATGGGCCAGGCCAGATTCGTTCATCAAATCGAGAATCGGGCGTGCCATCGCCAGGTCGCGTTCGCTGCGAAACAATTGCATGTAGCCGGCGGTTTGTTCGTAGTCCAGGCGTTCGCGTTCTCGAAGTTGCTGCAAGATATTGCGGCTGTAGAGTGCCACGCGTTGCATGCGCTGCCGATTGACACGGAAGCGCTGCAATTCGCATTCTGAAATCCAGCGGCCCAGCCAGCGCCACAGCGCCGGATCGAGTCGCGCCCTGAGCATGAAGGGCGCGTCACTCTTCATCAGACCGGAAAAGAATTTGCGCGGCATGCCGGGCATCGCCCATGGTGTTGCGCACGCAGGCGCGACGATGCCTGCGTTGCCGAAGCTGGCCTGTTCCGCCACATTGCCGTGGCGCTCGATGACTTGCACCTGATGCCCGGCATCAGCCAGAAAATACGCGGTGGAGACGCCGATCACGCCGCCACCGATGACGACAACTCGCATTGTTTATCTACCCTGTAGCGCCGAGTCTTTAACCCGGTCTTATTGATCAGAACTCATTCCATAAATAGACCGTTCCCCCGAAAAAATGATCAGGTGCCTATTGATGGAATGAGTTCTACTGTGTCCTGATGAATGGGGTGCAATTTTATCGCGTCGCCCGCGCGTTGGGTGTTATCACCCGAAAATTCACCGCAGACAAGCCTCAACGGCTTTCGCGACGGCAAGTATTCTCGCATCGGTCATTGCTACACCGGCAATCATCAGCCCAACTGGTAGGCTGTCCCTGGCATGGCAGGGCATGGAAATGGCGCAGCCGTCAAGAAAATTGATCGCAGAGGTATTGCGCAAGGCGAGGGCGTTGGCCGCATAAAATCGTTCGTCGGATGCTTCCAGCTCCGCGATCGGCGGTGCGACCATCGGCACGGTAGGAGCAATGAGCGCGTCAAACGGAGCCAGCAACCGACCCATTCGGGCAATCCAGTCGCGCCGGTTGTTTTGCATATCGAGGTAATCGGCCGCACTCATGGTCGCGCCGTATTTGATGCGCTTTGCCACGCGCGGGTCATAGTCGCTCTCATGTTCGGCCAGCAGACGGCGATGCCAGGCGTAGGCTTCCACGGCGGGGAACTTGTTGAGTGCCGCCAATTCGCCAAGCGGGGCAAATTCTGCGTGCATGATGACCGCACCGGCCGCAGACAATTTTGTCAATGTGGCATGGAACGACGCGGCCACGTGCGCATCGAGATCGTCGAGCATGAAGTTGGCCGGCAGCGCAAGACGTAAGCCGGTTAAAGGTAATGCCGGGATGGTCAATGGATCGTCGGCAATCACACGGTCGAGCGCAATGCAGTCGTCTACCGTGCGCGACATCGCGCAAATCGTGTCGAGGCTGGTCGAGAGTGGGATTGCGCCTGCGGTCGGCACACGCCTCGCTGTCGACTTGAACCCGGTCAGCCCGCAAAAGGCCGCGGGAATCCGGATCGATCCACCTGTGTCGGAGCCTATCGCCGCGCGGCAAATACCGAGGGCAACCGACACCGCAGCTCCCGACGACGAACCACCGGGAATGCGTGCAACTTGCGCGTCGGCCGGATTGACCGGTGTACCGTAATGCGGATTCAACCCGATGCCCGAGAAAGCAAATTCGGTCATGTTGGTTTTGCCTATGATGGCCGCACCCGCCGCGCGCAAACGTTGCACGACGGGGGCATCAACTTTGGCCGCGTCTGCATGGCGTAGCACCGTCGATCCGGCTGTGGTTGTTTCGCCCGCCACATCGAGCAAGTCCTTGATCGAAACTGACATACCTGCCAGCGGCAGCGCAGGGGCACCGGTGGCCCGCATGGCGTCGGCACGATCGGCGGCGGCGCGTGCCGCGTCCGCGTACTGGTGCGTAAAAACTGCCGTTGTTTGGCCCGCGGCTTCGAGGGCGGCCTCGATTTGCCTACGGCAAGGTTTGGAATTCGCGAGGTTCATGAGAAAATGCTCGTCATGGGACATAACGTCAAACCGAGATCATATAACGAGTGAAGCAAACCCAACTATTCGCGCATCGAGCCGAACAAAAACTCTTCATCCCCCTGTGGTTGGTCTGGTTTGCGGCAATTGGCTTCATATTTGCCGCACTGGGCAGTTACGGCATACTCGATAACAACGAAGGTCTGTACGCCGAAATACCGCGTGAGATGCTGGCGGGGCACGATTGGCGCCTATGGGTGATTCCCCACCTCAACGGCTTGCCCTATATGGAAAAGCCGCCCCTGCTGTATTGGCTGACGGCGCTATCGTTTTCCATCTTCGGTGTCAGTGAATGGAGTGCGCGCCTCGCACCGGCGCTGTCTTCGCTGGCTTGCGTGGCCATGCTTTTGCGTTTCGGCAGCAGCGTGCAGCGACCGCAGGCTGGGCGCCTTGCTGCGCTCATGTTCGTCGGCGGGGTGGGGGTGGCGCAAATGTCGCGCACGCTGATGTTCGACATGTTGTTGACCGCCTGCCTGACCGGCGCCCTGATGTGCGCCTTCCTCTACGCCCGGCAACAAAAGCCGGGGCTGCTGCGCCTGGCTTACGCGGCGTTGGCTCTGGCTTTGATGGCCAAGGGCGTGGTCGCGCTTTTGCTGTTCGGCTTGGTTGTAGGCGTTTTCCTGCTGCCGACACTGCTCGGCCGGGGCGGCCTGATGGCTGTCTGCCGCGCCTGGCTGCGGCCCGATGCAATCCTGATATTTCTGCTCATTGCCGCGCCATGGCACATCGCTGCCAGCATGGTGGAACCGATATTTCCCTGGTTTTACTTCATCAACGAACACGTATTGCGCTTTCTCGGCAAGCGCGAACCGCACGATTACTACGCAGGGCCATGGTGGTACTACCTGCCGCGCATGGTGCTTTACCTGTTCCCCTGGTCCTTGCTGCTGCTCGGACTGATTCAGCGGCGCTCCAGCCACGCCGAAGACGCCGGCGGCGACGAAACGCGCACGCTGTCGCGTTTCCTCCTGCTTGCGTGGCTGCTGCCTTTGCTGTTTTTTTCCGTCTCGAGCGCAAAGGCAAACTATTACCTCGTCGTCGTCATGCCGTTTGCGGCGCTGCAAATTGCGTTGGCCCTGGAGCAGCGCGACTTTCTTGCGCCGCGCTGGCGCGTGGCACCGGGCCTTTTGCTTGCGCTCCTAGCCGGCGCGGCGGCATGCTATTTGCTGCTGCACGGCGCGCGGCTTGGCACCGAGACTGCAATTCTCGGCCTTTCAACGCTGCAGTTTGTAATAGGCGGGCTCATTGCACTGAGTATGTCGGGGTTTTTGGCGGCTTTCCTCGCCGGATGGCAGAGCAGGGTGGGCGTGACCAGTTATGTGCTGCCTGCTGCACTGTGCGCTTCCGCCTTGCTGGTCGCGATCAACGCCATTGAGCCGCAGGTATCAAACCGCCCGCTTGCACAATATTTGCAGCATGAGATGGCGGGCCGGCCGGTCTACCTCTATCGCAATTTCGAAGAACTCTCGTCCCTGCCGTTTTATCTCGGCCATCCGGTCAACGTGATCGACAGTCGTAGCAATGACCTGTACTGGGGTAACAAACTGCAGCCGAACGACTTGCTGATTGATGACGCGCAATTTATTCAGGCCGAGAGTCAACATCCAGTTGCTGTCATTGTGATGCAACGGCAAATGGCGGATTTTCGCGCCAGTCCGCATTTCGCTCGCTTCAAAGGACAGAAATTGATCGGCTCCAATACGATTTTTTACAATTGAACGAAAAATTTCATTGATAACTGTACGGCTATACAGTAAATTAATGTAAATTTGTCGCAAAGCAAGATGTGACATTCAATTCGACAATCCTCACAGGTAAACGAAGAAGGAAAATTAGTGGAAAATCAACAATACTCTCTGATCGAGACCCTGACACCCGAGGAAATCGACGGTTTGCCGGTGCTGGGAACACTGGTTGAACAAATCGTGCATTTGCTGAGCTCCAATACCCTGTTCACCGACATCATCATCCACCAGAACAGCCCCATCATGCTGCGTCAGCCGAAGCGCCTGGTGGCGGTATCCGACACACCGATCACGCTGGAAGAACTGGAAGAATTTTTCGAAGTCATAGAGCCCGATTGGGAAGACAAGATCAAGGATCGCGCCTTCGACCGCTCCAAGGATTTGTATAGCGCCCGCATCCGCGCCAACTGTTTCACCTTCCAGGGAAAAAAGCGTCTCGGTTGTGTCATCCGGCGCTTCCCGACCGAGCCGATGAGCCTGAACCGTATCGGTTTGCGTCCTAATTCACAGGCTTTTGCCAGGCTCGATAACGGCCTTGTGTTGATCATCGGCGATACCTGCCAGGGCAAATCGACCACCATCGCATCGCTGCTCGACGAAATCAACAAGAACCGCTCGGGCCATATCATCACCATTGAAGACCCGGTGGAAACGCTGATCCCGCAACGCAAGTGCATCATCACCCAGCGCGAAGTCGGCGCAGACGGTGACGTCGGCAGCTACTACCTCGGGGCGCTGGACGCTCTGCGCGAACGTCCTGACGTGATCCTGATCGGCGAAATCCGCGACGCGCAAACCGCGCAGGAGGCACTGGCGCTGGCGGAATCCGGCCCGCTCGTATTTGCTACGTTGCATGCGCGCTCAACCGAGCTTGGCTTGCAAAAACTGCTGCGCCTGCTCGGCAACAATGAGACCCAGGCCCAGGCGCTATCATCTGCCTTGCGCGGCGTGATTTGCCAGGCGCTGCTGCCTTCCGTCAAGGGAGACGGCTTCCATCTGGCGACGGAATGCCTGACCATCACAGCCGACGTTGCGGCACTGATCGAAAAAGGCGATACAGGCGGCATCCGTCCCTTGCTCGACAAACTGGGCGCAATCGCCGATTCCGGATGTCATACCATGAATGACGATTTGTTCGCGCTGATCAAGGCAAAGAAAGTCGGCATCGACGATGCACGGCGTGCAACGACGGATCGCATCAAGTTTCTGGACATGGTGAAGTAGCACAGTGTCGCCAGGACGCGCCAGTTTGAGGAACATTGCCCTGGCTTTCGTCTTCCTTTGGTTTGCCATCGGCGGTGTTGCGCACTTCGTGTTGCCCGACTTCTTTCTCAAGATTGTGCCGCCCGATCTTCCCTTGCGCATGGAGGCGGTATATATCAGCGGCTTCTTTGAATTGCTCGGCGCCGCTGCATTACTGCATGGCCCCTTGCGCAGGGCAGCCGGACTCGGCCTGTTCCTGCTCGTGATTGTCGTGACGCCGGCAAATGTTTACATGTGGCGGCACGCCGGTTTGTTTCCCGAGATTCCGCAAATCCTGTTGGCGTTGCGCCTGATATTGCAGGTATTGTTGCTGGCGCTGATCTGGTGGTCGACGCAAGCATGGACCTTGCTGCGCAGGTAGGCTGCCAGCTTGTGCCTGGTCAGCCTACTCGCGCAGGGGAAGGGCATTGTGCGACGAACCGCACGACGCTTATTTCAAGACCCACGTCACTTTGACCGATTCCCAGGCAGCGTTGTCAGAAGTAGCTGTGCTCGCAATGCCATTCTTGAACACACAGCGCTTGATGGTACGCACCGAAGCGGTATCCAGATTGGGGTAGCCGCTCGATTCAACCAGCTTCACATCCCTGACCTTGCCGCTGCCGTCAACCTGGAACGCCACGACAACCTGGCCCGCCTCTCCGTCCGACAGCCATTCCTGCTTATACTCGGGAACGCCGCAATCGCGCGTATCTGGGTGGGCCGACGATTCACCGGCCCATGCATGCGTTGCTACGGTTGCGAGCGACAGAACTGCCATCATAGTCATCAATTTGGTTTTCATAAATCCTCCGGTTGCGGTTATCGAATTGGCCCTGCTGCGAATTCACTATAACGACGGATGTTGATTTTTGGAAATTTATTGTCTTCATATCCCTCATTCGCAGAACGCATAACAAACCGGCCGTTATCGTTTGCGGCGCGGAGCCGGGCTGCATGCGCGGGGTTCGCTTCAACGCGCCATTCCCACGAGTGATAACTGCATCTCGGCTGGTAACGCGATAGAGTCCGGTCAATGATCTGATCCGTGTTTTTTGCAGCGCCATGTTCCGCGCCAACACCTGCCCTATCTTCATAACGTAGTAACCGGGCATGTCTTTTCGACAGCATTTGTCGTGCCGGTTTTGCACAGCGCATCTCCACAATATCCATAATAGGCAGTTGCCCAATGCGGCATCGGGGCTGGATCCCTCGGTGCGAACATAGACATCTTGTCGCGCTATGTGTGGCGGGCGCTGCTCTGCAACCCAGCCTGATGTCCCCACCATAGCGGAAGCGGCGCGGTCAAAAGTCAAAATCAGGCACCCAAGACCTGGCGATGGACTAGCCGGAAGGGGAACAATGCAGGGACACTGCGGTATAATTCCGGTTTCCGACTGAACCCGCGATGCCGTCTGTCGAGGCGCATTGCAACGACTCCCTTCTCGCCATGTTGATTCTGCCGGGCTCCAACGCTCTGTCTGCTTTTCGTACCCAAGGTTTATTATCTCAATTGCAAGCAATCGATAGCGCCATCATCGGCGTCACCGGTCGCTACCTGCATTTTGTCGACTCAGCCACTGCGTTGACCGAAGACGACAAGAACAGTCTGAATGGATTGCTGACCTACGGCGAGCCCTTTAGCGAAACCGCGCGGGGCGATGAATTTGTCGTTATCCCGCGCTTCGGCACGATTTCCCCCTGGGCCAGCAAAGCGACAGATATCGCGCACAACTGCGGCATGGCGCACATCCACCGCATCGAACGCGGCGTGTCGTATCACGTGCAAGTGAAGAACGGGCTGCTCGGCGGCGCGAAGAACCTGAAGCCGGAGTTGGCTCAGCAGGTTGCAGCCTGCCTGCACGACCGTATGACCGAGACCGTGCTCGGCAACGCCAACGACGCCGCCGGCCTGTTCCGCGAATTGGAGGCCAAGCCGCTGGCCCATGTCGACGTCATCGCCAATGGCAAGGACGCACTGGTGCAAGCCAACTCCGAGCTCGGGTTGGCCTTGTCCGACGACGAGATCGATTACCTCGTCAACGCGTTCACCCAAGCCAAGCGCAATCCGACCGATGTCGAGTTGATGATGTTCGCGCAAGCCAACAGTGAACACTGCCGCCACAAAATTTTCAACGCCGACTGGACCATCGACGGCGTGAAGCAGGACAAATCGCTGTTCGGCATGATCAAGAACACGCATCAGTTGCAGCCGAAGGGCACAGTTGTCGCCTACAGCGACAACTCGTCCATCATCGAAGGCGCTACTGTATTGCGCTTCTATGCGCGCGGCGCCGCCGAAGGCAACGTCTACGCGGCATCGGACGAGCTGACCCACATTCTGATGAAGGTCGAAACGCACAACCACCCGACGGCCATCTCGCCTTTCCCCGGCGCCTCCACAGGTGCAGGCGGTGAAATCCGCGACGAAGGCGCAACCGGTCGCGGCGCCAAGCCCAAAGCCGGGCTGACCGGCTTCACCGTTTCGAACCTTCTGTTGCCGGGTGCCGTGCAACCGTGGGAAAACGACGCTGATACCACCTCGGCCAGCCCCGAAGGCAGGCCCTATGGGAAGCCCGACCGCATCGCCTCGCCGCTGCAAATCATGATCGACGGCCCCATCGGCGGCGCAGCGTTCAACAACGAATTCGGCCGTCCGAACCTGGCAGGTTATTTCCGCACCTACGAACAAAAGGTCGGCGACACCGTCCATGGCTATCACAAGCCCATCATGATCGCCGGCGGCATCGGCAGCATCTCGGCCAAGCATACGAGCAAGCATGAACTGCCGGTCGGCAGCTTGCTGATCCAGTTGGGCGGCCCCGGCATGCGCATCGGCATGGGCGGCAGTGCCGCTTCGTCGATGGCCACCGGCACCAACACGGCCGATCTCGATTTCGATTCCGTCCAGCGCGGCAATCCGGAAATCGAAAGGCGCGCGCAGGAAGTCATCAACGCCTGCTGGGCCATGGGTGACCACAACATCATCCTCTCGATTCACGACGTGGGCGCGGGCGGTTTGTCCAACGCCTTCCCGGAAATCACCAACGACGCCAAGCGCGGCGCGATTTTCGATTTGCGCAAGGTGCCGCTTGAAGAAAGCGGCATGGCGCCCAAGGAAATCTGGAGCAACGAATCGCAAGAGCGCTACGTGCTCGCGATTGCACCCGAAAATCTGCCGCAGTTCCAGTATTTCTGCGAACGCGAACGCTGCCCGTTTGCTGTCGTCGGCACTGCCACCGAAGAGCGCCAACTGAAAGTCATCGACCCGCAACACGGCAATGACCCGGTCGACATGCCGATGGATGTATTGCTCGGCAAACCGCCCAAGATGCACCGCGACGTTGTGCACGTCGAACGCAAGCTGCCTGCCGTCGACCTGACCGGCATGGACCTGCTCGATGTCGCGCAGCGCGTATTGCGCCTGCCAACCGTCGGTGACAAATCCTTCCTCATCACCATCGGCGACCGCACTGTGGGTGCCACCAGCGTGCGCGACCAGATGGTCGGACCGTGGCAAGTGCCCGTGGCCGATTGCGCCGTCACCACCATGAGCTTCGAGGGCTACCTCGGCGAAGCCATGGCCATGGGCGAACGCACGCCACTGGCTGTCATCAACGCCGCAGCCTCGGGCCGCATGGCCGTCGGCGAAGCGCTGACCAACATCGCTGCCGCTCCGATTGCCGACATCTCCGACATCAAACTCTCCGCCAACTGGATGGCTGCCTGCGGCCAGCCGGGGCAAGACGCGGCCCTGTTCGATACCGTCAAGGCAGTCGGCATGGAGCTGTGTCCGGCGCTCGGGATCAGCATCCCGGTCGGCAAGGATTCGCTCTCGATGCGCACGACCTGGAAAGATGACGGCGAGAGCAAGTCTGTCACCGCACCGATCTCGCTGATCGTTTCCTCGTTCGCGCCGGTTACCGACGTGCGCCGTTCGCTCACGCCGCAGTTGCGTACCGATCTCGGCGACACCGCACTGATCCTGATCGACCTCGGCCGCGGTAAAAACCGCCTCGGCGCGTCGGCCCTCACACAAGTGATGCAGCAGATCGGCAACGAAGTGCCGGACGTCGACAGTGCCGACGACTTGAAGGCATTTTTCAACGCCATCCAGCAATTGAACATGGAAGGCAAGCTGCTCGCCTACCACGACCGTTCCGACGGCGGCCTGTTTGCCACGCTGTGCGAAATGGCCTTCGCGGGTCACACCGGCCTTTCGCTCAATGTCGACATCCTCACCATGGAAGGCGAACATGCCTCCGACTGGGGCGATTCCAAAAACTGGGCTACCCAGGTGGCGGAGCGGCGCAATGAAATGACGCTGCGCGCCTTGTTCAGCGAAGAACTCGGTGCCGTCATCCAGGTGCGTGCGGAACAACGCAGCGAGGTCATGGACGTGCTGCGCGCCCATCAGCTTGGTGCCTGCAGCCACATCGTCGGCAAATTGAACGACCGCGACGTGATCGAAATTGCACGCGACGCCAAGAGCATCTTCAGCCAGACCCGTGTCGACCTGCACCGCCTGTGGAGCGAAACCAGCTGGCGCATCGCGCGCCTGCGCGACAACCCGGCCTGCGCCGATTCTGAATACGACCGCATCCTGGATGCCAAGGAACCGGGCATGTCGCCCAAGCTGCCGTATGACCCGCAGCAAGACATCGCCGCGCCATTCATTTCCACCGGCGCCCGCCCGCGCGTGGCCATCCTGCGCGAGCAGGGCGTCAATTCGCATGTGGAAACTGCCTACGTCATGCACAAGTCCGGCTTCACGGCAGTAGACGTCCACATGAGCGACCTGATATCCGGCCGCGCACGCCTGGCAGATTTCAAGGGTGCCATCGCCGTCGGCGGCTTCTCCTACGGCGACGTGCTCGGTGCCGGCGAAGGCTGGGCCAAGACCATCCTGTTCAATGCCAAATTGGCCGAACAGTTCTCGGTATTCTTCAATCGCCCCGACACCTTTGCACTCGGTATCTGCAACGGCTGCCAGATGATGAGCAACCTCAAATCCATCATCCCCGGTGCGCACGCGTGGCCCAAGTTCACACGCAACAAATCCGAGCGACTGGAAGCGCGCCTCGCCATGGTCGAAGTCGGCGATTCACCCTCCATCTTCTTCCAAGGCATGGCCGGCACGCAAACGCCAATCGCCGTCGCCCATGGCGAAGGCTACGCTGATTTCTCGCAAACCGGTAACATCAACGAAGCCATCGTCGCCATGCGCTTCGTCGATCAGCGCGGCCAGGCTACCGAAGCCTATCCGCACAATCCGAACGGCTCGCCACAAGGCATCACGTCGGTGACCACGCCGGACGGCCGCTTCACCGTACTCATGCCGCATGCCGAGCGCGTATTCCGCTCCGTGCTGCATTCCTGGCATCCCGATGGCTGGGGTGAAGATTCGCCGTGGATGCGCATGTTCAGGAACGCGCGGGTCTGGGTGGAGTAATTGCGCACGAAATTCCTGCGCGCCGGTAGTCACGAAGCGAGAACGATCTCCACTCGTGCCGGCGGGAGTTGATCTCCCGAAAGTTCAACAGCATTGCAAAGACGTCGAATGGAAATCCGGACATACTTTCTCAGCGAATTACCCTCGAATCTGGGGTGCTGAAGCGGCCGGATTTCTATTCGATTGCTATGAAATTCTCATCAACTTGATTGCTAAACTGCCAAGGCTGGTGTCTTAACTTCCTGCGCCATCATTCGATTCATCAATGGGTTTCGTATCGACCCCAATTCCTGCACGCGCATTGTGTTTTTCCTAAAGGATGGGACATCGTATAAATTTCTATGGGTGGAATAGTTCGGTGAATTGATGATCTTTAGAAAAATTTCCATAGCATTTCAGGAAAAAATACTAGCTGTCAAAATTGACAGGGTGCCTGCAAATTAAAAAGCTATCCTACTTGACGTGCGAGTAATTTAACAATTCAAATCCACGAAACCCATTCAAACTGATGGTATATTCGCGTTGAGTTTTTGTTGCGATGTCAGATATCAGTCGTTTTACCCCGCCAAACCACAAAGCATTCAAACACAGAGCCGAAAAAAGGCCGGTTGCCCAGGGCTGGACGAGTAGTAAAAAACAATTCGGTAGATAAAAATCAGGGAGTGGTTTGTGCTTCAAAAATTCTGTGCTTACGCGCAGGGGATTCTTGCGTCCCTGATTGCGCCGTTATTCCTATTCTTGACGCTTGCCGGGAACACGGCGCAAGCGCAAACTTCGCCCGCAATCGCCAAAGGTGTGCAATGGCTGAACAGCCAGGTGCAAGGCGACGGCAGCTTGCAATATGAATCGCAGTCGATCGCCACGCCCATGCAAAACCGGGCCGAAGCCGCGCAGACGCTGCAAATTCTCTCCACGATGCCGGTAGCGTTGTCGGCTAACCTCAACGCCATTGCCAACAATAATACCCAGTACCTCGCACGCAAGATTATCGTCTTGAGCCTCGCGCATGTCGATGTCAGCAGCTTGCTGCCAATCCTCACGCAGCGGCAAAATCCGGATGGCGGCTATGGCGGTTTGATTGCATACGCAAGTGATCCGATCAACACCGCCTGGGCAATTCTCGCTCTGAGCCAGACCAGTTCCAGCAACACCTCGGCTGCCATCCTGGCGCGCAGTTATCTTGGCAACCAGATCGGTATCGATGGCGGCGTGTTCGACAGCACACAAGTCAGCCGCATCTACGACAACGCCATCGTATTGATGGCACTTGAAACTACACCAGACAGCAGCAACATCGGCTCGATCAGCTCACTTACGAACTGGCTTCAATTGCAGCAGAGCGGCGACGGTAGCTGGCTCGCCAATACTTTTCTGACCGCCTATGCGCTGATGGCAGTAGGCCCCGTCAGTTCCGACAATACGCTGACAGGTAACGCCGCCAGCTATATGCTCGTCAAGCAGGCCGCAGACGGTAGCTGGAACGAAGATCCCTATCTAACCGCCATTGTATTGCGCGCAATTTCGATCCGTCCTCTTGCCGCGACCGGCGCTACTGCGGTGCAAGGTCAGGTAGTCGACAGCATCAATAACACACCGCTAGGCGGCGTCAGTGTCACGGTCCCAGGCAATGCGGCGACGACCATAACGGACAACAATGGCAATTTCAATCTCACCGGTATTAGTGCGGGAACCTATACGCTCGGCTTCGCGACGACCGGTTATAGCGGCGTCACGCGCAGCGTCACCGTCGCCAGTGGACAAGGCACCAATGTCGGTATTATCGCGATGTCACAGCTTGGAACCGCCGCCGTCGTGCGCGGCCAGATTGTTGCCGCCGGCACAGGCACACCGCTGGCGGGCGTGACTGTCTCTCTTAGCGGTGCAACTACCGCAAGCGCCGTGACCGACACGAGTGGGCGTTACATCATCACCGGCGCCACACCGGGCAACGTGGCCATCAGCGCCAGTCTGGCCGGTTATCAAACCGCCACGGCGACGACGACGCTAGTGGCCGGCCAAACCATTGCTTTTGCACCTGGCCTATATGCCTCCGGTCAGACCGCGCCGAGCGGTACCCAATATAGCGGCACGGTGGTGTCGGCGGGCTCGTCGACGCCGCTCGCGGGGGTGACTCTGCAATTTAGCGGCGCTGCAATCAGCAAGGCAACCACCAACGCCAGCGGACAATT
Source organism: Burkholderiaceae bacterium (assembly GCA_036561005.1). Classification (GTDB taxonomy): domain Bacteria; phylum Pseudomonadota; class Gammaproteobacteria; order Burkholderiales; family Burkholderiaceae_D; genus PKWO01. Next base: position 3,243 of record DATBQE010000229.1, on the reverse strand, counting down.
CAGCGTTACACTTGCTCCCGGCAGCTACAGCGTCACGTTCTCGAATGCCGGATACATGAGCGCCACGCAAAGTTTCATCGCAGCATCCGGAACGACCGTCAATGGAGGCACCATTGGCCTGACCCCGGTACAAAGTTCCAGTACCATCAACGGACAGGTGTTCGACGCGTCTAGTCAACCGGTTGCTGGGGCCTCGGTTCAGATTGTTGGTACCACACAGATAACCACGACTGCGGCTGACGGCAGCTATTTCCTGATCAACGTCGCCGGCACCTCGGTCAGCGTGCGCGCTTCGGCGACCGGCTTTAATTCGCAAACGATCAACCTGCAATTGCCGCAGCCGGTGACGCTATTGCAGAATTTTGCGCTTGCGGCGCAGACTGCGGGAGGTCTTTCGATAGGCGCACCCACTGTCACGCCTGCCAGCGTCGGCAGCAATGCCAATGTTACGGTTGCGACGACCATCAGCAATAGCGGATCATCGGTCGCGTCGGCAATTGTCCAGCTTCAGATTCAGGACAGCACCGGCAAATTGATCGGAGTCGGTGCCGCTTACGACATCGGCGGCAATATCGTCGGCCAACTCAGCTTGCCAGCCGGCCAATCCGCCAACTTGAATTTGGTGTGGAATTCCGCTCAGTTCGCTCCTGGGACATATAGTCTCGTTATTCGTCTCGTGGAGGTAGGCAGCCTTGTTCGCGTCACACCGCAGGGAATTACGTTGGCGCAATCGGCGGCGTCCGTGGCCGTTACCGCGCAGTCGCACTTCAGTGGAGCGGTGAGCGCCAACCCGCCGGTTCTTCAGGCGGGACTCAACGCGCCGGTTCGATTCACAGCGACTTTGCAAAACGATGGCAATATTCCACTCGCTGCCCAAGCATTGACCCTGTCCGTGATCAACGCCGCAGACAATAGTGTCGCATTGAGGGAGTCAGCCAGGAGCGTTCTCAGCCCTGTAACGGGTACGCAGATTGTCACCTTCGCAAATTGGACGCCAACGAGCGGCGGAAATTACAATCTCGTCATGGCTGCGTCCGATCCAAGCATCGGAAAGCTGACCGGTACCCTCTATATCGGCGATGCCGGTTCAGCCATGTACACGACCAGCAAGCAGATTGTGCCTGCCGGCACGCAAACCGTGCGCGGCTCGGTGAAGGTATTGGGTCAGGACGTCGCCAGCGGCACCATTTCCGATCCATTGGCACCTATCATCAAAGCGGCAATCCAGAAGTCAGTCACCTATGACGATACGACTGCTTCAGCATGGTCAGCCCAGCATCAATGCTTGAGCTGCCACATCCATACCCAGGCGCTGGTGGGCGGCGAGTCGAACCGCAAGATCACGACCTTCGATGCGGGTCAACGCAACAGCATACTGAACGTCATATTGAGTCATCAACAAGATGAAGGTTCCTTCTACGATCCAACGAGCATATATCCGAACCTGAAGAATACATCGACGGCCTTGTCGATGTGGGCACTCGGATATTGGCACGACCAAAGCGCCACCGTGCAGGCCCGGATTCAAGGCGCCAACTACCTGCTGACGCAGCAAAACGGCGACGGCCATTGGGACTATGCCTACCCGTGGATGGGGCAGTGGACCAGTGCTACCGACCATACCGCGTTGAATCTCAAATCCTTGGTCGGGTTGATCGGCTCGCTGCCTTCCAACCCCGTCGCGTCCTTGAACACGACGCAATTCAGCCAATACCTGCCTGGATACAATGGAACGAGTGGCGGATCGGTGATTCAGGATTCAGCGGGGAATTTGTACTATTCAAGTCTTAATCAGGGTGCCGTTACGCAGATCAAACCGGATGGAACTCAGGGACTTCAATGGACCGGCCTGAATTTGCCAACCGGACTCGTGTTGGACAAGAGCGGCAACGGCGTCCTGACCACGACTGGGAATGGGTTGTACCGCTTGACCTTTGACGGCCAATCCGCTCAGGTCAACACCTTCACCGACATGAGTTATCTTGCCTATGGGCCGAATGGCACGCTATACGCCACCAGCCCTGGCAGCGGATCGGTATATACGATCGATGCCTCAGGCGTCGTCAGTAAATATATCCCGAGCGGTGCCATTGCCTTCCCCGGATTCATCTCTTTCGATGCATCGGGTAACACGATTGTGCCGGCTATTACGGACGGCAAGATCATGCGCGTCAACAAGGATCTGTCCATACAAACACTCTTCAACACAAACGTATACGCGCCAGTGCCAATTTCTGCCATTCCATACGGCCAAGGATGGTTGATCGGAGCACAGAATGGCATATTTGTCGTTGATTCCTCGGGCAACCTTTTGCGAGAACTATCGTCCTCTTGTTCAAACTATACGACGGTTCAGCCCAACGGCAATATCGTTTCGGTTTGCTATAACACCCCTGGCTTGCAACAAGTCAGCTTCACGCAGACGCCGTTCGATCCGAATGTCGCAAGTGCGCAATACAGCGCGTCCATCAATAGCGCGACGCAATGGCTGTTGGCGCAAAACCTCTCTGACAACATCGCGCTGTCGCATCAATTGATCGGCTTGGGTGAAGCCGCCAAATTCTATGCAAGTAACGCGAGCCTGCATGCCACGATCCTGAGCAAGATGAACGCTATCGCAGCCACCTTGCGCGCGAGCCAGAATAGCGATGGTAGCTGGGGAGCGACAAGCAGCGCAGTGGGCGACGCCTTTGTGACCGCACACGTCGGCTATGCACTCGACTATCTGAATCCCTCGCCAACCGATCCTGTGATACGCAATGCCGTGACCTGGCTCTTGTCGGTACAACAGCCAGACGGATCGTGGAATAGCGCGGATGGCATTTTCGCCACCAACGTCGCCGCCACGACTTGGGTCTCGATTTGGTTGCCCCAGGCGCTCGACGTAATCGGCGGCATCAATACCGACCTGAGCGTCACGTTCCCGGCCAACGTCGCCATGAGCAACCCCGACACCGTGCCGACAAGCGTCACACCCAACAGCGACGGCACCAGCACCGCGCTCTGGCACCTGACCGGCGTCACCGCAGCCGGCCAGACCGTGAACTACGACCTCACCCTACAAAACATGGCACCAAATGAAGTGCGGTCCGTTTCCACCGATGCGCACCTCACATTCAACAACACCTTCACCAACGGCACGGTGAGTAATCCGATTACGATCCCGCAAGTGACGGCCTCGGCCTTCCTCGGCCTCGGTGTCACAACCGACAAACCATCGTATCCGGCCAACACACTGGCCAA
>DATBQE010000228.1:0-48070 GCA_036561005.1 Burkholderiaceae bacterium | reverse complement strand
CCTCCAAAAATCGCAGCGAACGACTCGATGTCGCGCCACACGAGAGAATATTGAGGACACCCTATTGTTGAATACTGAACATGGAGCAGCTGCCACGTACAGGACCTGTATTTGGCAATACGTCGATCGGGCGTCTTTACTTCACGGCGTAAACATCCGGCAAGTCAGGGGAAAACAAAGGACCTGGTTGTGAATTTTTATTCCGTGGAGGGTGTTTGCCGCCTGATGCCGCATAAGAGGCAGTAACAAGCTCGCGCAAGTGCGGTGGCCGGGTTTCACGCGATCGATTTACTGGTTGTCAATGCAAGCGACTGTTCCCGCAATAAATGCAGCGGCGTTTTCTGAATCGCGACAAAGCCCCACAAATGCGCACTACTTGGCGGCTTTGCAACGGCGAACAGACCGCCTTCCGTCTTTTGCATCAGGGCAAATTGGCAAGCGGTCGCTTATTTTATAGGTTGTTCAGACTTTTTTGTGGGTAAGTAGTACGCTATCGCGCAGGTCTACCCAAGGAGGTGCGCGATGGAAAGCAAAGATCTGTACCAACATCTGCTCGGTCTGAGTACGCCATGGACGGTCGAACGGGTTGAGCTTGATATGGCGAAACAGCACGTTGATGTGTACGTCGGACATCCGAAAGGAACGCGTTTCGCGTGTCCGCAATGCGGCGTCGACTGTCCGGTCTACGATCACCTTGCCGAGCGGATGTGGCGCCACCTGGATAGCTGCCAATTCATGACTTACCTGCACGCGACCACGCCGCGAATTGACTGCCAGGAACATGGGATCAGACAGGCGCGCCTGCCGTGGGCAGAAGAAGGCAGCCGCTTCACGCAAATGTTCGAGGCCCTGGCGATCGACGTGCTGCGTGCCACCAACGTCAAGCACGCCGCGTCGCTGCTGCGCATCAGTTGGGATCAGGCGTGGCACCTGATGGAGCGCGCCGTGTGGCGCGGCCAGGCGGCCAAGGAATCGACGCTGCCCAAACAGCTTGGCGTGGACGAGAAAGCGATTGCCAAAGGACACCGATACATGACGCTGGTATGCGACCTGCGCGCGGCGACGGTGGAGTATGTCGGGGAAGACCGTACCGAGGAAAGCTTGACGAACTACTTTTCCGCCTTCTCCTTGGAGCAGCGCGCCGGCATTGAAGCGATCAGCCTGGATATGTGGCCGGCCTATATCGGCGCGTGCAGAGCACAGGTGCCACGAGCCGACGACAAAATGGTGTTTGACCGATTCCACATCATGCAGCATGTCGGCCAAGGCGTCGACAAAGTGCGCAAGCAGGAAAACAAAGACTTGCTGGAACAGGGAGACGACCGGCTCAAGCGCAGCAAATACCTGTGGCTGTACAGCGCGGAAAACTTGCCGGAAGCGGCGCGTGAACGATTCAACCAGATCAAGAACGACAACTTGAAAACAGCGCGCGCCTGGGCGCTCAAAGAATCGCTGCGGGAAATGTGGGGCTGCCGCACCAAGCTCGGCGCGCAGCGCTTCTGGAAGCAATGGTATTTCTGGGCGACGCATAGCTGCCTGGCGCCCATGATCGAAAAGGCCAAGCTCCTGGCGCGCCATCTGCCCAACATCTTGACCTACTTCACTCATCGCATCACCAATGCTGTTGCGGAAGGGCTGAACTCGAAAGTCGCCACGATACAGAAACGCGCTTGTGGCTTCAGAAACCGGGATAACTTCAAAACTGCCATCTATTTCCATTGCGGTGGACTGAATCTTTATCCAGCTTCAGCTACCCACAAGAAACTCGGATGAATCATAAAATTAAGTGCAAAGGTATTTTATCCATGCTCACGCACCTTCTGCATCAAGCAGAGCACCATAATGCCGTGCATATAGCAGCTCATTGCGCGCGGCCATGTGCGTTCTCGTTGATCCGTACGCCAATCCGCTTGGCGCACTATAAAGAACGACAATTTACAGCTGCTACCCATCGGATGAGTCTCTAATGTCGCTTGCGTCACCGTTACGCAAGGCGCACCACTTGCGCCACATCTCACGCAGAGCAGCCTCGAAATGCGCTGCAAAACGAAAATTATCGAATACGGGCGACGCCAGCGCCTGCGCGCGCAGGCCTGCACGCAATGCTTGCAGATGTGGTTCGTCGCCGGCGTAGCGGGCGGCAAGCGCCACGTAGTCTTCCGCACTATGCGCAATCCAGGCGGCCAAGCCGGCGTTCTTCAGCAGACTGGCACTCTGCAAACCGAGATATCGTTGCCCAGCCAAAGTCACCACCGGCACGCCCATCCACAGCGCTTCTGCAGTAGTGGTGCAGCCTGTATAGGGAAACGGGTCAAGTGCGATGTCGACCCTCGCATACGCAGCAAGCAATTGCGCGCGCGGTGCGCTTCCCTCCAGGATCAGGCGCGCCGCGTCCACGCCATGATCGGCAAAGCGTTCAAGCACCTCGCTGCGAATGGCGGCAAGATTCAGTTGCTTGCATTTGAGGAACAACAGGCTCCCAGGTACGGCATGCAGAACACGCGACCAGAGCGCGATGACCTCCTCATTCATCTTGGTCATGTTGTTGAAGCTGCCGAACGTGATTTTCCCATTCGCCAATGCGGGTAGCGGCGACACGCCAAGGGCAAAATCCGGCGCGGAAAAGCATGAAAACACTTCCGGCATACGCCAAACCTTTTCCACGAAGAAAGCTTCCTGCGCCTCGGAAACCGTGTACGGGTCAGCGAACAGATAATCGATGGCAGCAATGCCGGTCGTGGCATAGTAGCCGAGCCATGTTGCCTGGATTGGCGCAGGCTTCCAGGCTAGCACAGGCAGGCGATTATGAGCGGTGTGACCGGACAAATCGATCAAAATGTCGATGTGATCTCGCGCGATGATGTTGGCGACGGTTTCGTCCGGCAGGTCCACAATGACGCGCCATGATTGGCAGCAGCGTCGGATGCGTTCGGTGATTGTGTCATTTTTTTGATGATTGTAGTAGGCGAAAAATGTCAGGCTATTGCCGTGATCGGCCGCCAACGCCGTCAGCACACCGAGGAGAAAGTGCCCGACCGCATGGTCGCGCAAATCACCGGAAATGAGCCCGATGCGCAGGCACCGATCTTGCTGCGGGATGTTTTCCCAACTGATACTTGGCCGGGCAAGACGTGAGGCCATCTCACCGTAGCGCACCGCCTCCTGCAGCAACGCAGTATCGGTCAAGCCGGAAATATGATTCAACGTAAACAGCAAATTACTACGCGCCATGGAAAAGTCGGGTTCCGTGTCGAGCGTCAACCGGAATTGCCCGACCGCTTCGTCGAAGCGTCCCAGGTCACCCAAAGCGATACCCAGATTGTTGCGCGCATTGACCAGTGCCGGACGCAGGCGCAGCGATCGCTTCAGGCAATCAATCGCATCAAACAATTCTCCGCGCTCCAGCAAGGCAATACCAAGATTGCACAAGCCGATCGCAAATTCAGGATCCAAAATTACCGCCCGACGATAGCAATGGATCGCATTGTCCAGGCTTCCAATCGCGCGCAAGGCATTCCCGAGATTGGAAAATATTTCGGCATCGCCGGGAAACCGTTTGCTCGCCTGCAACCAGACATCGAGGTCAGGCTCGCCCAGCAATTTCAGGCTCGCACCCAGAACCTTCCATGCCACCAGTTGCTCGGGGTGTTGCTCCATCAACTCCCTGGCGAGTTGTTCTGCCGCGCGCAGGGAATTAGAATTGAACAGGGTAAGCAATCGCTCGATGGTATCGCGGGGAAAGGCGCTATTCGTTTCTGACGGCATGTGGTTTCGCATTGTTCCAGGATGTAACAAGGTCTTTGGTCTTTCTCCCAGTTCCGGCATAATTCAGGCGCGCCCCGGAAAGTGAGCGATTCTAAAGGGCAAATTTAATATGAATGCGCAGCATGTGTTTTCATCGCAAAAAGAGAATCCGGCCATGCCGGAATTCTATCTTTGCGCAGCCGCATCGTTCTAGCCATTTCGTCGAGCAACCGAAATTACGTGCCTTATCACTATAAGGTTAAAATGGCGGCGGGCGTCATTTCGCCGTACGATACGCCAAAAGAATAGCGCCGCACCAAATCGGAGACCGCATGAAATCAATCGCCATAGAGTGCCTGACCACAAAAACGCATATGCCAACCGCTGAAAGGCTTGCTGCGGCCAAGGCAAGACGTGAAGCTTGCCCGCGTTCGCTACACGCCAAGATCAAGACATCGGCCAAGGATCGCGACGTGGTGCGCATGCTGGAAGATTCTTCGGCCGGTAGAATTCCCGATCTGGTCCCGATACGATATGGCAGGATGGTGAGATCGCCCTTTGCCTTCCTGCGCGGCTCGGCCTCCATCATGGCCTACGATTTGTCGAAGACGGCAACGTCTGGCATACGCACGCAGGTAGGCGGTGATTGCCACTTGATGAATTTCGGCGAGTTTGGCACGCCCGAGCGCAACCTCGTATTCGACATCAATGACTTCGACGAAACCCTGCCCGGCCCGTGGGAATGGGACATCAAGCGGCTGGCTGCGAGCGTGATGGTGGCGGGACGTTATCGCAATTTTTCCGAGAGCAGCAGCAGAAAAGCCGTGCTGGCGGCCGTTTCGTTCTACCGCACCAAGATGGCCGAATTTGCCGGAATGAGCCCGCTTGCCTGCTGGTATAGCCGCATCAACGCCGAAGACCTGGCCAATCTCAGCCCCGATCCGCTGGTCAAGCAGCGTCTGCGTGCCGAGGCAGATCAGGCACGACTGCAAACCAGCGAAAGCGTGCTGAAGAAAACTGCCCAACTGATTGAAGGCAATTGGCGTATGAAAGACAACCCGCCGCTAGTCTTTCACCCGCACCATATTCCGCATTTCGACGACTTGATGCGTATTTTTTTCCGCCAATATCGCCTGTCGCTGCCCGACGACCGGCGCGCCCTGTTCGACCGCTACACGCTGCGTGACGTGGTTATGAAAGTGGTCGGTGTCGGTAGTGTCGGCACACGCTGCTCGGTGGCGCTGTTCATGGAAAGCGATCAGGCGCCGCTGTTCCTGCAATTCAAGGAGGCGCGTGCCTCGGTGCTGGAACCGTATGTGGGCAAGAGCATCTACCAATACCACGGACGGCGCGTGGTTGAAGGGCAACGCCTGATGCAGTCATCGAGCGACATTTTCCTCGGCTGGGCGCGTCACGAAGAAACGGGTATCGACTACTACGTGCGGCAACTGCGCGACATGAAGAATTCCATCGACATCGACACCATCACCTTCCCCGCCCTGCTCGACTATGCCGGTTACTGCGGCTGGGCATTGGCGCGCGCGCACGCCAAGGCAGGCGATCCGGTGGCCATCAGCGGCTATCTGGGCAAGAGCGACGTGTTCGATAATGCCATGGTCGAATTTGCCGTGCGCTATGCAGACCAGACCGAGAAGGACTACGCAGTCATGAAGAAGGCGGTGGCTTCCGGGAGGCTGGAGGCGGCACAGGGTTGAGCTTTGCCGTCCAGCCGCGTCATGTTCAGACGATTTTTATGACAACCTTGCCCTTGGCTCGCCCGGTTTCGACATAGCCAATAGCTTCAGGCGTCGCCCCGAACTGGAAGACCCGATCAACGACCGGGCGGATGGCGCCGGAATCGATGAGTGCGGTGATCTCGCGCAACTGCTTGCCGTTTGCTTTCATGAAGAGGAATGAATAGCTGACATCGCTGCGTTTGGCTTTTCTCCTGATGCCGGAGCTCAATAGATTCACGATCAATTTCATGAACCATGGCGCTCTGATTTCTTCACCAAATGCCGGATCGGGCGGGCCGGAGATCGAGATGAGTTTTCCTCCTGGCTTGAGGACGCTCAGGGATTTGGCGAGTGTCTCGCCATCCTGGCTATTCAAGACGACGTCGTAGTCCCGCAGGATGTTCTCGAACCTATCCTTTTTGTAGTCGATGACGAGATCGGCGCCGAGGCGCTTCACCCAATCGACATTTTGGGTGCTCGTCGTCGTCGCCACGAAGGCGCCAATATGTTTCGCCAACTGGATTGCGAATGTCCCGACACCGCCGGAGCCGGCCTGGATGAATACTTTTTGCCCCTTTTTGAGATCGGCTTTATCGATCAAGGCTTGCCAGGCGGTCAGGCCGACCAGCGGAATGGATGCGGCTTCTTCCATGGTAAGCGTCGCCGGCTTGATCGCCAGCGAGTCTTCCCTGATCGCAATGAATTCGGCGAAAGCGCCGATGCGAAAGTCGTCCGGGCGGGAATAGACTTCGTCGCCTACCTTGTATCGGCGCGCCCGAGACCCGACCCTGACGACGATACCGGCAACGTCGTGGCCGAGAATCAGCGGCAGGCGATACGGCAAGACGAGCTTGAATTCGCCATTCTTGATCTTGGCGTCCAGTAGATTCACGCTTGCGGCATGTACCTTGACCAGAACTTCGTCATCGCGCAATACCGGCTCCGGCATGTCGCCTAGACGGAAGCTGCTCTTTTTTCCATATCGTTCTAGAATGAATGCCTTCATGATGTTTACTTTCGTGTGTAGTGTCCCGGCGCATGCGACATGCAAAAGCGCAAAATTCATAAGTGAAGCGGCAGGCGGCTAGGCTTCCAGCCGCAAATCTTTTCGTACACCGGCGTCGAGCACGCCGGCCGGCGCGAATCTGCGTAGCATCCGCAGGAGGCTGGCCTGCCCTGGCGCGTACCGTACTTTCGGATGATCCGCCATGGCCGCCTTGACCACGCACTCGGCGACAACGTCGGGCCCGTCTGCCTCGACCATGACCTCCTTCACCCGCGCCTCCACTTTCGCACAGATTTCGCGATATGCATCGAGCGGGGTGTCGGGCTTCATCAAATTGGCTTCGAACGGTGTATTGATGTAGGACGGTTCAATGACGGAAACACGGATGCCTGCCGTACGCAGCTCATGGTCGAGCGATTCGGAGTACCCTGCTACCGCGTGTTTCGTCGCCGAATACAATGCCACATAAGGCAGCGGCAAGAAACCGAGCACGGAACCGATGTTGATGATGCGCCCGCTGCGCTGTTGCCGCATGTGCGGCAGGACGGCGCGCGTCATGCGCACGATGCCAAAGAAGTTGGTATCGAAGATCGCGCGGGCCTGGTCAAGCGAACTTTCCTCGGAGCCGGCGGGCGCGACACCGAAGCCGGCGTTATTGACCAGCAGGTCGATTCGTCCCGCTTGCCGTAATACCTCTTTGACGACCGCTTCCACGGAAGCGTCGCTGGTCACGTCCAGGCTCAGCATCGCGAACGATCGCGGCCTCACCGGCGCTATCCGCCTGCTGGTGCCAAAGACTCGATAACCGGCCTCGGCCAAACGCGCCGCCGTGGCTTCGCCAATACCGGAAGAGGCGCCGGTAACCAAGGCGACACGCATATTGTTCGTGCTCATCATTTCATTCTCCCATTCTTCATATTGGGCCGACGTCGTTTTATCGGCACAAATTCAATTCACCGATTAGTTTTTGTCGGCGGTTTTTACGGGCAGCGGCGCCGATTCCTTGGTTGCCGGCGCGTGGTACGCAATAAAACCGGTCGGCATGTCATTGCCGCTTGCTTGCGCTTCTTTCAATTCCGCCAGAACTTGCGCCCGGGTTTTGGTGGGAGGGGGCGTTGCTTTGTCGGCCTGTTGAGCAAAGATACTGCCGCTCGCGGCCAGGGCCAAAAGGGCGGTGATAAAAAGTCTGGTATGCAGTCTGGTTTTCATGTTCATTCTCCAATGGGTGCACGACATCATTAAATTACAGTCATAATTCAATAAGGCCAAAAAATAAGATGCCCAACGATCTTCCGCTCTGGATCGGGCACCTACTGGTTCCAGAGCGATTGCGCTACGTGCAGGTTTGATCGGCAAGCGTCCTAGCTACCGTCGTCACTCACCGTCATCAATGCCAATGCCTTAAAAATTATCCTTGCCGATTCATTGCTGCTGCCTATGAACGATTGCGAGTCCGGCCTCAATCCCTCCCTCAAGAATTTGGTCGGACATTGCTCGGTCATTCACGGCACGTGCGAGCTGCAAGGTCCCGACCATCATGCCGAAAAGCGCAGCGGCATCCTTGCGCCGCGTGGTGGCGTCGCGGCCAGGCAGGTTAGCGGCGATAAAATCGAGCAACTCGCCGGTTTTGCGCGTGAACAAACCGCGCGTCGCCTCGGGGTGGCGGGCTATTTCGGCCACCAACGCAGCAGTGGCACAGCCCTCATCAGGCGCATCACGCGCCTGGGGGCTGAGATACGCGCGAATGCCGCGTTCCAGTCCGCAACCTTGCGCCGCCGCAATCATCCCTTGAAGCCCGTGCTCTAACGCATTGACCACAACCTCTTGAACCAAATCTTCTTTGGACTTGAAGTGCACATAAAAGGCGCCGTTGGTCAGGTCGGCGTCCTGCATGATTCCGGCCAAGCCGACCGCCGCAACACCCTCGCCGCGAAAACGCCGCGAAGCGACTTCGAGTATGCGTGAGCGCGTCAGCTCTTTTTGTCCTTTTTCGTAACGCATGAAAGCGGTCCTCTTGCATTGAATTATGCTCGTATTTTTAAAGTATAGTCGTAATTTAATGAAAGTCAAGCAATTCTGCATGCGATAACGAGAACGCCTTGTTGGAATTCACCGTGCGTGATGATCTTAGGACCGAAAAGCATCATGCGGTCATGAAGAAGGCTGAGACGTCTGGAAGGTGGGAGACGACGCGAGGCTGAAAATTTCCTGGCAGGATTCCTTGCGCGTTGAACAGTCGTTATTTTGTGCAAATTTCACCGGTTTTTAATTCACAATCTGGAAACGGTTCCATTTTTTATGCATACCACTTTGGCATCGAATAAAAGTGGTCTTGTATATTCTTTCACAGTAACTGTTATTGCGGACCTACCCCGCCCGTCCCCCATTTGATTCGCCAGACAGGTGACTTATCCGCACCATTTCCACCTCGCATTTTGAGTAAAATTTTGCAAGTGGTTCGTAACTGGTTGGTTGTCAATAAAACCACTTGACGCTCCCAAAGCCCCCCTCCATTCTTGTTCAAGCCACAAGTTTGGAAGTCCATAAAAAAAGCTGCGGCAGACACCGGAACCGGGCGGCGCACCGTTGGGATTCTGCAGTAACGGCGTGTTCGCACAACCAATCGAACGAGGAGAGATCATGAGACACGCATTACCCAACGCGCTTTTGCTGGGACTGATCGGCGGCGCACTCGCAGCCTGCGGCGGCGGAAGCTCGCAGGATACGCTGAGTGGCAGCAGCCAGAAACAACTCGCCCGCAACGTCAAGGCCGCATCTTGCGTGGCCTGGGTCGAAGGCGGCACCTACACGGCCGGCCAGGTCGTCACCTATAACGGCGCGAACTATACGGCGCTGGTGAACCAGACCGACTACGCCGGCACCGGCTGGAACCCGACTGTGGGCAGCCTGTTCAGCCCGGGCGGCAGTTGCAGCGGCACGCCAACCCCAACGCCGACACCGACGCCCGCCCCTACGCCAACACCAACTCCCACACCTACCCCCACGCCGACGCCTACCCCGGCACCAGGCGGCATTGTATCGGGTGGTATTTACACGCTGCTCAACCCCAACAGCAACAAAGTGCTCGACGTCTACAGCGCCGCCACCACCAACGGCAGCAAGGTCGACATCTGGGATTCCAACGGCACTGCTGCGCAAAAATGGCAAATCAACCGCAACAGCGATGGCACTTACACGTTCATCAATCCGAACAGCAACAAGGCATTGGACGTCTACAGCGCGTCGACTGCCGATGGCGCAGTCGTCGACATCTGGGATTCCAACGGCACCGCCGCGCAAAAGTGGGTCATCAACGCCAACGGCGACGGCACCTATACGGTAGTCAACCCAAACAGCAACAAGGCGCTCGACGTCTATAGCGCATCGACCACCGATGGCGCTACCATCGACATCTGGACCCAAAACGGCACGGCGGCGCAAAAATGGCAGATCGTCGCGTCGGCCACACCAACCCCTACACCCACACCGACACCCACACCCACGCCAACCCCGACACCAACGCCCACGCCGACCCCTACTCCGGTGTGCCCGTCGACACCGGCACCGGCACCCAATCCTGCACCTTCCTGCAGCGGTTCCTCGTGCGTGTGGAACGGCAACACAACCTTCAAGCTGGTCAACAACACCTGCGGCAAATATGCCGACAACCAGGTCTATTGGGCCATCATCGGCAAAGACTGGACTACCGGCAAATTCGTGCACGTCAATACCAACGGCAGCTTCACGCCCATGGCAATAGGCGACAACGGCGCACTGAGCAAGAACGGCGTCGGCTACACCAACTACTTCCATACGCTGGCAGATGCGAAATCGGTAACCATTCCGCCGATCAACTCGGCACGTCTGCTGCTGTCGGTCGGCTCGCCCATGTACATCCAGGTCAATTCCGACGTCAACGGCAACATCGGCTATGCCGGCGCCAACATCGACAACCCGAGCGACCCGAACATCAATGTCTATTTCGACTTCGTTGAAATGGCCATCGTGCCGGGTGCAGGCGGCGGCTTCTACGGCAACACGACCCGCGTCGACCAGTTCGGTTTCCCCGTCACCTTGCGCCTGCAAGGCATGGATGGCTATGACCACACGGTCGGTGAAAACGAAACCCGCGCCAGCCTGTTTTCCGAATACCTGGCACAGGTGCCGGCGCAATTCCAGAGCCTGGCCCAAGCCCCGTATGCGCCGTATCGCATCGTGGCGCCGGCGCATGGCTCGTTCAACACCGGCGGCGCCAATGCCAACTACCTCGACAGCTACATCTCGACGCTCTGGACCGAATATGCCAGCAAGACGCTGACCTTCACCGATCAGCAAGGCACCTTCACCGGCCACGTCGTCAACGGGGCATTCCAGTTCACTGACGGACAGGGAACCTACAACATCTACAACAAGCCGACCACCGCCATGGCCCTGCTCGGCAACGGCGCGCTGAACGACGCAACCGGCACCACGCCGGGGAGCGCGGCCTACAACAAACAGTTGCAGATCCAGGCACAAATGTGCGCGGCCATCAACCGCCATATCGTCGAAAATCCTGCCAACTGGTACACACCGAGCGCGTTCTATGCATCGGGCCAGGCTTCAAACTCCTACTCAGGCTTCTGGCACAACCACGCCCTCGGCGGCCAGACCTACGGATTCGCCTATGACGATGTGGGCGGATTCAGTTCCTCGCTGTACACGCCGGTGCCGACCACGGCCACCGTTTCGATCGGGTTCTGATCGATACGTTGCAGAGCCGGCTTGAAGGGACGGGTGTTGCGCAGTTGCATGTGCAACACCCGAAATTGCCGACGCAAAACGAGGTAGGGTGGGCACCCATGCCCACGCGGAATACCGGACATGCGCAACATGTATTTGCATGCTGATTCGCCGACGCGCCACAACCGCGTGGGCACGGGTGCCCACCCTACTGACTGCCAAGACGAATATCCGCAATCACCGTCGACACACACCTGATTCTTCCCTGGTCTGCCCATTCGCGGTATTGCGATTCGCATCGCTGTCGCATACCGCAAATGGGTAAGGCAAATATTGTACAGAGGTCATTTCTAATGATCGTGGATGCGAACCACGACGAAGGCAACACACGCGACGACGAAGAGACGGAAAGCCGTCTTGCGTTGCCGCACAATCCACTTGATGCACGCCAATATTTGAAGGACGTACAAATGAAATCAATTCGAGGCTTGTTAATGCTGCCACTCGCAGCCGCCGCGCTGGTTAGTGCCAATACCATGGCCCAAACTACCGCTTCCTCTGCCGGTGCCGATTCGCAGGTGAGCAATCCATTTTCACCTTCCGCCGGACATCCGTATCGGCATGGCGTGATTCCAACGCGCGAGGTGCACGCGAAGATGCAAGGCTGGGCGCTCACCAATCACGGCGCAGCTGCGCTCGCCACACCCGGCGCAGCCGCAGCTGCCACCGGACCGCAAACACTGTCTTACGGCGGCGGCGGCGTCATCAGCGGCACACCCAAGGTTTATCTGGTCGTCATGGGCACGCAATGGGGCTCGTCGGGCAGCGACGGCAGCGGCAACCTGACCGTTTCCAACGACCCGGTCGGCGCCGTGCCTTATCTGCAAAAACTGTTCAAGGGATTGGGTACGGGCGGTGAATTGTGGTCCGGCACCATGACGCAATACTGCGACTCGGGGGCTGCTGCGGGTGCGACAAGTTGCCCTGCCAGCGCCGCACACATCGGCTACCCGACCGGCGGCGCCTTTGCCGGTGTCTGGTATGACAACAGCAACTCCGCACCGTCTGCTGCAACCGGAACACAGCTGGCCCAGGAAGCCGTGAACGCAGCCGCGCACTTCGGCAATACCTCGGCGGCCTCCAATCGCTACGTGCAGTATGTCATCCTGTCTCCAACGGGCACGCATCCAGACGGGTTCAACACGCCAAGCGGCGGCTTCTGCGCCTGGCACAGCAGCACCGGTTCTTCCTACGGCAACATCGCCTACACCAACATGCCTTACGTCGCCGACATGGGCGGCAGCTGCGGCCAGGGAATGGTCAACGGCAGTAGCGCGCTTGGCAAGCTGGACGGATTTTCCATCGTGAACGGCCATGAATATGCAGAAACCGTGACTGATACCTATCCGAACAGCGGCTGGACCAATACCACGGGCTCATCTTCCAACGGTCAGGAAAACGGTGACGAATGCGCCTGGATATCGAGCGGCGCCCAGGCTGCCACGCAAAACGTCAACATGGGCACCGGCACCTTCGCCATGCAAAGCACATGGTCGAACGACACCAATGCCTGCAACATTTCCCATCCTATCGTCGGGTCGACCGGTTCGTCGGATGGCCAGTGGGCATTCTGCGCCAATGAAAACGGAAGCTGTATCTTCACCGGCACGCAAACCGTGCGCTATGGTGCCGGCAGCACCTTCGTGACGAAGTCCCTGGCTTGGAGTGCGGCCTGCAACAACACTACCTTCGGCGACCCGTTGCCAGGCGTGGCCAAGCATTGTGAAGTCACCAGCACCTGGTCATTCTGTGCCAACGAAAACGAACAATGCGCATTCTCCGGCACGCAAACCGTGCGCTATGGCGCAGCCAGTTCGTACTTCACCAATGTCTTCACTGGCGGCGCTGCCTGCAGCAACGGCACCTTCGGCGATCCGATCTCCGGCACAGTCAAGCATTGCGACACCGCCGCCACGACCTGGACATTCTGCACGGACGAAAACGGCCAATGCGCATTCTCGGGAACAAAAGCTGTGCTCTATGGCGCAAACGGCAATTTCTGGGTGAAGACTTTGACGGGTGGTGCTGCCTGCAACAACACAACTTTCGGCGGCGATCCAGCTCCGGGCGTCGGCAAACACTGCTATCTGCCTGGCTTGTAACAAATCGGTAGAACGACGCCGGCGGCCGGGGCTTCATGATCGAACAGAAATAGCCAATAGAGCACCGGTTTTGTTTGCCGTTAAAAGATTGCGCAAATGCTTCGCGGTTCGGATGCACAGCAGGCGATGCACACGTCGCCTATACCGGCAAATGCGTTTGAACTCGGCAAAATAATTGCATCGATCATTTGAGTGGAGCCGGCGTAATTGCCATATGAAAAAGACGAGCGCTGCATGTTCAAACATGCAGCGCTTTTTTATTGAATTCAGTCGGCACCGATCAACCCGCCCCCGATTTGCGCCGGACCACGGCCAGGCGCTATACTCACGTCCGCTTGGATACGCATACCCACGAACATCGCGCTTCGCCGCCGCCCATGCCTCCCCGGCAGCGCCGGATCGCGGCAGTTCACTCTCAAACAGAATTCAAACCTGGTGTCGAAATGATGGTCAAATTGACGATAGGCAAATCCTGGCTGGTAATTGCAGCATGGCTATTTTGCCTCGCAGCGCGAGCCGCCGAACCAACCGGCGCTGCGGTGGGCGATGATGTGTATGCGAATCCTGAAGCCTGGTTATGCCGGCCCGGCCACGATGCATTGTGTACCGTAGCAACGGAGATCACCAGCATCGCCGCAGACAATTCGCAGAGCGTCACGACGCGCAAGGCGGCAACCGCGCCTGGCATCGATTGCTTTTACGTCTACCCCACCGTATCGACCGAACCAACCGGCAACAGCAGTATGTCGGCAGCGCCTGAAGTGCAGCGCGCAGTGGCCGCCCAATTGGCGCCATTCGCCTCGGTGTGCCGCCCGTTCGCCCCCTTGTATCGGCAAGTCACCATCGCCGTGCTCGAAAGCCGGCTGACGGACAACCCGGTCAAGGGCGACACGGAAATGGCTTACCACGACGTGTCTGCCGCCTGGCAGCACTACTTGCGTGAAGACAATCACGGTCGCGGCGTGGTACTGATTGGGCACTCGCAGGGCTCGCACGTGCTGGCGCGTCTGATTGCCGAGGAGATCGACGGCAAACCGGCACAGGCGCTACTGGAGGCCGCCATCATTCCCGGTTTGAACTTCGAGGTGCCGGCGGGCCAGGATGTCGGCGGCACATTCAAGCACATTCCGCTCTGCCATGACGGCAAGCAGCGCGGATGCGTCATCAGTTATGTTTCCTTCCGCGCCGAAACCCCGCCGCCGCACGGCGCACACTTTGGCCGTACCATCCATCCGGGCATGGAAGTGGCTTGCACCGATCCAACCCTGCTCAGCGGCGCACCGGTCGACATGGCGCTGCCCGCAAAAACGATGACGATGGACGGCGCCGACGAGTGGCATCCCTTATACGACACGATCCGCACGCCGTTCTTCGCCGTGCCCGGCATGGTGCGGGTCCAATGCATGCACGACGCCCACGGCGGCTATCTCGCAGTATCGATGACAGCGCGCGACGCAGCCGACAAACGTCCGAGTGACATCCCCGGCGATTTGGTGGTACGTGGCCACATGGTCTATAGCTGGGGCTTGCACCTGATCGACGTCAATCTATTGATGGGTAACCTTGTGGCTTTCGTTGGGCGCCATGAACGCACACTTGATGCAGCCAAGTAGGTTTGCACTTTTCCAAGCAGGGTATTGCGATGGTGTCATCGCATTATTGTAGAAACCTAGACGTTCCCGCGATAAAGTTCGATAAGCCATTTCGGTCGATCATTCGACGTCGTATTTGGTTAAGCGCTGTATGTTCACATTTTCTGCGCACCCTCACGCCGCGCAAGTCCGAAACCCCACAAACATCTGGCTCCGGTCCGGAAACGCAAATGCGCGAAACTTCGGCCAGCGCATGCGCGGCTGGGTCGCGAAGGATGCGCCGCGCAGGGTCTGGTGCGTCGCGAAGGCGGGTACGGAATATTCGCGGTAGGCATCGGCTTCGAAACCCGGATAGGGTTCGAAAGGCGTGCAGGTCCATTCCCACAGGTCGCCCCAGCGCAGCGCCGGGTGGCCCGACATGACGGCAAATTCCCATTCGGCTTCGCTTGGCAGGCGGCGACCGGCCCACAGGCAGTAGGCTTGCGCTTCATACAGATTGACGTGGCGCACCGGCTCAGCACCATTCAAGGCCACGCGCAGGGCGAAGCGTTCGCACAACCACTCGGTGCCGTGGCGTATCCAGTCGCGCGGCGCGGAGCATTCTTGCGCCATCAGCCAGGCGCGCCCGGCTACGCTCCAAAAACTCGGTTTTTCGTAGCCGCCGTCAGCGATGAATTCGGCAAACTGCGCATTCGACACGAGAGTGGAATCCATGGTGAAGGTCGGAACGTAGCAGGAGTGAGCCCACTTTTCGTTGTCGAATACGAAGCCTTCGCCCTTCGGCGAGCCGAGGGCGATGGTCCCGCCGGGAAAGCGGATCTCGCCCTGTGACCAATTGGGCATCGTGCGCTGGGCCAATTCAGGCGGCAAGATCACACCGAGCGCCTGCAGCGAGGTGGCAAGCGCTTCGCTGCGCAGGTCTTCGTAGGCGAGCGACAGGCGGTAGGGGTAGAGTGCCTCGTCGTCATCGTCTTCCCTGCCCAATTTGTCGAGCACACGGTCCAGCACTTCACGGCAATACATTTTCAGGGCGCCGCTGCCGGGCAGGCCAAGGCCCCAGCGCGAACGGTGCGGCACGGTGTTCGGGTCGAACCAGTCGTCGCCCTTGGTCAGCATCGCCGTGCGCACGGCGTCGGCCGGATTGCTGGAAAGCGCTTCGCGCAATACATACCATTCCGCGAACCAGGCGATGTGGCCGAGCTCCCACGCCGGCGGGTTCAGGTAAGGCAGGCGCGCCACCTTCTCAGGCTGGTCCAGCCCAGCCGCAGCAAAGCACTCGAACACCGTCAGCGTATAATCACGGGCATCCTGCATGGCCTCGGCCAGTTCGCCGGGCGTGGCGTTGCGGAATGAAAATGTGCTTGAACTCATGGGCGTGTTTGCGGCGAAATGTTCCTGGCTGTGTTGCGGTATATTTTTCGCCCATTATCTGCCCGAAGCCGGAAAACGCCAAATGCCTGTCGACCATGCCTTCGTTACCGACAGTCTGCACCGATTGACAACCGACTAACAAGCAAGAAAGTCCATGCAAAACTCTATCCGATTGACGTCCTTCTCCCACGGTGGCGGCTGCGGCTGCAAGATTGCGCCCGGCGTGCTGGCGGAGATCCTGAAGAAATCGACCGGCTTCCCGGTGCCGAAGGAATTGATGGTCGGCATCGAAACCTCCGACGACGCCGCCGTCTACAAGCTCAACGACGAGCAGGCGCTGATCGCCACCACCGATTTCTTCATGCCCATCGTCGACGATCCCTACGATTTTGGGCGCATTGCGGCAACCAATGCCATCTCGGACGTCTACGCCATGGGCGGCACGCCCATCATGGCGCTGGCATTGCTGGCAATGCCGATCGACAAGTTGCCGATCGATATTATCGGCAAGATCATCCAGGGTGGCGAAGCGATCTGCGCCGAAGCCGGCATACCTATCGCGGGTGGCCATACCATCGATTCGGTCGAGCCGATCTATGGCCTCGTCGTCCTCGGTCTGGTGCATCCGTCGCGGGTCAAGCGCAATGCCGATGCCCGTCCCGGCGACAAGCTGATATTGGGCAAGGCGCTCGGTGTCGGCGTCCTTTCGGCGGCGCACAAGAAAAACGCACTCGACGAGGCCGGCTACGCCGCCATGATCGCCAGCACCACCAAGCTCAACAAATCCGGCACGGCGCTGGCGAAACTGGCGGGTGTGCATGCACTGACGGACGTGACCGGCTTCGGCCTGCTCGGACACTTGCTGGAACTGGCGCGCGGAGCCAGGCTGGGCGCGACATTGCGCATGGAAGACATTCCTCTCTTGCCCGGTGTGGCTCAGCTTGCCGAACAAGGCTACATCACCGGCGCCTCGAATCGCAACTGGGCGGCCTATGGCCACGACGTGCAACTCGGCGCAAACATCAGCGAGGTACAACGTGCGCTGCTGACTGATCCGCAAACATCGGGCGGCCTGCTCGTGTCGTGTGCGCCGGAAGCGGCGGATGCAGTGTTGGCGCAGTTTCATGCCGATGGATTTGCAGCGGCTGCGGTGATTGGCGAGATCGGTGGCGTAGCGGCACAGGCTGCTGTCGTCAGCGTTAGCTGATACGCCAATGACGCTAGTCCGGCGGATCGCAACGGGCCTCGCTATCGCAGCCGGGCTGTTCATCGCAACATCCTTTGCCTTGTTCGCCACTTACGATTTTTCTTCGTTTCAATCGCGAAGAGCGGAAATCCGCGCGCTCGGTTTGCAGACGCCGCTGCCGGCATCATTGACCGAACTCATGCGCGCTGAAAACAGGAAAAACGGATATTCGCACATTACCGCGCGCATTCTGATCAACAAATTGGCCATCAGCTGGCATGGCGATGGCTTGCCGGGTTGGCAAACCACTTATGTCACGTGGACGCTACTTGCACATTTGCACCTTGCCGAGCAGGAACAATATTCGATTATCGCCGCCAATTGCTACATGGGCCACGGGCGTTTTGGCTACGCGGCCGAGGCGCAGGAACGTTTCGGAAAACCAATCACTTCACTAAATGACACGGATCTGGCTACCTTGGTCGTGCTGACTCGTTCGCCAAGCCGATATGAAGAAGAACCGGAACTGTTGCAAATTAGCCGCGACGCGCTATTATCAAAAATCAGGGACAGTACATCGTCACAAGCACGATAACAGTCGGAAATCGGCGCATATTCACAGGGAAAGCCACGAAATCCCTCACGGTTCAACAGCTTTTCCACTTTCCCTGTCGCAGGCGGCGGTAATATTGCCAGTTGCCAAGATTTGCACCCTGGCGTAGCATCCGTTTCCACAATAGCGTCATTCCAATTAAAAGCGCATCATCCGCCCGGGCCCAAATCAGTGCTAACAGGAGAGTGCCGTGCATTTTTTCAGCAAACCATGTTTTATCGCCGCGTTGGTGACTATGTGCTTCAACGCCGCAGCGCAGACAGCCCAGACACCGATCAAGATCGGCGTCATCGGCCCGGTCACCGGCAAGAATTCGGAGGACATGGGACAAAGCATCATGGGCGGCGCGCATGTGTTCCAGGCAGACGTGAACCAGATCGGCGGCATCCTCGGCCATCCCGTGGAGTTGATTGAGCGCGACGACCAGGCCAATCCCGAAAAGGGCGCGGCCATTGCCAAGGAACTCATAGAAAAGGAAAAAGTCGTGGCCGTGGTCGGTTTCGGCAACACGGGCGTTGCTTTGCCTGCCGCGAAAATATTTCAGGAAGCAAGGATTCCTGTCATTGTCAGCGGCGCTACCGGTGCTGCGGTCACAAAAAATTTCATGCCGCCGGCTTACCCAAGCAGCTTCATATTCCGCACTTCCGCCAGCGATGCCATCCAGCCCATCGTGATGTTGAACGACCTGATCGACCGGCGCAAACTCGACCGTATCGCCGTGCTGCATGACGAAAGCCCCTATGGCCAATTCGGAAAACAAAACGTACTGGCCGAACTCGACAAGCGCAGTCTGAAGCCGGCAGCGGTCGAGAGCTTCAAGGTCGGCGATGCAGACCTCAGCGCACAACTGCACCGCATCAAGGAAAGCGGCGCGCAAGCGCTCGTGCTGTATTGTCTGGCCGCCGACGCAGCCAATGTGGTGAAAACGGCGGAACGCCTGCAATTGCATCAAGCCATCGTCGGGCCTTGGACCCTGTCGCAGGAATCCTTCGTCACCAAGGCCGGTGGTGCAGCAGAAGGTTCGCGCACCGTGGTCACCTTCATCGAAAATGAAGCCAGTTCATCGAGCAACCAATTTTCCCTCGCCTATCGCAAGCTCAACAAGGTCACGCGCATACCGTCGGCCGTCGCGGCAGCGCAAACCTACGACGCGTTGCGCCTGCTGGCCCTGGCGATCTACCAGGCCAATTCCACCGATGGCGTGCAGTTGCAGCACGCCCTGGAAAACCTTGACCAGCACACCACGTCCACCGTCATCACGCGCTACTACAAACCGTTCTCTGCCAGCGACCACGAAGCCATTACTCTCAACATGGCAATCATGGGCGAGATCCGCAACGGCAAGGTGATCTACGCGTACAAGGAAGACGAAAGCCGCAGCACCATCGCTCGCACCAAAGCGCCTACCAAGTAATCTCACCAACTGGGCCAATCGGGAAGCCGGCGGGCGATGTTGAACGAATAGTTGCCAGAGATGCAGTACAAATGTTCATTTCGCATGAAATTGAAGCATTGCCGGCTGCCAAAATATAACCTGATCGAGAAAGAGAAGTGGTTGCCGTCGCCGGTTTCGGTAACACCGGTGTGGCACTTGCTGCTGCCAAGATATTAAACGAGGTGACGCACGTTCCCTCCGCTGTCGCGGCTGCACGAACCTACGATGCATTGCGCCTTGTAACGCTGGCAATGGATCAGGCCAACTCCACGGAGGGCGACAAGATTCAGCAGCCGTGGAAATCCTCACTCAACGTACCTCCTCGTCTGTGATGACACGATACTTCAAGTCATTCTCCTCGACGGATCATGCTGCCATCTCTCTCAATGTCGTCGTCATGGGGGAGATACGCGACGGCACGGCAGTCTATGCCTACAAGGAGGACGAGAAAAACGGCATGTCCTTGCGCATCAAGGCACCCACGAAATAGCTGCGCCCCGACAATCGCATGGCTCAAATTTCCGCACAGGCAACTATCGAACGAAATAGCCTTCAATCTCGTTTGGCGACGCGCATGTGAATCAATCTCATTGCGCGTTACAAAATCACCTTTACTGTAACCGGCAAGAGTGCGACCGCGCGTTCGATGCCGTGGCGAACATTTGTGGGACACGCTCTACCGAGCACAACCTTAACGCCATCAGCCTCACTGGCGTACACTTGCGGCGATGCACCCTCCGTGATGTCGCATTCGCGGCAAACCGCCTCCACAGCGGCTGTGACCACCGCTTGCGCCGCGCGCAAGCGCAACGCCGGCTTGTACAACTTGCCCACATTCGTTACCGGCATGACGTCAATGATGGTCACCGATTTCGGCCGCGCCGGGCCCTCGTCAACGCGCTGCGCGGCAAATGCAAGCAGCTCCGCCTCCGTTACCGAGGCACCCGGAACCAGTGTGGCAAACAGAACCGGCAGTTCTCCGGCATAGGCATCAGGTGCGCCGACCGCTGCGCAGATCTGCACCGCCGGATGCGCACCAAGCGCGTCCTCTATGGTCTTGGGGTCAATATTGTGGCCGCCGCGAATGATTAAATCCTTCGAACGCCCCGTCAAATGCAAGCGCTCCTCGTCATCGATCCAGCCAAGGTCACCGGTGGCAAGCCAGCCGTCCGCAGTGAACGCGTTGACGTTGTCTCGGGGATCGACAAATCCGGAAAACAAATTGGGCGACTTGAACAAGACCATGCCTTGCTGCCCGGGCGCGACATCCAGATTACTCGCGTTGCCCGAGTCGTCTAGCGCGACGATGCGCAATTGCGCAAAGGGCAAGCGGAAACCCACGCAACCGGCAGGCGCTTCCACGCCGACCGGTGTGATGCTGGAAATGCCGGCCATCTCCGTCATACCCAGGCTCTCGTGCACGTGCAGACCGAACAGGCTTTTGAAGCGCGCAGCCAATTCCGGCGCCAGTGGTGCTGCGCCGGTGCGGCAATAGCGTATCGATGAAATATCGGCGCCGTTCAACGGCACATTGGTGAGTGCCGCAAGCACGGTCGGCACAGCGGCCATGACCGTCGAGCGATATTTCTCGGCCAGGCGCCAGTAGTTGGCAATGACTGCACGGTTGCGCATCAGGCCGGTGGTGGGGATGATGGTATGGACGCCCGCCGACAAAGCCGTCAATGCGCCCGGCAATACACCCGCAACATGGAATAGCGGAAATACGTTGATGGTGACGTCCTTCGGAGTCATGCCTTGCATTTGAATGCTCGACCAGGCTGTAAATACTTGCGCGCCATGGCTGTGACGCGCCAGCTTGGGCGCACCGGTCGTGCCGCCGGTGTGGAAATACGCAGCGATATCGGTCGGCTCGATGTGACGCCCGCTGACCAAGCGCTCGTCTGGCTCGAGCGCGCGCAAGGCATCGAAGTCGTTGGATTCGCTGCCCCGATCCTGGCTCGCTTCGTCATGCGGCGCAACGCGCAGCACGTGCGTCAAGGTCGGCACTGCCGAACGCAGGCGCATGGCTTTCGACCATATCTCGGCATCGGCGTCCGACCCGTAGGCAACCAGGACCTTGGCCTTGGCGGCATTCATCAGCGAGGCCAGCTTCTCGTCCGATAGCAAAGGGTTCAATGGTTGCACAATGCCCGCCGCTTCCCCACCCCAGAGCGCGAGATGATATTCGAGACAGGCCGGCAATAGAATCGCTACTGCATCACCCGATCCGACACCAAGCCGATGCAGCAAGTTGGCGGTCTGGTGTATTCCGCGCAACAGCTTTGCGTATGACCACTGGATCGGTGCGTCGTCAGGATCGGCGCTGCGCAGGAAAGTCAGGGCAGTCTTGTCACCGAAAGCGCGTGCCGAATTGCAGAATATTTCATAGGTGCTCTTGACCGTCAGCGCCTGCTCCAGCGGCGTCGCTTCGATACGCCGCACGTCGTCCATGCTGCGTACCGGAAAATTTGCCGAGAATGGCGCGCCTGCTTGAGTCACTATGGTCTCCTGATTTCATATATTTGGTCATCCCCGACGCGGAATTTGCAAGCCGCGCACTACTGCCGGGCGGGCCAGGAAAGCGTCGAGCACGCGATTGACTTGTGGATAGTTCGCCATACCGACCAGCTCCCCTGCTTCGTAGAAGCCGCCAAGATTGCGCACCCACGGAAAGGTCGCGATATCGGCAATCGTGTATTCGTCGCCCATGATCCATTGGCGCCCGGTCAGGCGCCCTTCGAGCACCGCGAGCAGGCGTTGCGCTTCTGCCACGTAGCGGTCGCGCGGTCGCTTGTCTTCGTATTCGCGCCCGGCGAATTTGTGGAAAAAACCAACCTGGCCGAACATCGGGCCGATACCGCCCATTTGGAACATGAGCCACTGTATGGCTTCATAGCGCCCTGCTGCATCTTGCGGAATCATCGTGCCTGTCTTGTCGGCCAGATAAATCAGGATCGCACCCGACTCGAACAAGGGCAGCGGCTTGCCGTCCGGCCCGTTCGGATCGAGGATGGCCGGAATCTTGCCGTTCGGATTGAGCGAGCGGAATTCCGCCGAACCCTGGTCGTTGGTTTCGAAACTGACGAGGTGCGGTTCGTAGTCCAGCCCGATCTCTTCCAACATGATCGAGACCTTGACGCCATTTGGCGTAGGCAACGAATAAAGCTGCAATACGTCGGGTGTTTTGGCGGGCCATTTTTGGGTGATCGGAAAAGCGGCGAGATCGGTCATGTTATGTCCTTCACGAAAGATAAGCCGTGTAGATTATCATCGTGTCGGATTTGTCGCTCATAGCGCCATGTAGCGCACGAGGTGATAGTCCTCGTCGCCCAACTGGTGATCAATCATGATCAAGCGCTTGGCATAGTGCGACAGCGGCAATTCCCAGGTCATGCCGATTCCGCCGTGCAACTGGATGCATTCCTCGGCCACTAGCGCGCCGACGCGCCCCATCGTGTATTTCGCGGCAGACAGTGCCTTCTCCCGCGCCGGACCGGTGTGCTCCAGCACGGCAGCCGCATTGATCAGGGCCGAACGCGCCTGTTCAATTTCGAGCGCCATATCCGCCATACGGTGCTGCAAGGCCTGGAAACTGCCGATAGCCACGCCGAATTGCTTTCGCGTCTGCAGGTATTCCAGCGTTGCGGCTTTCGCCACTTCCATCGCGCCAACTGCCTCCGCGCACAGGGCCACGATGCCGCGTCCGACGCAGGTCTCAATCGTCGCATATCCGACCTCCGCTTCGCAAAGCAACGCGGGCGCGGGCAGGCACACGCCGGCCAGCGTCAACTCTGCGGCGCGGCCGCCATCGATATTCGGGTAATCCCGCAATGTCAGCCCCCGCACATCGGCAGGGACGAGAAATAGCGCAATCCCTTCGGCATCGTCGAGTTGCCCGGCGACACGCGCCGATACGACAAACGCATCGGCAGTGCCGCCATGCTGCACCACGGCTTTGGCGCCGTCCAACTGCCAGCCGTCAACTGTTTGCTTCGCTGTGGTAGCAACATGGCTGATTTCGTATCCTGCCTCGCTTTCAACATGCACCCATGCGACGATGTGGCTGCCGGCCACGATTTCTCCCAGCAAATCTGTCTTGCCCGCCGCGGCAATCGCACTGCCGGCCATCAGCGTGCCGAGAAACGGCTCGACCGCCAATCCGCGTCCGAGCGCTTCGAACACGACGGCAAGGTCGAATCCTGCGCCACCATAGCCGCCATCCGCCTCGGCAAACAGGGCGCCAATGACGCCCATGTCGGCAAGTTGCTGCCAATGCTGGCGGCTGAAGCCTCCTTCGGATTGGAGAATGCGCTCGCGGGTTGCGAAATCGTATTCGTTCTCAAAGAAGCGGTTCAGGCTGTCAGCCAGCATGCGGCGGTCTTCGGTGGGAGTGAAATTCATGTCAATCGAATCCTTGATTCATAACTCGTTCTTTCCCCGCCCCCGCATAAAGGGCGAGGGCAAAATTCAGGGTCGTCCGCGCACCATTGCTTATAATCCCAAAATCATCTTCGAAATAATATTCCGCTGGATCTCGTTCGAGCCGCCGAATATCGACAGCTTGCGGTTATTGAAGTAGTTCGTCGCCGCCGTTTCCGCTTCCCCCGGCCCGATAGCTTCAAGGCCCTCGCCCGCCTCGACCCAGGGCTGCGCATATGGCCCCATTGCGCGCCGCATCAGGGAGGAAATTTCTTGGCGGATTTCCGTGCCGCGTATCTTAAGCATTGAACTCTCCGCGCCGGGCACGCCGCCACCGGCCACAGCGGCGATCATGCGCAGGTTGGTGGTCTTCATGTTTTCCAATTCGATCTCGACTCGTGCCACGCGGGCTGCGAAGAACGGATCGTCGATCAGCAAACGCCCGTTGCGTTTTTGCTTTGCGGCAAAGCGCTTCAACTCGCGCAGCGCCGCTGCCGAGAAGCCGATGCCTGCGATGTTTGTGCGTTCATAAGTGAGCAAATACTTCGCACACGTCCAGCCGCGATGTTCCTCGCCGACCAGGTTTTGCAGCGGCACGTGCACGTCGGTGAAAAAAACTTCATTGACTTCGTGATCTCCGTCGAGGGTGATGATGGGACGTACCTCGACACCGGGCGAGCACAAGTCGATCAAAAGGAAACTGATGCCTTCCTGTTTCTTGGCGTCAGGATCGGTGCGCACCAGGCAGAAAATCATATTGGCGTGCTGACCGAGTGTGGTCCAGGTCTTTTGCCCGTTGACCACGTAATGATCGCCCTGACGCACTGCAGCCATTTTGACGGATGCAAGATCCGATCCCGATCCTGGCTCGGAATAGCCCTGGCACCACCAGTCCGATCCGTCGAGAATGCGTGGAAGCCAATGGCGCTTTTGTGCTTCACTGCCGTATTTGAGCAGCACCGGGCCAAGCATATTGACGCCGAAAGGCACGATGCGCGGCGCATGCGCCAGCGCGCATTCGTTCTCGAAAATGAACCTCTGCACTGCGTTCCAGCCCGGTCCGCCGTGCTCGACCGGCCAATGGTTGGCCAGCCAACCGCGCCGGTTCAGGATGGCATGCCACTGTTCCATATCGGCCTTGGCAAGTCTGCGCCCGCGCCGTACCTTGTCGGATAAGGCTTCAGGCAGTTCGGCAGCGAGGAAGGCTTGCACCTCAACCCGGAACGCTTCTTCTTCGGCGGTAAAGTTCAGGTCCATAACTCTATCCTTGGTTCAGGCTGTTGAAATTCGCACCGCGCGCGACAAGATCTTCCAGCAGCGGCGACGGCTTCCAGAACAACGGGTCTTGCTCGGCGAACGCGCGTACGTTGGCAAGGATGTGATCGAGGCCGATGGAGTCGGCAAAATGCATCGGGCCGCCGCGATAACGCGGGAAGCCGTAGCCGGCCATGAAGGTGACGTCAACGTCGAGTGGACGCAAGGCAATGCGCTCGTGCACGACATTGGCGCCCTCGTTGATCATCGCCGCCATATAGCGCCTGACGATTTCCTCGGCAAGGAAAGGCCGCGGAGCGATGCCGGCGCGTACGCGTTCGGCATCGATGATGGCCAGTACCTCAGGGTCCGGTAGGCCGGTGCGTGAGCCTTCCGGGTAGAGGTAGTAGCCGCGTCCGGTCTTTTGCCCGAACCAGCCACGCTCACAGAGTCGGTCGGCAATCTGCACGTAGCGCGCGTTGGGATCGCGCGTGGCGGCGCGGCGTTTGCGCGTTGCCCAACCGATGTCGCCGCCGGCCAGGTCGGACACCTGGAACGGCCCCATGGCAAAACCGAAACTGCGCATGGCGGCATCGATCTCGTAGGGTGAAGCGCCGTCTTCCATCATATGATCCGCCGCTTGACGATAAACGGCCAGGATGCGGTTGCCGATGAAGCCGTCGCACACGCCGGCGCGCACGGCAATCTTGTTCAAGCGCCCGGCCAATGCGAACCCGGTTGCCACCGCGTCCGCGCCGACTTTCGCCGGCACCACGATTTCCAGGAGCTTCATGATGTTGGCCGGCGAAAAGAAATGCAGTCCGACGATGTCTTGCGGCCTGGAGGTCGATGCCGCCAGTTCGTCAATGTCCAGATAGGATGTGTTGGTCGCCAGGACCGCGCCCGGCTGGCACAGGCGATCGAGTTCGGCAAATACGGCCTTCTTGACCGCCATGTCTTCGAACACAGCTTCAACGACGAGGTCCATCTGGGCGAGTGCGGCATAATCGGTCGCGCCGCTAAAGCGTGCCAACAGCGCGTCTCTGGCGGGCACATCGAGACGGCCCTTGCGCACCAGCGCGTCATACACTTTCTGCACATTGGCACGGCCGCGCGCCAACGATTCTGCATCGCGTTCGATCATGGTCACCGGCAAACCGGCATCAAGCATGGCCACGGCAATGCCTGCACCCATCGTGCCACCGCCAACGACGCCGACTGTGGCAATCTTGCGCGGCGCAGCGGCGCGCGTCTCCGGTGCCTTCGCCACTTCACGTTCGGCGAAAAAAGCGTGGACCAAGGCCACGCGCTGCGGGCTGCCAAGACATTGCAAAAACAACTCTCGCTCGGTGGCCATGCCGGCATCGAAGTCCAGAGTTACCGCCGCCTCGACGGCATCAACGATTTTCATCGGCGAAAACAAGCCGCGCGCCTTGGCCGCCGTTTCCGCGCGTACTGCCGCAATCACGGCGAGCGCCGCATCGCGCGCACCGATTGCCGAGCCGTTGCACGTGCGCCGTACCGGTACATTGTAAGCAACCAATTTCGCCGCGTAGGACAGCGCTTCGCTCTCCAGATCGTCGCCTGAACTGAGCACGTCGACCAATCCGGTGGCCAGGGCCTTACGCGCATTGACAGGATTTCCACCCAACATCAAATCGAGCGCCGCCGGCACCCCGATCAAGCGTGGCACACGTTGCGTACCGCCGGCGCCGGGTAACAGGCCAAGCAGCACTTCCGGCAATCCCAGTTGCGCGCCCGCTTCAGCAACGCGGAAGTGCGCTGCCAAGGCCACTTCCAGGCCACCCCCAAGCGCCACGCCATGAATCGCCGCCACCACCGGTTTACGGCAATCCTCGATGCATTTGCAAACGTCAGGCAGTGACGGTGGCATTGGCGTGTTGCCGAATTCGCCAATGTCGGCGCCGGCAGAAAAGCCCTTGCCGGCTCCGATCAGCAAGATTGCCCGCACGGCGGCGTCACTGTCTG
Source organism: Burkholderiaceae bacterium (assembly GCA_036561005.1). Taxonomy (GTDB): domain Bacteria; phylum Pseudomonadota; class Gammaproteobacteria; order Burkholderiales; family Burkholderiaceae_D; genus PKWO01. Next base: position 20,841 of record DATBQE010000228.1, on the reverse strand, counting down.
CCTGTGTGACAGCGTCGAGGATATGCCGACGCAGCACCTGCCCCAATGCGTTGACAGGCGGGTTGTCCATGCGGATGACGGCAATTGTGTTGCAAATGGCGTAGAGGGGTTCAGTCATGGATTTCGATTCGTGTAGAGATGTGCCGATTAAGCGTTGCGACAAATCGCGAGCCATGCGGGCGCGCTGATTTTCTGTACGGCGTAACCCGCGCATCTTTAATTTTCTTTTGTAACACTCTGCTTGACAATCCCAATGCGCGCTGACATTGTGTCAAATAAATTTTGACAATATTATGGATCTCCAAGGCCTTACACTGTTAGTCGAAATTCTCGACGCCGGCAATCTGAGTCAGGCGGCACGCAACCTGAAGATGACGCGTGCCAATGTCAGCTATCACCTGACCCATTTGGAAAAATCGGTTGGGGCGCAATTGGTGCGTCGCACCACGCGCAGTGTCGCGGCCACCGAGGTGGGATTGCGCTTATACCAGCACGGCTTGAGTATTCAAAACGAATTGCTGGCCGCGCGGGAAACGATCGAGACCCTCGGTCAGAGCCTCCAGGGCCGCGTACGGCTCTCGGTGCCGAGCGGCTACGGGCAAATGGTCATGTCGCCCTGGTTGCTTGAGTTCAAGCGCAATTACCCCGATATCGTGCTGGAGGTTTTGTTTGAAAATCGGGTCGACGATTTGATGCGCGACGAAATTGATATTGCGATCCGTGTGATGCCCGAGCCGCCGCAAACCCTGGTAGCACGAGAACTGGGCGCGGTGCGCTACGTGGCATGCGCCTCTACCGACTTTGCCGCCACACGCGGTATGCCGGGGAATTTGCAGGATTTACACCAGGTCCCGCTGGTGACTTCGGCCGTAATCGGCCGCCAATTGCGCCTTTCTGCCTATCGCCATGGCGAAAGGGAGGAAGTCACGTTGGAGCCAACCTTGATTTCGGAACATTTCCCTTTCCTGCGCGAAGCCATCCTGGCCGGCATCGGTGTCGGGCTGGTGCCCGATTATGTCGTGCAAGACGCCGTTGCCACAGGCGCGATCGTCACCGCCCTCGAAGACTACCGACTGAGCATTTTTGGAACGCAGATGTTCATGCTCTACATGCCCAACCATTACCAGACAAGGGCTGCACGCACTTTCATTGATTTCATATTGGAGCGTTCGCGCGCAAACCGCGCGGCCTGACTCAGATCGCGGACGCGAAGAAAAGCCGGAACTGAAAATCGGAAAACATGGCCAGCTTTGGCTTGCACCTACTCGTTCAACAACAAGGGCAGGTTTTTGTTATCGTTGCCAATCATGATGCCCGAAGGGGTCTTGAACAATTTGACTTTTCCCTCTCCGCTAGCATCGGCCAGAGCTTCACCGGTCTGGCTCAAGGAGTTAACCAGATGCAAATGTCCATGCAGGATGCGATAGCCATCACCTTGACGTACAAGTAGAATTTCAGGTTGCATAATCATTTCCTCCACATGATGAGCGTGGCGCAAACTTGCTTCCCCCGACTTGCTTCCCCCTGCTTGCTACTTCTGCATGCATCTTACGCGAAGCACTGGGCAAAACAATGTCAAAGCCGCCACTCTCCAGCAGATAAACCAAATTTAATCGGACACGCGAAAACCACCGGACCTGCCGCTCGATTCTCACCAAACGCTTGCAGGAAAAAATGAGGCGATCGACAGTAATTTTCAACTGAACAATCCACATCGACCGTGACTCCGGCGTGTGCACCATATCGAGCAAATGCGCGCTCGCAATTCACATTGAGCAAGATGCGTGCCCGCATGGCGTGATGTGAACTTGACGCGCCGCAGCAAGCGCGTAGCCGGTATGGACGCGGTTCGCGGCGCATGCATGCCATGATGCTCACGCCGCAGTTCTGGCATTTTCCCTGGCGTTAGGACTGCGGCGCGTCAACCGGAGGCGGCGGTGGCATGTCTGGCGGGGGCGGGGCGTAAGCGGTCGGCTGGCGGCGGTGCGCCATGCGTGCCGCTGTGGGCACGCTGTTACCCTTTGCGTACATGCATTGCTCGTAGCTGATGTCGTAGCGACGCTGCGCGCCATAGCTGCCATATTGCGATTCGTTGGCCCCCGCTGCGCTGCCTAGGAGCAGCCCGGTTCCTGCACCGACGGCTGCCGCTTGGCGGTTACCGCCCAAGGCAGCCCCCGCAGCCGCACCGATCAGGGTGCCAACTATCCCGCTTTCGACCGCCTTGTCGTTCGCCGCTTGGGCGGTACCGCCATTCTGACTGCCGGCATATTGCCGGCACACGGCATCGTCAGTATTGAATTGCTCAAAGCTCTTGCCGTCGCCCGGCATGACTGCCACGCTGGGACCGGTTGGCGCAGTGGTGCAGGACGCCAGCATCGTTGCAGTGGCAAACACGGAATATCCAATGATATGTTTCATGACGTTCCTTTTCTATCGTAAATTTCATTCCGAACAATCACCAATTACCGCTTCACTGCGGTGCCGCGGGAGGCGCAGGGGTGGCCGGCACTCGCTGCCACCCGCCCGGACACGCTGAGACGTAGGGGTAATAGGAGTTCGACGCCTGACAGAAATACCAGTAATTTGTTGGCGGCGGTGTCACAGCCGCACCCGGCGTCACGACTGTCGCAACGGGTGGCTCCCACGGGCCGGGGTAAGGATAGATCGGGTTCGGATAGTAGTACCACAACCCGCCTGCCAACCACCACCAGCCGTATCGGCCGCCATGCCAGGAATGCGTCCAATGCCCGCCACGCCACACACCCCAGTCGTGCTCATGAAAACGTGCAATGTCGCCGTGCCAGACGGCGTGCGCATGGCCACCGTGCATGTGCTGTGCCGACGCATTGGAACTGAACACCAGGGCCGATATAGCGAGCGCAGTACCAAGCACCAGGTTATTGCCCCGATTTGCGGCGAATGAACCGAGTTTCATGATCGATCTCCAAACGGTAAAGGCGTGAACATTGATTCTCACTTACGCACTTTGAACATTTTGTGCTTCCTTGTCATTAGCATACCCATTGACTTATTTTTAAGAAGCATCATTACAGACTGTTACGACCATTTAAACTCCATTAATAATGCGGCTGGCATAATGTGAATATTCCATTTTCCCGATGTGCAATTTGCACGAATCGGAGGCTGCGTTGGGCGATGCCTTTCCAAGCCGTAATGGTGTCACGGTCTCTCTGCAGGATCATCAAAGCCTAAACATGGCCCCATCCTTGCCAAAAAATACAATGATTTCTGCACGGCAAATGCGTGCTATCTTGTGAGCCGTACCAATATCGACAGATCATATGTTGCGAGCTCGCGCGGGAGGAGTTCATAGCGAACGCAGAAGCAGAAAGTCAACGCCAATCAGCACGTCAATGAACCGGCAAAGCGCGCGCAGGATAACGGTGACTGGCCGAACCAATTACCGTTAGATACTGTCGATCGACGTAACATTCGATTGGCAAGCGGGGCCGATGTCGATTCTCAGGCCCGTTACGGCAAAATACCGGCAAGATGGGAGGCCCAATGCGGCACTTCGTAAAAGGACGCATGCGTTCCATTCGGAAAGCTCACAGTCTCGAAACCCTTCTTCCCCATCAAGAGAGCCAAACTTCGTCGCGAGTAAAGGCTGACGTGACCATTGCGGGGCGCCGCATACCACCATGTCAATGGCACACCTTTAACGATCTCGCCATCGGAACACTGTGTCGAGAACAGGACCATGCCCGATGGCTTGCACAATGTCTTCAATTCGCCAACCAACGCATTGACGTCAGGCACGTGTTCAAAAACTTCAAACGCCGTGATCAGATCAAATTCACCCAACTGCGCGATGTCCACATCCGGATTAACAAATGGGTCGTAGCTCGTTGAATCCCAGCCGAAATCCTTCAATTTTTTGCTCAACAGGCCGGACCCGCCGCCATAATCCAGATGCCGGATCAAACTTTTGCTTGCACCAAAAATGTTCTCCAGCGAATCTGCCATTTTATTCGGCCGTGCGAATTCATATTCACGGTCGACAATCAGATAATCGTCGTTATAAACCTTTTGGCTAAATTCATCCATCGGCCAGGCATGCATGTCAGGCGCAAAACAAAATCCGCAAGATTGGCAGAGAAAATAGTCCACCATTGTTCCCGATGGCAGGAACAGGGCGCCGTGGGAATCATCGCAGGTTCTATTGAAATCCAATGCATCGAGAAAGAAAGACTGTTTCCTGCAAATTGGGCAGTCGATGGGTGAACCGACATTTCCCGCATTGGATGACGCTTTTGCGGAACGAGCACCAAGCCAGGAACCCAATGACTTCATCAACCCCATGTTGGTACAAGCTTCATAGTCAGGCCCCAATCGCCAATCCGTGAGAATACAAAAGTAAGAGTCCGCTCGCGATCCGCACACAAATCCGGAACAGCATTGCAGATGTCACAGCATTGTACTCGATTGGAATTTAGGCGAATCTTTCGCCGCCAGTCGTTTTTTTGAGTATTTCGTCTGGGGCAGCGACCAATGTCTCGGGGTGATACCCGTCGTACTGACAGAGTCGGTCAACATCGATCGCCTTGCCGAGGATCGCAGCCTGCAATATTGCTCCTCCGGGCGGCTTTCAGCACGCATGGACACGTTCTGGCACATTCGCAGCTTGGCACCGAACAGTTCAGTACGGCTGGCGCCCCACTTCAATCGGAATGAGATAACGAAAGCGCAGCGACGCTATTCATCACGCTCCGGTTTGGCGCGCACTGCAAACTGCGCTAAGATGACATATGAACAAAGCAAGTCGGCGTCACGCGCGCCCAACTACTGATTGCCGATTTGTAATTTTTAACGACTCCCTTTCGCAGAAACTGACATGACTATCCCTAAGCTCGTCATCACGCCCTCCAGCACCGCACTTTCAGCCGCCCAGCGCGCCGAGAAAATGACCAATCCTGCCTTTGGCCGCACCTTCACCGATCATATGGTGCTCATTCCCTATCGCGACGGCGCATGGCAGCAGGGTGAAGTCAAGGCATACGGCCCGTTGAGCCTCGACCCGTCGGCCTCATCTCTGCATTATGGCCAGGCAATTTTCGAGGGTTTCAAGGCCTATTATCAGGCAGACGGCAGTATCAAGGCTTTCCGCCCAGAAGCCAATGCGGAACGCTTCAATCGCAGCGCGCGCCGCCTGGCGATGCCCGATATCCCTGCCGAGCTATTCCTCAAGGCGGCCGACGAGTTGATCCGCATCGATGCGGCCTGGGTGCCGAAGAACATCGGCGAGAGCCTTTACCTGCGTCCGCTGATGATCGCTACTGACCCTTTCCTTGGGGTGCGCCCCTCGCTGGAATACTTGTTCGTATTGTTCGCCTCACCGGCCGGGGCGTATTTCCCCCAAGGCGTCAAACCGGTAACCGTATGGATCAGTGAAGACTACGTGCGCGCAGCGCCAGGTGGTACGGGCGAGGCAAAATGTGCAGGCAATTACGCCGCCAGCCTGGTGGCCCAGGCGCAGGCGCAGGAAAAGGGCTGTGACCAAGTGGTCTGGCTCGACGCCGTGCAGCGCCAATACATCGAAGAAATGGGCGGCATGAACCTGTTCTTTGTCTACAAGGACGGCGGCAAGACGACGGTCGTCACGCCGGAATTGACCGGTACGTTGTTGCCCGGCATTACACGGCGCAGCTTGCTGGAATTGGCAAAGGACCTCGGCTTCGAAGCCGAAGAACGCAAACTCACAACCCAACAATGGCGCGACGATATCGCTTCGGGACGCATGACGGAAGTATTTGCCTGCGGCACCGCAGCCGTGATCACGCCGGTGGGCCACGCCAAGGCCAACGGCTTCGAGATCAAGATCAATAACGGAGAGAATGGCCCGGTCACGATGGCACTGCGCGACGCCCTGCTCGCCATCCAGCACGGCTCGGCGCCGGACAAGCATCACTGGATGCACACAATCTGATTCGCGCTGGCAGTTACGACAATTCAGTAGGCGTTGCCGACAGGCTCTTTATCTTTTGTCGGCGCGCCCGGCGGCTGTTCCATGATTTGCGGCACTTGTGATTGTTGGTCTGGCGGCAGCACGAAATAGGCCAGGAAAAACGCGAAAATCATCAGGGCGATGATCGATAAAATCGACATGAGAAGCAGCCGCCGCCTTTGAGGCGAAGTCCTTGTCATGTCATATTTTTCGCCTGCGCTCATCGCCCGCCTCCCGCATGCAAAGAGAACCCCTAGAATCAACCGGCAATTGCACCTGCAGGCAGTACCTCCCCCTCATAACCAAAGACCGTTCGATAGAGCACGCCCTTGAGCAAAATGGAAAGGGGTATTGTCCATAGCAATCCGACCAAAAGCGGTAGCATCGAAAAAAGCACGATAAAAAACATCGAAATATACAGCCCCAAAAAACCGAACCAATGATGCGTGATGGCTTTTCTCGATGCTTCCAGAGCCTCCCAAGGTCCCAAGTCCTTCTCCACCACTAGAGGTATCGCCAAACTGTAGGCGACCATCAGGTAAATGCCGGGCAAGACCAGCAGGCAAAGGCCAATGCCTATCAACAAGTACATTAGCAACGTCGTCCCAACCAGAGTCAGAACCTTGCCGAAATATTCAAATACCTCAGTTAATTCCACGGGCGCCGACACGACCAGCTTCAACCCGAGCATGAAGAGTCCCGCCGCAAGCGGCAGCGTAACAAACATCTGCAGTATGTTGGTCGTGGTGCTGATCATGGACTGATGCATCATGTCTGGGGGCGGGTGTAAGAAAAATTGATAATCAAGTCCCTCGCCGCGCACGCCTATTCTTCCCAGCACAAACTGCAGCACCATGTTAAACACCATCACAATCGCAAAATTCATGACCGCAGCAATACAGCAAATCATCTTCTTGCCGCTGACCAGCTTCCATGCTTCGTCGATGAGCGCACCCACCGAAAACTGATATCGTCCGGCGATCGCATCTTCGAGCGATCCACCGGTACGAACGCGTACGGTTCTTTCTTCCATATTTGCGCTGGGCGCCTGGTAGATATCCGTCATGTCGTGTTCCGATCGAATTGAGGTTATGGACTTGGGTGACGCAGTCGAGTATCGTAGACAGGGTTTTTGTTGTCAACGGTAGAATGGTTGGAGGTTTCACCGCGACTTACTTTCATTGGAACGGCATCTGCTGCGAAAGCGTGCCTCATAGCAAACCATGCGACCTTTTCAATCGACCATGTCTCTGGCGGCCTTGCTGCCAAGCTGCCTGATTCCGGCTACGGCGCAGGCAGAAGTCACTGATCAACTCGACTACCGCTACTACATCGCACAGGCCCAAAACGGCAGGTCGCTTTTTCTGACGCTCCAGGATGCGTCGCCGATTCGGGAAAGCGGTCGCGTCTTTCTCGGCCACACGGAGCGCAGCATCGAATGGCGCCTGCATTGGCAAGAAACGCCAAACGGCACTTGCAGAATCACTGAAATCCGAACCAGCCTGCGCGCCTCCATCATCCTGCCGCAGTTGAACGGCATCGATGCCGGACGGCAGGCCGAATACACGCGCTTCCTGATGGCGCTGCGCATCCACGAAACGGGCCACTACCGCATTGCGCAACAGGCCGCGCAGCAAATCGATGCGGCGCTCGCAGCGCTGCCCGAAATGCACAATTGCAGGGAAGTCGAAGAAACCGCCAATTCAACAGGCCATCGCATCGTCGCCGAATTCGATGCAAAAGATGTGCAATATGATTCAGCGACGAAGCACGGCCAAATCCAGGGCGCAGTGCTGCAGAACTGAATTTTTCAGTCCAGCCGGCGCATGCGCTCAGGGGATGGCGACGACAAACTTGGCGCCGCCAAGTGCCGATTCCGCTACGAGAATACTGCCGCCATGCAGGGTGATTGCCTTTTTCGCAATTGCCAGGCCAAGACCAAACCCGGTGACCGGCTGCGTAGTGTTGATATCGAGTCGGTAAAACGGTTCGAATATCCGCTGCCGCGCCTCGTGCGCAATGCCGGGACCGTCATCCTCCACGGTGGCTTCAAAGCTGCCATCGGCATTCCTTTTGGCCGTCAGCAAAACTTTGTGCCTGCCATACTTGGCGGCGTTCGCCAGCAGGTTGCCCAAGGCGCGCGTCATCAGGCGCCGGTCGCCGACAAGCTCGCCCAGGCGTTCAGCGATTTGTATTTCCACTTCACGCAAGGCGAGAATGGGCGCGACTGCCTGAACGCTGTCGTGCAGCATGTCGTCCAACATAAACCGCGCCTGCGGCAGAGAACGCTGTTGTTCAAGCTTCGTCAGATCAAGCAATTCGTTGACCAGCGCCTTCAGTTCGTCGATATCGGTCTGCAAGTCGATAAACCGCGCCCGCGCCTGCGGCTGCGCTTCCTCCAGCGATTCTTCGCGTAGCAGCTCGAGACCGAATTCAATGCGCGCAATCGGCGTGCGCAATTCGTGTGAAACAGAATGCAGCAAATTTCTGTGCGCTTCGAGCAGGCCTTGAATCCGCTCGGCCATTTGATTCAGGCATTGCGCCAACGGATAGACGCCTGCATTTGGCGCCATGTCGATGCGTGTGGCGAGTTTGCCGCTGCCAAAATCCTCTGCCGCCTGCGACAATGCTTGCAATGCGCGCCAATGATTGCGCGACCAGAATGCAATCGGGATCAGCAGTGCCAGCGCCACGATCACATAACGCAAGCCTTCCAGTTTGAGTGCCAATCCGACGTCAATGGGCAAGCCGGTGACATGGATTACGTCGGTGTCGCTGCCGACATAGCGGTCGCCGTGCAAATCGACGCGCCGATAGAATGCGCGGCCGGGAATGTCGATGACGACTTCGCCGCGCCACAGTGCGGCACGACGCGAAGGTTCCAGAATTTCTTCAACGCCCTTGATAGGCAAAAGATCGAAATTGAAATCCGATACCTGGCGAACCTTATTCAAGCGCACCAGCCAATCGTCAACCGGCGCCTTGTCGACGTATTGTTCCAGCAGGAAAATCGGCGCTGCGGCCTGTTTGCGCGCAATTTGCTCCAGCGGATCGCCGAAAAAATAAGCGGTGGCAAAATAAATCACGACCGTTGCCGCCGTGATCGACAGCATGACCAGGACAAAAAACCGCAGGAACAGGCGATTCATGGGTTGATCAAGTTATTGCCAGGCGGAGGGGCTGAACAGATAACCTTCCCCCCAAACGGTCTTGATTTTCTCGGCGCCGGGATCGTCAAACTTGCGCCGCAAGCGTGAAATGCTGTTGTCGATACTGCGATCGAGCCCATCAAACTCGATGCCGCGCATCTTCACAAGAATATCGTTGCGCGACAACACTTGTCCTGCAGCCTCAGCCAGAATCAGGAACAGCTTGTAGTCGGCACTATTGAGCACCACTGACTGCCCGCGCCAGCTAATGGTGCGGTCGCTCTTGCAAATCTGCAATTCGCCAATGCGTACGTCGCCCGGCACCCCGGCGGGCTTGTCTTGGGCCCGGCGCATCAGCGCCCGCAGGCGCGCCAGCAGCACGCGCGGTTGTACCGGCTTGTTGACATAGTCATCGGCACCCTGCTCCAGTCCTGAAATTTCATCGAAATCATCTTCGCGCGCGGTCAAAATCAGAATCGGGACCTTGCTGATATTGCGTATCTGGCTGCAAACCACCATGCCGTCGAGCCCGGGAAGCATTAAATCCAGAACCACGACGTCCGGCACACTCTGACGGAACTGCGCAAGTGCCATGTCGCCGCGAGCGACCACATCGACAGCAAACTCGTAACGCGCCAGATATTCAGCGACCAGCGCCGCCAGTCTTGGGTCATCTTCCACCAACATCACACGGTACATCGCATTCCTCCCTGTGTGACATTGTATAAGAAGCGCCCCGAAATATCGCATCAGATGCCGCTTCCATACAATTTTCATACAAATCGGAAAACCCCGGCCGCATACAAATTCAAGACAAATTAGCGACATTTGCGGGCAGATTTATGGTGCGCCCCCCTCTACGATAGCGATACCGATCTGCCATGAACGCTGACCAGGCAAAAAGCGCCGCAACCTGAATATGGAACCCTTGACGACAACAATGCACTTTTCGCCCTTGCTCGAATTGATGGCAGTCAGTCTGTTGTTGAACGCCTGGGGCCGTTCGGGAGGCAATTCGGCAATCGCTGCACCCGGTTCGGCGAGAAAATCGCGCCATGAAATGTCCCTCCGGCCACGCGACCTGAACCCGCAAGTGAGCGCCGATGACATGGCTGCGGTGGGCAACAGCATCACCAAATTTGCGTTCAATACCTTCCATCTGCTCGCGCCGGACAGCGCCGGCAATACTGTGTACTCTCCTTGCAGTGCCACCCTGGCAGTGGCGCTGGCCACGGCTGGGGCCAGGGGAAATACCCTTACCGGTATTAACCAGGCACTGTTTTTTTCTCTCCCTCAGACACGCTTGAATCCTGCACTCAACAAACTCAATCTCGAATTGAAGACCAAGAGCGCAGGGGAATTTGAGCCGCAAAATAGCCACGTACCGCACCTGCATAGCACCAGCGCCATCTGGACTCAAAGCAGATTAAAGCTGCTGCCTTCCTATCTGAATGCGCTGGCGCAAGATTTCGGCACCGGGGTCAATCAGATTGACTTCGCAAGTTCGCCCGTGGCAGCCCGCATGGATATCAATGCATGGGCGGCACAGCGGACCAATGGTCATATAACCAACCTCGTCCCGATTGATGCAATCGGAAAAAGCACCCGCATGCTGTTGACCAATGCGGTCTCGTTCACAGGTGGCTGGCTCAATCCATTCGATGCGATGCAAACCAAAAGTGCGCAGTTCCATGCAATTGAGGCGAGCACCGCCAACGTGCCATTCATGCACCAGGTCGGGAATTTCCCGTATTACTCGGGTGACGACGCGCAGGCGGTGGAACTGCCTTATGTCGGAGGGAATCTGGCCATGCTCATCGTCATGCCGGATGCCGGCACATGGGCAGCTTACCAATCCGGGCTGACATTATCGAGCTACAACGATCTGGTAAGCCGTCTGAAAACGGATGACAAGCTGGCCCTGAGTCTGCCGAAATTTTCATTGACCGGCACGCCGGATTTCAATGCGGCACTGCAGGGTCTGGGTATGGCGGACGCATTCGATCCTGCAAAGGCGGACTTTTCCGGAATCGACGGCCGGCGCGATCTGTCGATCCAGACGATATTTCAGCAGGCCAGAGTCAGCGTGGACGAACAGGGCACGGACGTTGCCGCAGCCACAGCGGCGACCGCCGGCATCACGGCAATCGAGGGCGATCCTGCGCCGCAGATTTCAATCGTCGTCGACCATCCTTTTCTGTTTTTCATACGCGATCGCCGCACCGGCACCATCCTGTTCATGGGCAAAGTCGCCAATATCCAATGTTCCTGATCCCAAAGCACGTCAAAGTGAAACAATTAACTGTCTGCACGACCTTTCTCGCCATGTTGCTGGGTGCCTGCGGCGGCGGCGGTGCGACGTCCATGCAGTGGCAGCAGGTTCGTGAGCAAACGGCTTGCGAAGCGGCCGACCCGTCGCTGTGTTCGGGTAAGTACGGCTTTGTGGTAGACATCCAGGGTAATTTCGTCGTCGGCCCGAATCCGCAGGCGCGAACCGTCAAGGGTGCCCTGACGTCGGCTGAATTCAATCAATTGAATTCGATTGTCAATGCCATGACGGCGGACATCAACGGCGCGCCCAATCCCGCATGCCAGGCAATAACGTTCGCACCCGGCTCGTCGGATACGATCGGATTGACGATGGTTACCGGGCAAAATTTCGTCGTGCAGGACGCCGTACACGGCAGGTGCGCATACGGTGGACATGTCGCCGATACCACTGCATTGATTGACGACCTGGATCAGCTGAGGGCAAAATACTACCCTTCTCCCTTCTAGGCGCAGCTCGAATGCGCAATCCGCATGATTAAATTCCTGGGTCTGGCCGTGCTGGGCTTCAGCAGCATGGCTTTTGCACAAACCCCTGCCGCCAACATGATGCCGGACGGAAGCAAAGACTTGTACGTCGGTCTTGGCATCGAATCGCTGCCGCGCTACGAAGGATCGGGAGAGCAGCGCACGCAGGTCGCGCCGGTCATTCAAATGCAATGGAGTAACGGGATTTTCTGGTCGGGATTGACAGCGGGCATGCATTTGTCCGAACAGCCCGGCATTGAATATGGGCCGCTGGTTTCAATCGACCCGGGCCGCACGCACACGTCGATTCAGATTCTCGGCACCAATACTACCGGCAATGCGACAAACATCGCGGCATTTTCGCCCGTGGGCCGCGCCGATGTGAAGGACACCGGTGTCCGGCTCGAATATGGCGGATTTTTCAATTATTACCTTGGTGGCAACACCAGAATTGCGACCAGCCTGCTCTATGGCGACGGAGAAAATCACAGTGGCTTGCAATTTACCGCCGATGTGCAAAAGAGTTTCCATCCAGGGACGCATCACACGCTTTCCATCTCGGCGGGCCTCACATGGGCCAACCAGGAATACGTCGAATCTTATTACGACGTTGCGCCGAACGCCATTGTGCTGGCGTCGGCATCTGCGGTTGCGCGCAATTTCGAGCCCCGCTCCGGCATCAAGGATACGCACGTGACCGCGCACTGGAATTGGGAACTCAGCAATGCATGGCTCCTGACATCGCAAATGAGCGCCACCCGTCTGACGGGCAGCGCCGCCGATAGCCCTTTAACCGATAAGCGCAGCAACGTCACGCTTTCCACTGCACTGGCTTACCGCTTCTGATCGAGCCCAACGCCTCCATGAACATCAAACCCATTCTCCACTTTGCAACCTTGCTCATTTTGAGCACTGCAGAGCTGTGCGCGTCGGCACAAACAGGGAATGCGGACGCTGGCGCCGCCCATCCATCGCCTGCGAGTTCACGTAACGATTCCTCGTGGTTCAGCTATCGCGATACTTACCAGTCGATGATCCGGTTCGAAAAATACGGCAGGCCGAAGCAATTCATCGAGAATCGTTTGCAAGTGGTGGCGAAAGACGCGAATCCGATTACCACCGTTCATCAGGAGCTGCACCTGGCCATCGAAGGCAATTCGGTGCATTTGAACCTGCCGCTCGATCCATTGGGGCGCACCGTTTTTCCCCTGCTCAAGGCCGCCTTCGACGACAACGCAGAACTGATCGTCAATCGCCCTGCCGGCTCGGTGACGCTGCTGCCGCGCGTATCCATTGTCCCGCGCGCCGATGGCGTGTATGACACGGCTGACCTGCGCGCGGCCTGTGCCCAGATTCTCCAGTACCTCGACTATGCCAACTTCGGCGCCGGTTCAAACAAGCATTGCGTCGGCGTGCAGTTCATCTTTGCACGTGACCAGGAATCGGTGACTGTGAGTTTCAAGGGCGCAGATCAAAAGCAATCGGCGCTGCAGTTTGCCGAAGGCAAGGCTTTTGCCGACGATCCCAATAGCGAACGCAGCGCCATATTCCGCATCGCCACCTACCGCTTCGCAAATTGGGCCGACAAGGGCCAGATCGTCACCAATAGCGCGCCGTTGGCTCTGACTGCATTGCTGGAATAAGCGGCGGCCAGCCGCCCTCAGCGCCAGCGCGCCTCGATGCGCGCATACATGCCATTTTTGACGATTTGCGCCATACCGGCATCGAATAGCGCAATGTATTTTTCAGCCATCGGATAATTGGGTGCGAACGACAAAAAAATCTCCGGTTCGATGAGCGTTCCTACCGATTTTATTTTTCCACGCAGCTCGGCATGATCGCGCATTGCGGCCGAGGCGATGCGCGTGTACACAAGGGCGTAGTCGACCCGGCCCGCCACCAGTTTGCGCATGGCGAAAAGGTCGGAATCGCCGATGTCGCGCTGCATGGTGGAGTCGCCATCAAACGGTGCGCCGTATTCATAGCCGTTGGTAACGCCGATTTTTTTCCCGTGCAGATCGCTGATATGCACCGGCCGGTCCGGCGCGTCGGAACGCGCGTAGATATCGATACGCGCGCGCAACAGCGGATGTGCGGCCCAGCGGAACTTCTTTTCCAGCAGCGGATTGCGCAGCGTATCGAAACACCCGAGCAATAGATTCGACTCGGTCATTTTCATGCACCGCGAATAAGGCAGCGATACAAGTTCGACTTGGACACCTTCGGCAGCAAAAGCAGCCAGAACAAGTTCAGGCACCATGCCCACCGGATGGCCTCCTCGCTGCCCCGAAAAGGGATACCAGTCGTCCTCTGCACCTATTTTCAGTGCGGGCAAAGTATCGGCGCGGCCCGGAACGGGCAACGCAAGAAATAGAAATCCCGCTGCAACGAAGAAACCAACACGGCGGGCGAAGCCAATAAGGAAGGGCGGGTCAAAAATAGCTATCAATTTGGCGGTCATTGCAGGAAATTGCGCGAATGCCTGCGCTTGATGCGCCGGGAAAAGGATGCTTGGGTCATCTCGCCCAATGCAACTTATTTCACTGGAATGACCTGTGCGGCCGGCACCGGCACCGCAGTCACGCTGTTTTTAGGCGAACCATCGACCAGCCTGTCCGAGTAGACCAGGTATACGAGCGCGTTGCGCCGCGAATCGACCATGCGGACCACGCGCACGTGCTTGAACAGAATGGAAGCGCTTTCCGAAAACACCTGTTCCTGGCGCGGCAGTGTGCCATTGAAGTGAATGTCGCCGATTTGGCGGCATGCCACGGAAGAATCGGATTTATCTTCAGCGAGTCCGAGTGCCCCCGATACGCCGCCGGTCTTGGCACGGGACAGGTAACAACTCACGCCGCCTACCTTCGGATCGTCAAACACCTCCACGACGACTTTATGATCGGGGCCGATGAGCTTGAAAGCCGTATTGACCTCACCAACCGTTTCGGCCATAGCGGTGAACGACAAAACGCCCAGATAGAGCAGAAACAGCGATAAGACTTTGTGTGGCAATGCGTTCATGCGTCCTCCGAAAATGATACGTTGCAACTGGTTTGAATATGGGCTCACAAGGTTTCGGCATCGTGACAAACAACACAAATCTTGTTGCCGTCGAGGTCGCGAAAGTACGCTCCATAGTAATCGGGATGGTAATGCGGGCGCAAGCCAGGTTGACCCTCGCAAGCTGCGCCCAGCGCAATCGCCCTGGCGTAGGCCAGATCGACGGCGATACGCGATGGCGCAAGCAGAGCAATCATTTGTCCGTTGCCACCCTGTGCCGGTTCGCCGTTAAACGGACTGCCGATCAGAAATAGCGGTCTCGCCGCATGGGGAGACATCCACCCCGCCCATGGCCTGGACGCATCGCAAAATTTCTGCACAAGGCCCAATTCTTCCAGCACTTCGGAATAGAACCGGAATGCCGGGTCGAATTCAGCAACAGCGACGAAAACGTGTGAAATCATGGATTACCTTAGATGCCGCCAAGAGCGGCCGCCAGCGTATTTTGCCAGTGTTTGCCGCAATATTCCTTGCCCGCACTCGCCTCCCCCACTTGTCAATCTTATTTCTCGCGTTTTTCCGGCTAAAATAACCAAGAGTCCAATTTTGGCATCCGTTGAAATTGTAACGGCAGCACGGAGGACCCGACCGGTCATTGCCCCGCGTCCCGGGCACATAAAGTAGCACAGTAGCACAGTAGCAATATACCAACTTACCACTCATGGGCAGATTGCTGCGCAACTGCAAGGAGAGCAATTTGCAACAGAAGACTCCGCCGCTGTATGTCGGCATTGACCTCGGCACCACCAATTCGGTCGCGGCCGTGTTTGACGGCAGCACCATGACGCCGGTGCGCAACAGCCAGGGCGGGACGCTCACGCCCAGCATTGTACGCATCGATGCGCGCGGCAATGTGCTCGTCGGCCCGCGCGCGCGACGCTATCTCGATACCGACCCTGCCAATACCCGCAGCGAATTCAAGCGCCTCATGGGCACAGCCAATCTGCTCGAATTTCCCGCAGCAGCAGTGAGCAAGAAGCCGGAGGAGTTATCGGCCGAGGTATTGAAATCCCTGCGCAACGACATCGCCGACCAGACCGGCGTGCTGCCGGAACGTGCGGTAATCTCCGTGCCGGCACTGTTCGAATTGCACCAAACCGCCGCCACCTCGGAAGCGGCGCGCCAGGCCGGCTTCGAACGTATCGAATTGATCCAGGAACCGGTTGCTTCGGCCATCGCCGCCGGCTGGAGCCAGGACAGCGCCGACGGACCCTGGCTGGTCTACGATCTGGGCGGCGGAACCTTCGACGTTTCGCTGCTTGACACGCGCGAAGGCTTGCTGCGCATTGTCGGCCACGACGGCGACAATTTCCTCGGCGGTCGCGACTTCGACCGGTTGCTGGTCGATCTCGTGCTGCAAAAATTGACGGCCGACGGCATCCATATCGACCGCGCCAACCCCGAACACGCACTAGCCTTGCGCCGCCTGCGTTTCGCCGCCGAAGAAGCCAAGATCGAACTGACGCGCGCCAAGGACGCGCCAATCTTCCTGTCCGGCCTGCAGGTCGGCGGCGACATGATCGATGTCGATGTATTCGTCAAACGTAGCGAATACGAAGCGTTGATTATGCCGCTGATTGACCGTTCCCTTTCGATCTGCCTGCGCCTGCTGGCGGCCAACGGCTTGGGAGACGGTGGGCTAGATAGACTTGTGCTGGTCGGCGGGCCGACTGTTACACCTTTGTTGCGCGAAAAAGCGCAGGCTGTACTCAAGGCGGGTTTCGGCGAAGGGCTCGACCCGATGACTCTGGTGGCGCAAGGTGCAGCCCTGTTCGCCGGCACGGTGGGCCTGGATGGCCGCCCTGCCGCCGGCGGCGGCAAATCCGGCCAGGCGAACGGACCCAAGGTGTGGCTGCAATTTCCCGCCATGACCTCTGACCTGACACCTTATGTAGTCGGCAAACTGCTGGACCAGGCCAACAAGATCAATGCCATCGTCTTCGAGCGCGAAGACGGCAAATGGCAAAGCGAGCCCGCACAACTGGGTGCCGACGGTTCGTTCGACCTGATGATGAGCCTTCTGCCGCGCCAGTCGACGACCTTCAATACCTTCGGCCTATTGCCTGATGGCGGTCGGGTTGCCCTTCAGCCGTCCAGCTTTTCGATCTCGCACGGCATCACGCTCGGCGAACCACCACTCGCGCGGACAATAGGCGTGGCATTGGCGAACAACCGCGTGCTGCAGTATTTCGAGCGCGGCGCGCCGCTGCCGATCCGGCGCAGCTTTACGCTGGCGACGGCGGAAACCGTGCATCCGGCCGGTGAGGGTTTCGCGCTCAAGGTGCCGATTGTGCAAGGCGAATTTTCCCTGGCCCATTTGTGCCGCCTGGTCGGCACACTCGAAATACCCGGCTCGGCGCTCAAATCCGTACTGCCGGTCGGTTCGGAAATCGAGCTCACGCTGGAACTCGATCGTGGCGGCCAGTTGCGCGCCAGCGGCCGCGTGGTATCGACCAACCAGGTGTTCGATCAGGTCGCCCTGCTGGTGACACCACAGATCACCGTCGAAGAAATTGAAGCCGCGCTGAATAAAGTGCAGTTGCGCGCCGACGACCTGTCACGCAATGGTGCGGGCGGCGGTGAAGCCATGAGCGCCGGCAACGCGAAACGGCTATCCGAGTTGTTCCTATGGCGCGAAGATCTGCGCCGCAGCGCCATTGCATTTCGCGGCGGCGATCTCGATGCCGGCGAACAGGTTCGGCGCGGCCTGGCCGAATTCGAAGCCGTCTTGACGGCCATTGAGGAAGAAAAAGCCTGGCCCGAATTGACGAAATTGCTGGAAGACCGCTACGCCTGGGCGCTCAGCTGGGTCGCGGCGCATGGCGACGATGCCGAGCGCAACGCCCTGAACAAGGCGTACCAGAACGCCAAACAGGCTATCGCGGCCAGGCAGCAACGTGAAGCCGATCGCCAGATCGGCCTGATGGAAAGCCTTGGTTACGCCGCCGCCCGACGCCGGCCCAACGCATGGCGGCAGGAGTTCGACTACATCGCCGCTCGCACCGGCGAGAGCACAGATTTGCGCCGCGCCACAGAGTTGGTGGCCAAGGGCAACGACGCCGTGCGCCGCAGCGACGATGCAGAGTTGCAGAAAATTGTGCACGAACTATGGCGCCTGGCGCCCATCGACAGCGAAGAGCAGGACCGCGGTCATGGATCGGGATTGATGCACCGTTGAGCGAAATCGATCCAATGGCGGCGTGGCGCGCCAATCCCTTTTTCGTTCTTGAACTCAAGACTGACGCAACACGCGCCGACGTCGAACGCGCCGGCCAGCGCCTGCTGGCCAAGTTCGGTATCGACAGCGCCGGCATTGCCGAGTACGACACGCCTTTCGGTAAAGGCGTGCGCGATGCCGACATGGTGCGCCAGTCTTTGGCGGCCTTGCGTGACCCGGTGCAACGTGTCACGCATGAGCTGTGGGCCAATATTTCAGCGCTTCGGGCACCCGAGTCCGAAACCAATCATGGCCCAATATGGGAGCATGCCGAACGCGCCATGGGGTGGGCCGAACAATGAATCCCCTGATCGGCATATTCGCTATCATCTGGGTTGTGCGTGCACTGACCGGAGGAGGCAAGGCGCAAGCTGGAACGGCTCGAGCCGCCAACGGTACCGAGGTGTCGCCGGCGGCGGTTGTGTTCGTCGTCAAATTTTTTCTATTTGCCTTCGCGCTCAGTACTGCGAATGACTTCAATGGACCCATCCTTGCTTCCCTGCTCAACCTTGCTGCGCTTCCGATTTTTCTGCCCACTCTATTTCTGCGATGGGTACTTGTCCCGCTAGGCATGTTCCGCCTCGCGTATTGGTGGTTCCGCTGCACCTGGCCGTTCGGCTTCGGCAAGGAATTTCGTGTCGGCGCAGTCTATTACGGCACCCTGGCGCTCGCCAGCAAAGGTGCCACGCCGGAGCGAATCGAGTGGCTCAAGAAACGTCTGCCGCAAATTTCGGCGTCGAGCGCTCCGCATGAAACGGTAACGGCATTGCTTGCGGCCTTGGCCGGGGAGCGAGAAGTGGCACAGTTGATGCTGCACTCCATTGATGTCACGCGCGGGCCGCGCAACATGCGCAGCATTGCACGCGACTGGCTGGTGATGGACGCGACACGGCGCGGCGATTGGCAGGAAGCAATCTGGCGCGGCCGGCGCGGTCGCGACAGCTTTCGCTGGTCGTATGCCGTCGCACGCATCGCCGAACGCGTTGACCGGCCCGCCATGGCGGCGCCCGATTGGCAATTGATCGGCCTTTGGCTGTTGGCTCCGAGGCGCCGGAATCTCTTCCCTTTTCTAAAGAAGGCGCTCGAAACCCCGCGAGCAAAGAAGAAGCGCCCGACGGTGCCGCCCGCTCCGAAAGACTTTCCTGCAGCGTTGGCCGACCTTGCCGGCATGCTGACGCAGATGTCAAAATCGGGACAAGTCCCAGACCGCGAGTACTTTTTGGCTACCGTGCGCTGGGCCAACCTCAGGGCAGAGTCGCCGGCGGTGCATTTGCTTATTCAGGAACGTCTGAAGGCGCTGGATCCGCTGCGTAGCGATAGCAAGGAAAGCGCCGATGCAATCGTTCGCAGCTTCCAGGAGCAATTGATCGAATTGGTCGTCCCCATCATTGAAAGATCGCCGCACCTGGTCAGGGGCGAGGGCGAACGTCCTGTTATCCGGGAAGCAATCGACCGAATCAGGCAGTCAACCCTGCAAGAAATTGAAGTGCGATGCGGCGACTATGACCATCGCACCAAAAATCAGAGCAATCTTGAACGCCATGCAGAATGGGGCGCCTGGGCCACATTGCGCAATCGTGCCGAGCAGGTGCTGAAAATGGATGGCGGCGCAGAAGATGCGCTATTCCAGGTCATGTACGCGCCATTGTGCAATTTTGCAGTTTATCAGCACAACACCATTGCCAACCATAGACTGGCCCACGACATGTTCTGCTGGTTGCGCGAGCACGCGAAAAGCAATCGCGAAGCAAGCGAACTGCTGGCACGGAATATGGCGGCCTATTCCTGGCGCTGGGTCGCCTGACCTGAACGGGAGTGATGTCGGCTGCATTGCCGCTGCCGTCGTCGGCGTCTCATATACCATACACATTGGACGCGCGCATCGTGGAGCCGTCAACCATGACGAATCACTGCGGGCCGAGGGCTTTCTATCGTCTGCACGATCTGGAGGGGGGAAGCGGCCTTACGATCTGCCTTCTCCGCGGCTCAGCAAAGAACCGTATGGGCTTACGTCAGTCAGCAGGATGGCAAGCCAGCGCACCACCCGCAGGCTTGATTACGAAAGCCGGCCCCGCTCCGGAATTTGCCAAGCGCAATTCCAGCTCAACTGCATAGCTGACGACCGAGGGTGCAGCATCCCATTTCTGCCCACGTATCACCTCAAGCTCGCGCGCCATGCATTGCTGGTCCGGCTTGGCCTTGATTTTGCAACGCTCGCGCGCCAGAGATTCTTTGGCCTGCCGATAGCCTGGTTCGCAACTTGCCAGCGATGCCTTCGAAACACCTGTGGCACCTGCTATCGTATCGATGCATGAGGCACCGCCTGCCACCACCGAGCATTTCGCAGAATAGACGCGCCGGTAATGTACCACCGGCACGCCCGCTTTTAATTCGATATTTTCGAATCCGTGCTCGGTGGAATCTTCCAGCAGTTTCTTTTTATCGGCAATGCGCAGCACCATGAAACCCGTACCGCTGTTGACACCGTCTTCGGCAGTGAAAAAAGCAAATCCGGATTTGGCGCCGGCGAAGTATCCGCTCCAGGTTTCGACCGGGATCACATATTCGTCGGACTCCTGCGTCTCGCTGCAAGGACGTACCTTGCCATTTGTCGAAGGGGCAATGGCCAGGCGTTCTGCACCGACCTCGCCGAA